>JBHADA010000034.1:0-21795 GCA_041854805.1 Arachnia sp.
ACCGGGTGGCCGTCTTAGCGAACGGTCGTGTGCTCCAGAGCGGCCCGCCCGAGGAGCTTCGCGCGCGCCCGGCGAGCCGTGACCTTGCCGTCTTCCTCGGGTTTCGCGCCTTCCTCACTCAGGCCGAGGCCCAGGCCCTCGGCTGGGCCGCGACGCTGCCCAACGGGACGGTCCTAGGGATTGGCCCTGCATCCCTCGTCCTGGACGAGAGCGGCGTGGAGGTGCGCGTGGCGAATCAGTCGTTGACCAAGGACGCGGTCGAGGTGGAGGTTGTCCTCCCCGGCGGCCAGCACGCCGTCTTCGCGTCGCCCGGACGGGTGCACGCCGATTCTGTGCGGGTGCGTCTCGTTGGCGGCGCCGTCGTGCCCGGATGATGCTCTCGACACTGCGCGGGGCCTATGGACGGGCCCTCACCCCTCTGGCCTGGTTCCTGCTGCGTCTCGGCCTGTCCCCTGGCGCCGTCACCGTCACCGGGACCCTCGGCGTGTCGATCGGTTCGCTGGCCTTGCTGCCCACCAAGCATCTTCTCATCGGTGCGGGCGTGATCGCCTTCTTCCTTCTTGGTGACGGGTTGGACGGAACCATGGCCCGCCTCTCCGGCGGCGAATCCCGCTTCGGCGCGTTCCTCGACTCGACCTTGGACCGGGTCGCCGACGCGGCTCTCTTCTCCGGCCTCGTCCTGTGGGCCGCGGGCACGCCGTGGATCCAGGCCGTGTCACTAGCTGCCTTGGCGCTTGGGTTCCTGGTCTCCTATGCCCGAGCCCGGGCGGAGGCCGAGGGCTGGCCCGCAGGACAGGGCCCGTGCGAGCGCACCGAACGGCTGGCCCTGACGCTGGCCGGACTCGTCGCCGTCGGCCTCGGCGCCCCAGACGCGGTCCTGGGCGTCGTCTTGGCCGCGGTGGCGCTGGGCTCGACCGTCACGGTTGCCCGGCGCATCGCATCGGCGAGGAGGGCGTCGCGTGAGCCGCGGGAACGCCACGACCCCCTGGCCTGACGGCTCAGGGGGTCGCGAGTCAGGGTCGTGAACGCGGAAGACTATTCGCCCAACTCGATCGTCTCCGGCACCTCGCTCTTAGCGACTCCGGTGAACTTGAACGGCAGCACGTCCTCGGAATCGGCCACGTCCACCTGCACGATCTGGCCAGAGGAAATCTCGCCGAACAAGATCTTCTCCGCCAAGACGTCCTCGATATCGCGTTGCAGGGCGCGCCGCAGCGGGCGAGCGCCCAACACCGGATCGAAACCTCGCTTGGCAATGAGTGTCTTGGCTGCGGGCGTGAGTTCAATACCCATGTCCTTGTCCTTAAGACGAGACTCGATCTGCGCCACCATGAGGTCTACGATCCGCTCGATATCGGACTGGGTGAGCTGGTGGAACACCACCACTTCGTCGACGCGGTTGAGGAACTCCGGCCGGAAATGCTGCTTCAACTCGTCGGAGACCTTCGCCTTCATCCGCTCGTAGCTCGACTCCTCATCGCCGGCCTTGGAGAACCCAAGCCCGGTGCCCTTGCTGATATCGCGGGAGCCGAGGTTCGTCGTCATGACGATGACGGTGTTCTTGAAGTCCACTACGCGGCCTTGGGCGTCGGTGAGACGTCCTTCGTCGAGGATTTGCAGCAGCGAGTTGAAGATGTCTGGATGGGCCTTCTCGATCTCATCGAACAGCACCACTGAGAAGGGCTTGCGCCGTACCTTCTCCGTGAGCTGGCCGCCCTCCTCGTAGCCGACGTATCCCGGCGGGGAGCCGAACATACGAGAGGCGGTGTGCTTCTCCGAATACTCGCTCATGTCGAGCGTGATGAGAGCATCCTCGTCTCCGAAGAGGAATTCGGTCAGCGCCTTGGTCAGTTCGGTCTTACCCACGCCGGAGGGCCCAGCGAAGATGAAGGATCCGCTGGGACGCTTCGGGTCCTTAAGACCCGCACGGGTGCGCCGGATCGACCGAGACAATGCCTTGACGGCATCTTCCTGCCCGATATAACGCTTGCCGAGTTCCTCTTCCATCCGCAGCAGTCGCTGCGACTCCTCCTCCGTCAGCTTGAACACGGGGATGCCGGTGGAGCCGGAAAGCACCACTGCGATCTCCTCCTCGCCGACGACGGCCGGGATGTCGGAGTCGCCCTGCTTCCAGGCCTCCTCCTTCTCGGCCCGCTGGGCCCGCAGCTTCTGCTCCTCATCGCGCAACCGGGCCGCCAGCTCGAAGTCTTGGGCGTCGATCGCGGCATCCTTTTGCAGCTTGTTGGCCGCTAGGGCGTCGTCGAACTCGCGTAGGTCCGGCGGCGCGGTCATGCGCTGGATTCGCAGCCGGGCACCGGCCTCGTCGATCAGGTCGATGGCCTTGTCGGGAAGGAACCGGTCCTGGATGTAGCGGTCCGCCATCGTGGCCGCAGCGGCGAGCGCCTCGTCGGTGATGGTGATGCGGTGATGCGCCTCGTACCTATCGCGCAGGCCCTTGAGGATGTCGATGGTCAAGTCCACCGACGGCTCGGCCACCTGGATGGGCTGGAAGCGTCGCTCCAGGGCGGCGTCCTTCTCGATGTGCTTGCGGTATTCGTCCAGCGTGGTGGCGCCGATGGTCTGCAGTTCGCCGCGGGCAAGCATCGGCTTGAGGATGCTCGCGGCGTCGATGGCGCCCTCCGCAGCGCCCGCCCCGACGAGGGTATGGATCTCGTCGATGAACAGCATGATGTCGCCGCGGGTCTTGATTTCTTTGAGGACCTTCTTCAGGCGTTCCTCGAAGTCGCCGCGGTAGCGCGAGCCGGCCACCAGGGCCCCCAAATCCAGCGTGTAGATCTGCTTGTCTCGCAGGGTCTCCGGCACGTCGCCGCGGACGATGGCCTGCGACAGGCCCTCCACGACGGCGGTCTTGCCGACGCCGGGCTCACCGATCAGCACCGGGTTGTTCTTGGTTCGGCGGCTGAGCACCGTCATGACCCGCTGGATCTCGTGGCTGCGCCCGATCACTGGGTCGAGTTGATTCTCGCGCGCGGCCTGCGTCAGGTTGCGGCCAAACTGGTCGAGCACCTGCGAGGTGGACTTCTCCGGGCCGGCCTCCGGGGCACCGGCCATGGAGGCCTCACGCCCCTGGTACCCGGTGATGAGCTGCAGCACTGTGGAGCGCACACGCCCCAGGTCCGCGCCCAGTTTGATCAGCACCTGAGCCGCCACGCCCTCACCCTCGCGGATGAGGCCAAGCAGGATGTGTTCGGTACCGATGTAGTTGTGGTTCATCTGAAGCGCCTCGCGCAGCGAGAGCTCCAGCACCTTCTTGGCACGCGGCGTGAACGGGATGTGCCCCGTAGGCACCTGCTGTCCCTGGCCGATGATCTCCTCTACCTGTTCGCGCACAGCCTCCAGCGCGATACCGAGTTGCTCCAAGGCCTTGGCGGCCACGCCTTCACCCTCGTGGATGAGGCCAAGCAGAAGATGCTCGGTACCGATGAAGTTGTGATTGAGCAGCTTGGCCTCGTCCTGCGCTAGGACGATGACCCGCCGGGCGCGGTCCGTGAACCTCTCGAACATAAGCTTCTTTCCTCTCCAGACCGATCGCCGCTGGGCGCCGCCGGTCGTTCCAAGCTTACTAACGCGGACAGCCGAACAAAGTATCCACGTTCCTCCCCCAGCGAACCATGAGGGCCCGGCGGGATGCACAGTGGCGCCCGCCGGGCCCTCAACAGGTTGATCAGGCCTTGGTTGCGGCCTCGTAGGCCGCCATGATCTCCGCCGGGATACGGCCGCGGTCGGACACCTGGTGCCCATTGTCGCGTGCCCACACCCGGACCGCCGTCGTGTCGACCTTCGGCCCCGTGGAAGCCTTCGTCTTCCGACGACGGCTGGTCCGCTCGGCCTTCGCGATAAACGGCGCGAGAGCGTCGTTGAGCTTGGCGAAGTTCGAGTCGCCTAGGTCGATGGAGTACTCGACTCCCTGGAATGCGAAGGTCACCGGTTGAGCGTCGGCGGAGCCGTCGAGATCATCGGTGAGGATCACCTGAATAGTGCGCGCCATGGATGGCCCCTTTCTGTCAGCAGTGTGTTATTGCTTCATGCCACACTAGAACAAACATCGTTCATCTTAGACCGAATCCTAGGCAATGATTCAAACTACTCAATTGACGATCGGCGGGTTGGGCCTGCCGGGACACCACCACATTTCATTGGGACCGCGCCACCCCAGCGCCGCCGGGCTGATTCGCATCGATATCGCTTCTGCCCACTCGACCATCCGCTCAGCTCATGTGAGCACTGGCTACGCTCACCGCGCGGCCGAGAAGCTGTTCGAGGTGCGCGACTATCGCTCGGCAATCATGCTGGCCGACCGGCACGATTGGTGGTCGGCGTTTAGCGGGGAGTTGCTGGTGACCCTCACGGTCGAGGAGGCAATGCGACTGTCCCCCGCTGTTCGCTCAGTCCCGTTGCGCACATTGCTGGCCGAGCTATTCCGGTTGCACTCCCATATGGGTTTCCTGAGCCATCTCGCGGACGATCGGCTGAGCGACTCCCTGTGGGACTGGATCGAACGCCTACGCCAAGCCCTGTTGGCATGGAGTGGCAATAGAATCCATCCCATGCTGGTGCGGATCGGCGGCCTCTCTGCAGACGCGCCAGAGGGTTGGCTCGATGCCTTGACGCCCCTTCTCGACGACGCCTCACGTTTGGCGCAGGCTCTCCGGACGCGTCTTGCCGCCACCAAGCGGTTTTCGGGTTTGGCCACGATCGGCCGCGAGATGTGTTTGGCCTACGGTCTTTCGGGCCCTATCGGCCGCGCCTGCGGCCTCAATCTGGATCGGAGAGCCTCGGGTTATCTCGCCTACGACTCCCTCTACCGCGCGGCGGCACTGCGGAAGGCAGGCGACGCCGAGGCCCGTTTCGAAGTCTTACTCGACGAACTCGACGCCAGCATCGAGATGATTCAGGCAGCGCGTCGTCTCGTCGACGAGACCCCAGGCGACGTCGCCGTGCGTCTCGCCAGACGCCTCAAGGTGCCCGAGGGTGACCACGCCGGCGAGGTGGAGGCCCCATGGGGAATCGCGTCGTGTCTTCTGGTGTCACGAGGCGGGCAGACGCCGTGGCGGCTGGGACTGCGCACCCCTTCCCTGGCCAATCTGTCGGCCTTGGAGCAGGCGCTCGTGGGCGTCCCCCTCGATTCACTCGCCGACGCCATCGCGTCGATCGGCTATACCGCCAGCGACGCAGACAAATAGCACGATCAAAAGCAGCAGGCCCCGCCAATATGGCGGGGCCTGCGAGTGGCTTTGGGTGCGTGGATCAGCCAACCTGGTGTTGGACGATGTCCTCGTCCTCAAGCAGATCCAGCTTGAGCTTGGCCAGGTTGACCATCGTGGGGTGCTCGTCCGCGCCCCAGATGTCTTGGATGCTGGGGCTGAGTTCCGGCCGCGGCATCTCGACGATGTTGGCGGTGTCCTCCGCCTCCAACTCGGCAATCTGCTTCTCCAGCGCCTCGATACGCGCCTGGCGTTCGGCCACCTCGCCGCGCAGCCATGCGGCATTACCGCGCATGGTGCTCAGCTCGGAGCGGGCGGCCGCCAATTGGCTGCGCAGCTTCGCGATCACGGAACGCAGGTTCTCGGCGCGGGCGTTGTACCGCTCGATCATGGCCACGGACTCGTTGTGATGCCGGGTGGCCTGCTTGGCGCGCAGGTCCATCTCGTGCTTCATCTCCTCCGCGTGCCAGGCTCGTTCCGTTGTCAATTGACGCCACACCACGAACACTGCGGCGAAGGCCATCAGGATCGCGACCACGACCCCTGCACGGAGGGCCCACACGTCACCCAGCATTGAGGCTAGTGCGGCCACGGTCCCAACGGTTAGGATCGTCAGCGCGATGGTGCGCTCATGCGACTGCTTTGTTCCACGTCGTCCACCCATGGGCGACAGTCTAGGGGCGCATTCGGTTCCTTGGGCCCACTAACCCGGCGTGTCGGAGCGCGATTTCCTCAATTTCGTCGCCATCAGGCCGGTTCTGGCTCTCCCGTCTCGCTGCCGCCTTGTTCGTCGTCATCGCCCTTCACCAGGCAGGCCCGTTCCAACAAGGCTCCTGCCCCCGCCAACAGCAAGGCGGCAATCACCGCAGCCGTGCCTTGAATCACCCGAGCGGATGGCAATGGCGCATTGAGGTGCTGCATGAAGCGCATGACGTAGACCACATGCGCGCCCGCGAACGACGCGCCCGTCATAAGCATCGACTTGCCCACGCTGAGCGCCGCCAGGGATTCCTGGGGCGAGACCCGCCGCTCATTGATGCGCTGCGAAAGGAACCGGGCGTAGATAACCACGGCGATGGCCAAGACGGTCAAGACAATCGCCACCGACCACGGCACCACGGGCGGAACTGGCCCAGCGCGTCGAGCGTGGCCAAACCGATCAGGCACAGCAGCGCTCCGGCCGCCACGGCGATGACGGCCTGCCTACCGGTGGTCAGCCCCAGTTTGGGTCGATCGCTCAAAATCCCGTGTTCGCGGTAATGACGACATCGTCTCGGCGGGCGACGGTACTGACGTCAACTTCGTCGAGTAATTCGTCGATACGGCCATGGCCCGCAATCTCCCCATTGGGATCGACGTCGAGCCACGGCACGAGCACGAATGCCCGCTCGTGTGCCCGGGGATGGGGCAACTCGATGCCCTCCTCGGAGACTCGTTTGCCCACCATGACCACGTCGATATCGAGTGTGCGGGGGCCGTGACGCACATCCCGGGTGCGGCCAAAATTGTCTTCGATGGCCTGCGCGCGATCAAGAATGGTCAACGGCTCAAGAGTGGACTCGGCCACGACGATGAGATTGAGGAAGTCGGGCTGGTCGAGGTGCTCTCCCACGGGTTTGGTCTGGTAGACGGGCGACACCTCCACCAGCATGAGGTCTGGGGTTTCGGCCAAGTAATCGACGGCCTCCTGCAGGATCGCCGCCGAATCTCCCTGATTCGATCCGAGGCTCAGCACCACCTTCGAGATGGGACGAAGGTTGCCCAAGGTGTCGACGTCGATCTCGAATGGACCGTTACTCATGTCTACTCCTGCTGATAGTGACGGCAACATCGGCGAACCTCTGCGAGAGGGGCGCCTGAGGTTTGTGGACGGTGACGGTGACGCTGTCCACTGCGGCATACGCGAGACAACGCCGGGCGATCCGTCCGGCCAGCGTCTCGATGAGGCGACAAGGTTCGCCAGCGAGTTCCTCCTCGACCGCATCCGCGATCTCGGCGTAATTGACGGTATCCGCCAAGTCATCGCTGATGGTGTCGAGGCACAGATCCAAGGTGATGTCGGCGATAAACACCTGGCCAAGTGTGCGTTCCTCGGGGAGATGGCCATGGAATCCCCTCGCCTGGATTCCAGTCAGCGAGATCCGGTCTATGACGCACCTCCTTTCTGACTTCAACACCCGAACCCTACCGCACCAGACAATGGGCGCCGCTACGGGGACAGGCGGCTCGCGACCTTGATGGCGTCGGCCTGGGCGGCCACATCGTGGGCACGCACCGCCCACACTCTGCGTTGGGCACACCAGAAACTCACCGCAGCGGTCGCCCCGTCCCGGCCTCGCGGGTCACGCCCGTCCAATAGGCCGCCGAGGAACGCCTTGCGGGAGGCGCCCACCAGCACGCGGTGTCCCAACGCCTGAAACCGGTCGATGTGACGCAGCAACTCCCAGTTGTGGTCCCACGACTTGGCGAACCCCAGGCCGGGATCCAGGATGATCCGCTCGGGGACGATGCCCGCCGCGACAGCCAGGTCACGCTGGGCCGCCACCTCCGCGGCCACGTCCCCCACCACGTCGTGATAGGTGGCCCGCTGCTGCATCGTGGCGGAATGGCCTCGCCAGTGCATGATGACGAGGTCGGCGCCACCGCGGGCCACGACGGCGAACAGGTCCGGGTCGGCTTGCCCACCGGAGACGTCGTTGATGATTCTGGCCCCGGCGCCTAGACACGCATCCGCGACCACGGCGCGCATGGTGTCGACGGAGACTGTGATGCCGGCTTCGGCTAGGGCACGCACGACGGGGAGGACCCGCCGAAGCTCCTCCTCCGCGTCGACCCTCTGCGCTCCCGGCCGGGTGGACTCCCCGCCGACGTCGACGATCGCGGCGCCCGCGGCCACCATGGCCTTGGCGTGGGCCACCGCCACCTCGGGGGCGAGATAGCATCCTCCGTCGGAGAACGAGTCGGGCGTCACGTTGAGTACGCCCATGATCAGCGTAGAGGGCGTTTGCATATCAACGCCCGAGGATGAGACTCATCGCCTCGGCGCGGGTGGCCGGGGACCGCAACAACCCCCGCACCGCCGAGGTCACCGTCCGGCTGCCGGGCTTGCGCACCCCGCGCATGGTCATACAGGTGTGTTCAGCCTCAATGACGACGATGACTCCGCGTGCCCCGAGATGCTCGACGAGGGCATCGGCGATCTGCGAGGTGAGCCGCTCCTGCACCTGAAGCCGACGGCCGTACAACTCGACGAGACGGGCCAGCTTCGATAGCCCCGTCACTCTCCCATCGGGCGAGGGAATGTAGCCGACGTGGGCCACCCCCGTGAAGGGCAGCAGATGATGCTCGCAGGTGGAGAGCAACTCAATGTCCTTGACTAGGACCAACTCCTGGTGGGCGATGTCGAACGTGGTACCTAACAGTTCCTCGACATCAGCGCTGTACCCCGCCACCAATTCGGTCCAGGCACGGCCAACTCGCTCGGGGGTGTCCCGGAGCCCTTCGCGGTCCGGATCCTCACCGATAGCCAGAAGCAACTCGCGCACGGCGGCGGCGACGCGCCGTTGATCGACCGCCACGTCAGAGACTCGGAGGAGTGCTCGGCGGAGCCCACCCCGGGTTGGGCGGCTGGTGTTCGAAGCCGGGCCCCGGCTGGGGAAGTCCGGGCGGTTCCGTGGGCGAGGGTGGCACCTCGACGGGGGGAACAGCGGAGGGCACCCGGGCGTCCGAGCCGGTCCAGGCAGGACGCTTGTCGCGGCGCCGGAGGGGCTTGAACACCTCCGCCACTTCGGCTTTGCCGAGGGTCTCCTTCTCGAAGAGCTGGCGCACCAACTCGTCGAGCACGTCGCGGTTCTCCTCTAGGACGTCGAAGGCCTCCTGGTGGGCGGTGTGGATGAGCGCGGCCACCTCCTCGTCGATGACCGCAGCCATCGACTCGGAGTAGTCCTGCGTGGAGTCGGTGCCCCGCATGCCCAGGAACGGCTCGGAGTCTCCCCCGCCGAGCTTGACGGCACCCACTCGCTCGCTCATGCCGTATTGGGTGACCATCGCACGCGCCGCCTTGGTGGCCTTCTCGATGTCGTTCGCGGCGCCCGTGGTGGGGTCGTGGAACACCAGTTCCTCCGCGGCGCGCCCGCCCATCATGTAAGCCAACTGGTCGAGCAGCTCGGCGCGAGTGCGGGAGTACTTGTCCGCGTCCGGCATCACCATGGTGTACCCGAGGGCGCGGCCGCGGGGCAGGATGGTGACCTTCTGCACCGGGTCGTTGCCGGGCATGGCCGCGGCGACCAGCGCGTGGCCACCCTCGTGGTAGGCAGTGATGAGACGCTCGCGGTCGTTCATGAGCCGGGTGCGCTTCTGGGGACCGGCGATGACGCGGTCGATGGCCTCGTCGAGTTGGCTCTGGCGGATCATGTCCTGGTTCTGGCGCGCGGCCAGCAGCGCGGCCTCGTTCAGGACGTTGGCGAGGTCGGCGCCGGAGAACCCGGGAGTGCGGCGGGCAATGGAGGCGAGGTCGACGTCGCTGGCGAGCGGCTTGCCCTTGGCGTGCACCTGCAGGATGTGGGTGCGTCCGTCGACGTCGGGCGCCTCGACGCCGATCTGCCGGTCGAAGCGACCGGGCCGCAGCAGCGCCGGGTCCAGCACGTCGGGGCGGTTGGTGGCGGCGATGAGGATCACGCCGCCGCGCACGTCGAAGCCGTCCATCTCCACGAGGAGCTGGTTGAGGGTCTGCTCTCGTTCATCGTGCCCGCCGCCCATGCCGGCGCCTCGGTGCCGCCCCACGGCGTCGATCTCGTCGATGAAGATGATGGCGGGCGCGTTCTCCTTGGCCTGGTTGAACAGGTCTCGCACGCGGGAGGCGCCGACGCCGACAAACATCTCGACGAAGTCAGAGCCGGAGATGGAGAAGAACGGTACGTTCGCCTCGCCCGCGACGGCGCGTGCCAAGAGCGTCTTTCCCGTCCCGGGCGGGCCATAGAGCAACACGCCCTTGGGGATCTTCGCGCCGAGTTTTTGGAACTTGGCGGGTTCGGCGAGGAACTCCTTGATCTCTTCCAGTTCCTCCACGGCCTCATCGGCGCCGGCGACGTCGGTGAAGGTGGTCTTGGGCATGTCCTTGGTGATGAGCTTGGCCTTGGACTTGCCGAACGACAGGGGCCCTCCGGTGCCCCCTCCGGACATGGACCGCATGATCCAGAAGAACAGCAAGATCATGATGAGGAACGGCAGCCCGGTGTAGAGGAGGGTCTGCAACAGGCCTGGCGACGGGTTGGTGCCCACCCATTCCTCGATCGTGCCGTCGCTCTTGCGCTGATCGAGGCGCTTGACGATGTCATCGACCTGGTTGCCGACCCATACGGCCTGGATGCGCGAGCCGTCCTCCTTGGTGACCTGGATCTGCTGTTCCCCGTCGATCAGGGTTACCTTGCGCAGCTTGTCGTTGCCGTTGATCACCCCCAGCACCTCGGAGGTGGATACGGATTGGAAGCCCGTCACGCTGCTCAACAACTGCATGCCGATCATGACGAAGAGCACACTGATGAGAATCCAGGCGAAGGGGCTCTTGAAGAACTTCTGCAATTGAGTGCTTCCTGCTGTTGCGACGGTCGAGCCGACTTTACCAGCGCGGCCCAACCTCGCCCGAACAGCGAAAAGCCGGGCCGATCAGGTGTAGACGTGTTTGGCCAGGGTTCCCACGTCGCGCAGGTTGCGGTAGCGCCCGGCGAAGTCGAGGCCGTAGCCCACGACGAACTCGTTGGGAATCTCGAAACCCACGTACTTGACCGGCACCTCCATCTTGGCGGCGTCGGGCTTACGGAACATGGTCATGATCTCAAGGCTGGCCGGCCCACGAGAAGCCAGGTTGCTCATGAGATAGCTCAACGTCAGGCCCGTGTCGATGATGTCCTCCACCACCACCACGTCGCGGCCCTCGATGTCGATGGACAGATCCTTGAGGATGCGCACCACTCCGCTCGACTGGCTTCCCGCGCCGTAGCTGGACACGGCCATCCAGTCCATCTCCACATGGCTGCGCATCGCGCGTTGGAGATCGCTCATCACCATGACTGCCCCGTTGAGCACGCCAACCAGCAGCACCTCGCGGCCTGCGTAGTCGGCGTCGATCTCGGCGGCGACCTCCTCGATACGAGCCGCGATCTCGGCGGCGGTGAACAGCACCTTATCCAGGTCTTGAGCAACGTCAGCAGCTTCCACGGCCTCGAGCCTAGCGACTGTCGGCGGTGCCGGTGACCAGACTCAGACAGTGTCCTTCTGGTCGAACCACAAATACCCATCGCGTCTCGCGACGGCTCCTCCGGGCATGGCGAGAGGCCCTTGCCCGCGCCAATGGGTCAGCAACGCGTCGACGGAGGCCACCATCGCGTGGGTGGGTTCCACGCCGTGAGCACTCAGAAAGCGATGGAGGACCCGGCCACGGATCGCGTCAGGCAAGGACGCTGCCACCGCCACGGCGGGCTGGCGCGGGTCGGGCACAAGCTCGGCGGCCATCTGGTCGAGGAGGTCGGCGTCCGCCCTCAGCAGCCCTGCCGTGCGAGCGAGGGCGGGGGCCACGTCGCGGCCCAGCTCATCGCCGATCAGACCCAGGAGACGACGGGTCCGGACCCGGGAGTAGGCGGTGTCCTCGTTCATGGGATCGTGCCACGGTGTGACTCCCCAGTCGTGGCAGGCAGCCACGGTGTCGGTACGACGCAACCCTAGGAGAGGACGGATGAATGGGCCGCGTTCCTCGGCCATTCCCGCCAACGAGCGGGCGCCCGAGCCGCGCAGCAGCCCCAACAGCACGTTCTCGGCCTGGTCGTCGAGGGTATGGCCTAGGAGCACCGGCCGGCCTGTTTCCTCCAGCGCGGCCAGCCGGGCGTCCCGGGCCGCGGCCTCCACCCCGTCGGATCCGGTATTCACGTCGACAGCCACCACGTGGGCATCGATGCCGCGTTCCTCCAGGCTCGCCGCCACGGCCTGGGCGACCTGTGCAGAGCCTCCCTGGAGCCCGTGGTCGACGATGAGGGCGCGAAACGTGGTGCCTTTGCGCCGGACCGCCCACTGAGCCCCGAGGGTGAGCGCGACGGAATCCGCGCCACCCGAGCAGCCAACCACGAAGTCCTCTTGAGGGAGACGCGCTGCGACGGCCTGCGCCACCCGTAGCGCGGCCGGACCCAGTTCGCGCTTAGCCATGGATCCGCTCGATCCATGCGTGCGGGACGGTCAATTCTTCCGCCGTGGGCAGGGTCTCGGGCGAGCTGAAGGCGGCGTCAAGGGCGCCGCGGCCTCGCGCGGCGGCGACTCCGCGGCAAAATGCCAAGCCGTCGCGGTATTGGGCCGACTTGTCGAGGACTCCAGCGACACGGCCGAGGAGGTTCGGCTTATTGCCCCGCTCGAAGGTTCTGCGCAGAGTTCGGAGGGAGCCGATGTGGGGCGCGCCCGCCGCGTCGGCGACGTAGTCCGCATGGCCTTCCAGGAACGTCATTGCCGCGACGACCGAGGTGAGGGTGCCGCGGGCGGCACGCGATGTGGCGAAGGACGTGAGGTCCCGGGTATCTGCCCAGCCGCGGAGGCCCTCGATGAGGCTGGCGTCGTCGTCAAGCAGGATCGCGAGGTGGTCGAGAAGGAAGCCACGCAGCCATGGGGCCCGCTGAAACTGGGCGGCATGAGTCTGCTCGTGCAGGGCCACCCAGAGCCGGAAGTCGGCCGGGACCAACCCAAGCCGACGTTCATGGTCGACGACGGTGGGGGCGAGGAGGTACAGCACATCACCCGTGAGCCCGTCGTATTGGCCGAGCAGCCGGACACTAACCCTGCCCAGCACCGCGCCAACCACAGCAGCGCCGCCGATGCCGCGGATGCACCGGCTCAGCGTCGATCGTCTCTCTGGCAGCTCCGCCATGAGTGTCTCCGCCATGCCCTCAATGGCCTTGGCCCAGGAATCCCAGTCGACCACGCGCACGGTCTCCGCGCCCGCCCCAGGAAGGCCAAGGAAGGCGGAGACCAGTTCCCCCGCCCGCTTGGCCGTGATCCGAAGGTCCGCGGCGGTGCGCATCGCGTCGGCGCGCGAGGCCGCGGGCAACGGACCCGAGACCTGACGAGCGAGCCCGCGGGCCAAGGCCCAATCGATGTTGGGACGATACGTCATGAGCACCCACAGGAGGTTACGGTGCCGACGGCCTGGTCGCCCCACACCTTCGCGGCCCACCCATCGGTCTGCCCGTTGAGGAGGAACGCAAAGGCCAGTTGCCTGCCATCGGCCGTGCGCGTCGTCCCAGCCAGGGTGGAGACGAAGTTGAGCGTGCCGGTCTTGGCACGCGCGATCCCCCGGGCGGGCCTCGAGATGTCGTCGGTGAAACGGTCCGCCAGGGTGCCGGTGACGCCGGCGGTGGGTAGGCCGTCGAGGATCACGCTGAGCCGGGGTTCCGTGGCCATGGTGCGCACAGCCCCCGCGAGCATCGACGAGGTCACCACGTTCTCACGCGAAAGCCCGGACGCGTCAACGAGCCGGGCACCCGTCTTCCACAACCCCAGGTCGGTCAGTTGAGCCTGGATGGCGGCCGCTGACCCGGCGAAGGTGGCGGGCCGCTTGTCCGCCAGGGCCAACTGGAAACCGAGCACCTCCGTGTAGGAATTATTCGATAACTGCATAGCCATCTCGACGAGCACGTGCACCGGCAAGGACTCCACTCGTGCCAACTCGTCGCCGGATCCCCCCTTCTCACTGATCGTATCCTCGACCGTGATCCCCGATTCCTCGAGTTGCGTGGCGAAAACCTTGGCGGCATCGAGCGCGGGCGTGGCCGAGCGCGTGGTTCCCGACTTGCCCTCGTCGACCCAGAGCGCGGAGATGCGAGTCACCTGGCTGCCGTACCGGCTCGGCCACGTCGCCGCCCAGCCGGAGTCCTCAAAGAGCGAGGCGTCGTAGCCGAGGGACACGCTCGTCTGCCCCGAGTCCTTGAGGGCCTTCGCAGTCGCCTCGGCCAGCCGCCTGGTGGAGGCGGGCTTGGGGTACGCCTCGTCCGAGGCGGGTTCCGCGGCCAGCATGGGATCTCCCCCGCCGACGAGCACGATCGTTCCCTTCTCGGGCTGGACCACGGTGGTGGCGAAGGTCTCATCGCCCCGGAAGCGATTGAGCACGGCCACCGAGGTGAGCAGCTTCGTGTTGGACGCGGGAATGAGCGCCACCCCATCCGAGCGCGCCGCCACAGTCTCCCCCGTGGCGATGTCGACGACGCTGTAGGCCGGGCTCACCCGTTGCTTCTGCGCATTGACCAGCTTGGAAACGTCGAGGCTGGCCAGCCGGCCCTCCAGGGTGGAGCGGTTGGGGAGGGTCCCCTCGGCGGGGGTGGAAACGGGCTCGATCAGCCCCGTGCCCGCGGCGGACCGCGACGCGCTGGGCTCGAAGAGACTCGGCTCGACGGTGCTGGGTGCGCCATCACGAGTAAGCCCCGCAACGCTCAGCACCGGTGCACGGAAAAGAACCACGAGAAGGCCCGCGACCAGCAGCAGCCCGACGAGTAGCCAGGAGGTCACAACCTCGGCGAGCGACTTGCGACTGCGCACGGCATCCTCCGCTTGTGTATTGTGCAGATAGTCCCGCGTGGCTGGCGGGCGTCAACCCCAATCATAGGAGTGGCTCAGTGAGCGAGGAAGCGCCGGTGAGCGTGACCCCTGTCGATCCCGGACGTCGGATCCTGTTCGACGTCACCGTCGAGATTCCCAAGGGCACGAAGAACAAGTATGAGATGGACCACAATACTGGTCGCATTCGCCTCGACCGGACCCTGTTCACCTCGACCCAATACCCGTACGACTACGGGTTCGTCGAGGGAACACTCGGTCAGGACGGCGACCCTCTCGACGCGATGGTGATCGGAGGCGACCCCACATTCCCCGGCTGCCTGATCGAGTGCTACGCCGTGGCGATGTTCCGGATGACCGACGAGATGGGCGGCGACGACAAGGTGCTGTGCGTGCCCACGGCGGACACACGCCGCAGCCACATCGCCGACCTGTCCAGCGTGCCCGAGCACATGCTGCTCGAGATCGAACACTTCTTCTCCGTGTATAAGGATCTCGAACCGGGCAAGTCCGTGGAGGGCGCCACGTGGACGGGCCGCGAGGCTGCCGAGGCGGAGGTCCAGGCGTCATTCGAGCGGGCGAAGGGCACCCCCTACGAGCACCATCACGTCAACCTGGCCTAAGCACGCCACCCAGGATCACGCCGGCCCAGGCGGCGCATAGGCAGCCCGCCACGGTGGCGGCGGCATAGGTCACGGCCCACGCGACCCGCCGCCGCCCTAGGTCGCGTGCCGACTGCCAACACGCAGAGGAGAACGTGGTCAGTCCTCCGCAAAAGCCCGTGCCGACGACGGCGGCCCACCCCGCTGGAAGCGCGGTCGAACCCAGCCCCAGCAGGAACGAACCCGCCAGGTTGACCGCCAACGTCGCCCGCCAGGCCGCGCCCCGCGCGCCAAGCGCCGCGTCCACCCCGGCCCGCGCGAGCGCGCCGAGCCCACCCGCGAGCGCCAGCCAGATCATCGCCCCAGCCTCCGTCCGGCAATGTGCCCCGCCCCGGCCGCGCCGATACCTAATCCCGTCTCGATCACGACCATGCCCGCTGCCGCCGGAGACCCAATGCCCTGCAGCGCCAACGACGACCACGATGTGAAGGAGGCGACGCAGCCGACGGCCAGGAAGGTGCGCAGCCACGTGGTTCTCGTCCCGAACCAGCCCGCGAGAGCGCCAAACGCCACGCATCCGCTGAGGTTGACTACGGCCAGCGCCAAGGCCTGGTCCGTGAAGAGGCCGAGCAGCCCGGCCCTGGCCGCGGTGCCAACGCTCCCGCCCGCGAAGACCGCTACGGCCTGTCCCCAAGGAATGCTCTTTGCCACGGTCACAGCCTCGCATGGGTGTGCGACACTGACCCAATGCCTCGCTACCTCATGCTGCGCACCCCGTCGGCCAACCGCGTCTATGCCGGTGAGGCCGGGCCGCTCGCCGCGGCCGAACTTGGGTTGACGGGCGCGTTCGCCACCGAGATCGCCGAGGAGATGCTGGCGCGCGTGGGCTATTTGGGTTTCTCCGCGCCCCCACTCGGCGAGACTCATCTGGCCACGGTGGCCGCCCAGTCTGCCTGTTTCGCGCTGTTCGAACTGGACGCAGGCCTGCTGCGCCCAGTTGAGCTGCCTACCCCCTACGCACTCGACGACGACCTGGTCACCATCCCGAAGTACCAGGGCAAGACCAACGAGCAGTTCACCCAATTGCTGCTGAACGTGACACTGGCCGCCGTCACCCGCGAACCCACGGGGCCGCGTCAGGTCCTCGATCCCCTCGCTGGCCGTGGCACCACGCTCTCGATGGCCCTACTGCTGGGGCACGACGCCTACGGCGTGGAAGCCGACGCGAAGGCCTTCGAGCAAATGGTCTCCTTCTACAAGACCTATCTCCGGCGCAAGCGGATCAAACACACCGCCGACGTGCATCCCGTGCGCCGCGAAGGCAAGGCGATCGGCAAGAAGTTCGAGGCCAGCCTCACCACGGCCAGCGGCACACGCCAAGTGGTGGCCTTCACCGGGGACGCCCGGGCCTCGGCCGAGTTGTTCGGCCGTAAACGGTTCGACGCCATCGTCGCCGACGCGCCCTACGGCGTGGCGCACGGAGCTACCGGCGTGCGCGCCGCGGGCCGACGAGATCGCTCCCCTGCCGGCCTTCTGCGCGCCGCGGTGCCTGTGTGGGCCTCGCAGCTCATGCACGGCGGTGCCCTGGGGCTGTCCTGGAATACGCTCGGGCTGGCCAGACAGGACCTAGCCGACATGCTGGCCGAGGCCGGACTCTCGGTGTGTGAAGGCGGCCACTGGGATCGGTTCGCCCACCGGGTGGACTCGTCGATCAAGCGTGACCTCATCGTCGCGGTGAAACCATGACCCCGTAGGTGAAATTGAGGACGCGTGCCCGGGTACGGTTGGCACATGTTGACCCTGGTTCTGATGCGGCACGCCAAGACCGAGCACTCCAACCCGGGAGGCGACAAGGCGCGTCGGCTCGTTCCCCGAGGAGTTCAGGACGCCCACGACGCGGGCAAGACCATCGCTCCGCTAGGGATCGGCCGGGCCCTCGTATCGTCCGCCACCCGCACCCAGGAGACCTACTCCGCGCTGGGGCTCGGCGTCGAACCCATCCTGCTGGATGAGCTGTACGATGAGGGGCCCTCGGCGGCACTTCGGCTCATCGCCTTGACCCCCGAGTCCGTGTCAGGCCTCATCGTGGTGGGACACGCCCCCACCATTCCGGCGCTGGTAGCGGAATTGTCGTCGGTCAGCTCCGCTGACCGCGCGAACGACGCGCATCACTTCCCCACCGCCGCCTACTCGGTGTTCCAGTTGCCCGGCCCATGGGGCAGCCTGCTCGACGACGCGCCCGCAGGCCTACAGTGCCGCGGCATCGCCCGCCCACCCTTCGCTGGCTGAGCCCTTGGGTATGAAACCCCGGGTTCACGCCGCTATCTGTGGATTACCTGTGCATACCGCGCGCTGAGGCACGTCACAGGAAACTCACAAACTCGGGCGGCTGAATAGTGCTCGCAAGAAACAATCTTGGGAGCCGAAAAATGATCACCTACCTGCCCTACGCCGCGAACCTGGTCGCCATCGTCGTCTTGGTCTTCGCGGTCTATCTGCCGCGTCATCATCGACGCGATCTCGCCGTCGCCTATCTGGGCGTCAACGTCGGAGTAATGGCTGTCTCCGCCGCCCTCAGCTCCTCGACAATCGCGGCTGGACTCGGGTTGGGCCTGTTCGGTGTGCTGTCCATCATCCGGCTCCGCTCCGACGAATTGGCCCAGCACGAGGTGGCCTACTACTTCAGCGCCTTGGCGCTCGGGCTTCTTGGTGGGCTCGGCGGCTCGATCACTGGGCTGGGGGGATGGCTCTCGCCACTGCTCATGGCCCTCATCGTGGGGGTGTTGGCCGCTGCGGATACCGAGGCCTTCCGAGGCGGCAGCCGCCGCGAGATCGTCAATCTGGACCGGGCGGTCACCGACGACGAGCAACTGCGGCTCCTCCTTGAGGAAAGGCTCGGGGGCACCGTACTGGGCGCCAGCGTCCAGCGCGTCGACTTCGTCTCCGACACCACGCTCGTCGAGGTGCGCTTCCGTCGCGCGGCTCGCAAGGCCCTCCGGGTGGAGTTGGCCCGATGATCGCCGTAACCTCCCAGTTCGCCCCCATCGGGCTCGACGAACTCAACTCACGCGCGGCCCTGATGCGCCGCACCGATCGCAAGTACCCGCTGCACGCGGCCGACGCCGAGGTGGCCTTGGCGACGCTGCCCAGCCAGACGCGGATCCTGACGATCGGCTCGCTCAATACTTTCCAATACGACTCGGTGTACTTCGACACCACCGCCTACGACTCGTACCTGGCGGCGGCGCGGGGCCGGACCTTCAGGTTCAAGGTGCGCACCCGCCTGTACGCCGACACCGACCTGGCATTCCTGGAGGTCAAGACACTGGAAGGCGGCAAGACGGTCAAGCGACGCATCCCACACGATCCCGCGGAACTGTTCCACCTGCCGCCCGAAACCCACAGCTTCATCGGCGAGTGCCTCCGCCTTGGCCACTACCCCGACGTGGAACCCACGTGGCTGCGTCCGACGCTACTGACCAGCTACCAGCGTCGCACGTTCCTCGCCCATGACGGCCAGACCAGGCTGACCGTGGATGAGGGCCTGAGGTGGCGCACCATCGGCGGCAGGGAACGCGTGGGCCGCGACCTGGTCATCATCGAGACCAAATCTCCCGGCCATTCCTCGAGCATGGACCGGTACCTGTGGTCGCTCGGTCATCGCCCCGGAAGGATCTCTAAGTACGCCACGGGCCTAGCCGCGCTGCGCCCCCACCTCCCCGCCAATCGCTGGCACCGCACCCTCAACACCTACTTCGCCAACTGACTCGATAAGGAATACCGAAATGATCAAGAAACTCAAGCTCGCTCTGGCCGGACTCGCCGCCATGGCCACCCTCGCCGGTTGCGCGGCCACCAATTCCGCCGCCGACTCGTCCACCTCGTCCACCACATCGGCCGCGAACGCCGCGGCCACCACCTCGACTGGGGACTGGGACACCTCGACGACGCTAGGCAAGCTCATGTCGGAGAACCAGGAGTCGCACTACCAGGACGCCGATGTCGCCGTGGATGAGGCCAGCGTGGTCGACGTCACGCTGAAGGGATCGTCGGCTACCTCGGACGGCGAGGGCGTCACTATCGACGGCTCGACGGTCACCATCACCTCTGGCGGCAGCTACCGGCTGACCGGATCCTTGGAGGGGCAGATCGTCGTGAACGCCGACACCGAGAACGTGCAGATCATCCTGAACGGTGTCGAGCTGACCAGTTCCAGCGGCTCGCCCTTCGTGGTGACCGCCGCCGACGAGGTCAACGTCGTGCTGGCCGACGGCACCACCAACACTGTCTCGGACGCCAGCAGCTACGCCGACACATCTGAGAACGCGGCCAGCTCCGCCATCGATTCGGCCAGCGACCTCACCATCGCGGGCAGCGGGGCGCTCACGGTCAAGGGCAACCACAACGACGCCATCAACAGCGCCGACGGGCTGGTCATCGCCTCGGGCAACGTCACCGTCGAGGCGACTGACGATGGCCTCCGTGGGCAGGACTACGTCATCGTCTACGACGGCACCGTCAACGTCACCGCGGGCGGCGACGCACTCAAGGCCGACAACGAGACCGACGCGGACCGCGGCTACGTCTACGTGAGTGGCGGCTCGATCACCATCGACGCGGGCGACGACGCCGTCAAGGGCTTCAACGACGTCGCCATCGCCGACGGCACCATCAAGGTCACGAAGTCCAACGAGGGCATCGAGGCGCAAAACATCGCCATCGCGGGCGGCACCGTCGAGGTCACCTCGAGCGACGACGGCATCAACGTGTCAGGCACCAACCCTGTGGCCGTTGATATCTCGGGCGGCACCACGACGATCAACGCCGGCGGCGACGGGTTCGACTCGAACGGGGCCGCCAACGTCTCGGGCGGCACGCTCATCGTCTACGGCCCGGAGAACGACGGCAACGGCTCCGTGGATGTGGACGACGAGTTCACCGTCACCGGCGGAACCCTGTGGGCCATCGGCAGCTCCGGCATGGCGATGACCCCGTCGGAGAGCTCCACCCAGGCGTTCGTGTCGGCCACCCTGGGCAGCACGGTCACGGGCACCGTTCAGATCAAGGACTCGAACGGCAAGGTCATCGCGGAGACCAGCTCGGACAAGCAGTGGGCCTCGGTGGTGTACTCCTCCGCGGATGTCTCGGCCGACGGCACCTACGAGATCGTGGTCAACGGCGAAAGCGCGGGAACGGTCTCGGCCAACCAGTACCAGGCTGGGATGGGTGGCCCGGGCGGCGGGGGCGGCCGCCGCTGACCTCGCCTAGTTCGGGGCGCGTCGCCTGCGGGTGGCGCGCCCCTCGTCTGTACCGGCTGTGCCTCGAAGCGGCCTGTAACGTCGTCACCGAAGTCTGGCGAGCCGCCGCCGTTCTTCGGCGACGTCGAAATCCGCAGCCGGCCACTGCGGCGCGAGCTCCACTAAGTGTTCCCAGAGCAGTTGCGCCACGGCCCAGTTCCGGTACCACTTCCGGTCCGCCGGGATGACGTACCACGGGGCGGCCTGCTGGCAGCGTTCCAGCGCCACGGCGTAGGCCTCTTCGTAGGCGTCCCAGCGCGCACGAGCGTCGAGGTCCCCGGGGTTGTATTTCCAGTGCTTTTCGGGGTTGTCGAGGCGCTCCAAGAGACGGGCGTACTGCTCGTCGCGGCTCACCCGCAGGAAGCATTTGATCAGGGTGATGCCTTGCCCGGTCAGCCCAGCCTCGAACTCGTTGATCGCGCCGTAGCGGCGCTCGATCTCGTCGGCTGGGGCGAGTTGGTTGACCCGCCCGATGAGTACGTCCTCGTAGTGCGAGCGGTCGAAGATGCCGATCATCCCTGGGCGCGGCAACTCGCGTTCGATGCGCCAGAGGAAGTCGTGTGCGCGTTCCTCGGCCGTGGGTGCCTTGAACGCCTTGAGTTGGATTCCTTGCGGGTCGACGAGCCCGAACGCGTGCCGGACCACGCCGCCCTTGCCGGAGGTGTCCATGCCTTGGAGAACGACGAGGATGCGCGGCGCGTTCTCGGGCTCGGCCCGGCCCGCGGCGTAGAGACGTTCCTGGAGGTCGGAGAGCACGGGCCCCAGTTCGGCGGTGAGCTTTGGGGCGTCGGCCTTGCCCTTGCCGGGGTAGCCGGGGGAGGCGGCGGCGTCGAGGCTGCTCATGTTGACAGGGCCGGAGGGGACTCGCAGCAGGTCGCGCAACGGTGCAGTGGCGGGGGTCATGACCGCATTATGCCGCCCTCGCACGTCGGCGTGGCTCCTAACTATCTTCGCAGTCACGCCAGAGCGCTCCTGGTACCGCCGACGCTCAGCCAGGATGCAGAGGTCTCCCATGCCCAACCCCGAGTCGGCGTGGTCAACATAAGTGGTTGCCGTATCGGCACCGTCGAGCAAGAAACCGATGAA
>JBHADA010000035.1:0-7782 GCA_041854805.1 Arachnia sp.
ATACACCCTCACCAAGGCCAACGATGCGTTGGTCACCGTCCAGAACGCGCTGCAGAGCGCCGAGATGGTCAACAATTACCGTCGAGAATCTGGCGAATTCGCCATCGCCAAGGTGCTCAACGCCAATGGATCGAGGGGCTACGACACCTTCGAGGTGACCTACGAATGCAGCGCGGCCGGGTATGGGCAGCAGGCTGACGGCAGCACCGTGCCCGCGAAGGGAAGCGTTAAGGTGACGGCCGGCGAAGAAACCCTGGTGGGGCGTTTCCCGGCTGGCACCACCTGCCAGGTGACGGGGGAGACCGAACAGCTCCGTGAAGGCTATGAGTTCACCAACAGCATCACCGGAACCAAGACCATCAAGAAGGATGAGCGCTCCGTCGTCACCGTGACCAATACCTACAAGGTGAAGATGGGCGAATTGATCATCCAGAAGAACGTCAATGCCAATGGATCGACCGATGTGAGCCGCTCAGACGAGTTCTTCGACCTGACCCTCACCTGCACTCCCATGATCCGCAGCGGGCTGAGCCCCATCACCCGAATCCTGAAGGTCGCGGCGGGAGAGTCACGCTGGGAGGGAGAGATCCCGATCGGCTCCACCTGCGTGATCACCCGCGAGGATGGAGGGGAGCGCCCCGGATATACCCTGACCAAAGACCTCGGGTCCGAGACGGTCATCGTGGAGGACGGGAGCGCACAGATCACGGTGACCAACACCTACACCCGCGACATGGGTGAGTTCAGCGTAACCAAACGCGTCGAGGACGGCGGGTCAACCGGCGCCGACGAGTTCACCCTGACCTATGAATGCTCCGCGGCCGGTGAGAATGTCTCCGCTACCGGGGAAGTGAAGGTCACCGCGGGGCAGGAGAAGACGGTGGGACGTTTCCCGGCGGGCACCACATGCGCCGTCAAGGACGAGACTGGCGCGCAGCGTGACGGCTACACGCTGGTCACCGATTTTGGCTCCGAGGTGACGGTAGAGAAGGATGCGAAGGCCACCGTCGCCGTCACCAATACCTACACCCGCGACCTTGCGCCGTTCCAGATCACCAAGACGGTCGAGGCGAACGGATCCTCTGGCTCTGACGAGTTCACCGTTCATTATGTCTGCGACTCGGCAGGCGACGGGGTGGACGCGGAGGGCGATGTGACCCTTCAAGCGGGCAAAAGCACCACCGTCGGGAGGTTTCCCACCGGGACGTCGTGTTTGGTGGAATCAGAGACGGACGCTCCCCGCGACGGCTATACCTTGACCAAGGACTTGGGCGCGAAGGTGAACATCGCCAAGGACGTGGGAGGCAAGGTCACGGTGACCAATACCTACACCCGCGACACGGCCCAGTTGCGGATCAACAAGAAGGTCGTGGGTAATGGCTCCACCGGATCCAGTGTGTTCAAGGTGGATTATGCCTGCGACGCGCCCGACGCTGACGGCGTTGACAAGGGCACCGTCGAGGTTCGTGAAGGCAGCACCACCGTTGCGGGTGTGTTTCCCACCGGCACCACCTGTCGGGTCACGGCCGAGGCAGACGCGCAGCGAGACGGCTACACCCTGGAGACCGACCTCGGCGCATCCGTAACCCTGGCCAAGGACGAGGTGAGAGAGATCACCGTCACCAACACCTATACCCGCGACTATGCCGATTTCGCCATCGCGAAGAAGGTCGAGGCCGGCGGGTCGACGGGCACTGGCTCGTTCTCCGTTGATTACGAGTGCTCACAGCCAGGCCGCGGCGCCGATCAGCGCGGTACGGTCACGGTGAGCGTGGGCCAAGCCACACGAGTGGGTGCTTTCCCAACTGGGACGACGTGCCGGGTGGTGGGCGAGGATACTGAAGCCGCCGAGCGAGACGGCTATACCCTCGGGGTCGCGCTGGGCGATGAGGTGCGTATCGCTAAGGGTGAGACCGCCACAGCCTTGGTGACCAACACCTACGTTCGCCAGCGCGGCGGTTTCGTCATCACCAAGACGGTCGACGGGGATGGTGCTTCCCGGGCTCCGGAGAAGGTCCCCTTCACCTACGAGTGCGCCGAGACCGGGCCGGTGACCGTTCAGGTCACTCCCGGGGTGCCATACGAGGTAACCGATGTGGCCACTGGCGCCTGCACCATCGCCGAGGGTGATGCGTCGGCTCCCCGCACCGATCTGAAGACCGTCATGACCATTGATGGCCAGCCGAACACCGACGGCAGATTTACCGTGAAGGACACGTCGACCGTTGTGGTGGATGTGGCCAACACCTATACGCTTCAGCGCGGCACCTTTGAGGTGACCAAGCGGATCGAATCCAGCGACCGTATTGACGCGGGCCCGTTCACCTTCACCTACCGTTGCGATGGTGTCGCCGGCTCGATCAAGGTTCCTGGCGACGGCACGCCTGTACAAGGCCCACAGGTGCCCTTGGGGGCCTCCTGCGTCATCGCCGAGAGTATCGATGGCGCCGAGGTGGACAACTACGCGGTGACCTTGCCAACCCCGCAAACCGTGACCGTCGAGAGTGAGGACTCCCCAGCGCGAGCCGACTTTGTCAATACCTACCGCCGCCACACGGCCGGGTTCTCGGTGGCAAAGAAAGTTGAGGGCGGGCCGTTCGAGGACAGCGAGTTCACCTTCGGCTACGAATGCGGCGACACCACGGGCACCGTCAAGGCCAAGGGCGACGGGGTACCCGTGTCCGCGGGAGTGGATCTGCCCACCGGCACCTCGTGCCGTGTCTGGGAGGAACCAGAATCCGCTGAACGCCCAGACCATACGTTGACGGCACCTGGACAACAGCGCCTCACCTTGGAGGGCGACCACACCGACACGGTGGTGAGCTTCGTCAACACGTACACCCGCAAGGATCCGACGCCCCAACCGTCCCCTTCGGAGTCCGCACCATCGCCATCACCTAAGCCGTCCTCTTCGGAGTCCGCACCATCGCCATCATCCCAGCCGACTCCGACGGTGACCACGCCGGAACGGACTCCCACCCGGAGTACGGAACCAACGGTGACGAAGCGCCCCGAGCGTCCTGGCCTACCGAGAACTGGAGACTGAGCGGGCGCGGATCCCCTTGACGGTGGCTGTGGCGGGGATCCATCACGAAGCTACCTGGGATGCGGCGACGCTCATCGGTGTGCCGCTCCTAGCGGGACGCTAAGTAATGGTTCCCTTGTCTCATGCGTGATCAGACGAAACGAGTTGCGGAGGCACTGGAACCCGTCCTATCTCGTGGAGTTCTGGTGGTGTTACGAATAGGGTTCGTGCTGTCGGCCGTGGCGGCTGGAACGCTGCTCACGCTCGTCGCGCTCGCGCTCGCATCGGGCGGGTGGGGAAGCGGCAACCGAGCCGTGGCCGTGACGCTTTTGGTCCTGCTCGTCGTGGACGTTCTTGGGTGCTTGGCCATCATCGTCTTTGATTTCAATCTCAGCGCTCCCCGGACACGGCGGTTCGCCCAGGCGACCGTAGTGGCGGTCCTTGTGGCGCTCACGCTGGATATTGCCCGTAATGGTCTTCAAGTAACCCAGGTGTGCTATATCGTCCAGTTGCTGTGCGTCGTCTCATTCCAGGTGGCCACCGACCAGAAGCTGGCGCACAATGAATCCTTCGTCGCCCCGTGGACGATCTCCGACGATCCGCAGCGCCGTAGTTACATCCCACTCAACTTCTTCAACCTGTTTTGGGTGTTCACCGTGGCCAGCGTCGCAGGGCTGGTCGTCGAGGTGATCTTTCACGCCCTCACAGTGGGCGGCTATGAAGATCGCGCAGGCCTCCTGTGGGGCCCGTTCAGCCCTATCTATGGTTTCGGGGCCACCCTGATGACCATCGCGCTCAACCGGTGGTGGAATCGAAGCAAGATCATCATCTTCCTCGTCGCTGGATTCATCGGCGCCGCCTTCGAATTCGTGGTGAGCTGGATCTTGGAGACGGCGTTTGGGATTGTGGCCTGGGACTACACCGGGACCTTCCTCAATATCGACGGACGCACCAACTTCGCGTTCTTCCTCGCCTGGGGCGCGTTGGGGCTGGTGTGGATCAAGTTGCTCCTGCCGGACGTTCTTCGTCTCGTCGACGCGATCCCGTTGCGCATCAGGGCGGGGCTGACGGTGGCGTCGGCGCTCTTCATGCTGGTCAATGGCGTCATGACCTTGGTGACGATCGACCGGTGGTACGAGCGCGAGTCAGGGGTGGTCGCCAGCAACACCATCGAACGGTTCGTCGATCGTCATTTCGATGACGGATACATGTCGCACCGATTCCAGAGCATGAATCTCGACCCTGACCGGGCGACGAGCCGTTCCTAGGAGGCCAGGGCTTGGGCGATGAGGGGCTCGAGGAAGTCGGCCTGCCATGGTCGGGCGCCGAGGGCTAGGAGCGACTCGCGGTCCACCCGATGACTCACAAAAAGGGCGTTGTGCAGCACGGTGGGGGGCGCGACGAGGCTGGCCTGCAAGCCGCCCAGTGAGCAGGCCAGTTCTTCGATGGCCGGCTTGACCTTAGCCCAGCGCTTCGCCGCCTCGGGGTTGATCCGGTCCCAGGTTCGAGGATGCGGCACGCCCGTGGTGCGGGGGCGCAACGGGGGGTAGTCGCCATCCTGCATGCTTCGAACCCGGTCGATGGCTCCCAGCCAAGTTCGCAGATGACGCTGCCCTGGGGGTTTCGCGAAGGCAGCCATGGAGGTCACCTCGTCGTTTCGGGGAATCGCGGGGCGAGAGCGTTGCGCCACGGCGATGATGGCGTCGTCGGGCAGAATCCACGATGGCGGCCTGTCTTGACGGCAGGCGATCGCGTCTCGCGCCTGCCACAGTTCCCGCGCGACGGCGAATTGCCGAGGTGACTTGAGCGTGGAGAGCCCGCGCAGGCGGCGCCACTGGTCTACCTTGGGCTCGGGCGCGGCGGAGAAACGGCCCAAGATATCGGCGAACTCCTGCTCGGCCCATTCATGACGTCCTGCCGCCACGAGCTGGTCCGCGAGAGACTGGGCAAGCTCTGGTAGGTAATCGACATCGAGCGCGGCATAGGTCAGCCATGACGCGGGTAGTGGGCGCCGCGACCAATTGTCGGCGGAGTGCGCCTTGCGTAACTGAATGCCGAACTCCGACTCGAGCAGCCATCCTAGGCTGGCACCAGACTTGCCGAGCAGACGTGCGGCGAGTTCGCTGTCAAAGATGCGTGGGGGGACGATCCCAATCTCACGCATGCATGGCAGGTCTTGGCTGGCAGCGTGAATGATCCACGTGGCCTCGCCGCAGGCCGTGACCAGGCAGGTCAGGTTGGCTGGACCACCTCGTTCAAAGGCAATGGGATCGATGAGCCAGGTGCCTGCTCCTTGACGCCGGATCTGGAGAAGGTATGCCTTGGGCCAGTACCGGTGTCCGTGGGCGCGTTCCGTGTCGAATCCCACGGGGCCGGAGGCGGCCGCTAGAGCGGCGCAGCATTCCTCCATCCGCTCTGGCGTGGTGACGATCTCACGTAGGGGCTCACGGCTGGCCTCGACGAGGGTCATAGCCGTCGGCCCACGGGCAGCGTCATGACACCGGGTGGGAGGGGCGGCTGCCCCGCCACCTGTCCCATGAGGTCCTGCCAAGCGGCCAGATGCGGAGTCATGGGATGGGCAGGACCGAGGGGAGGCGTCCACGAGCAGCGGATCTCGATGTCGGCGCGATCCGTGTCGGTCATCTCCCCGAAGCCGCGTCCATAGGAGGCCGTGACGGTGCCAGCGACGGCCTTGGCGTCGCACCCATGATCGTCGAGAGCCTCTGTGAACCAGGACCAAGCCACCTCGGGCAGCATCGGGTCTGTGACCATCTCGAGGTCGACCTCGGCCCGTACGTAGGAGACGAGGCGGTAGGTGCCGCGCCATGCATCATTGCCGAGGGGGTCGTGCAGCAGGATGAGGCGGCCGGTGGCCAGAGACGCCTCGTCGCCAACGAGCTCTCCCTCGATCGCGACCGAATGCGGCGCGATCCGCTGGGGAGAGCCAATCTCTGCGGTCGTGAAGTTCGTTCGCCAACGCATCGATTTGATTTCGTCGAGTGCCCGCTGAAATCCGGGCGGATGGCCAGTGTCCTTCACATGCACCCCCAAAGCATATTTCCCAGCGGGCTGCGATGGATGCACGCCTCGCCCATCAGTGAAGATTCAACCGCATGCTGACTGAATTGATGCAGAACCGTAGGTCTGTGGGCGTGTCGTAGCCTTCGCCTTCAAAGACGTGTCCGAGGTGTCCATCGCAGTTGGCGCACCGTACTTCCACGCGTGGCCGTCCGGGGAGCGAGCGATCCTCTAGGTAGCGCACTCTGTCCTCCGCCAACGGCGCGTAGAAACTTGGCCAGCCGCAGTGGGAGGGGAATTTCTCCGTGCTGCGAAACAGTTCGGAGCCGCAGCCTCGGCAAGCGTAGATTCCCTCCGCGGTGGTGTCGGTGTACTCGCCGGTGAAGGGCGCCTCGGTGCCGCCTTCGCGCAGGACGTGATACTCCAGCGCGCTGAGTTGCTCACGCCACTGCGCGTCAGGCTTCCTGAGGGGAGGGACGAAGTCGTTCATGCCAACAGTATGCGTGCTGCGCGCCTCAGGACTCCTCGTCGTCCAGATCCTCGACGGGCAACTGGGTGGGCGTGCCGTCGAGCAACTCCATGGCGCCAAAGGCATACCGGGCGAGGATGAGCATGCCCAGTTGGTCGCTGTTTCCGATGGGAGAGGTGACAGCGATGGCCCCAGCCCGTAGCGCGGCCTGTGCGTGGTGTGTGTAGGCGGAGTCCGCGGTGAGGTGAAAGCCACCCACTGCGATGTGACGCCGCCCCTGAGCGCGTAGCTGGGTGACCGCCGCGGCGGTGGCCCGTCCATCGCCTTCGTCGAGCGCGAGGAGTACAGGGAGGCGATGGTGGGCGGCCCATTGGCGGGCCCGTCGGGCGAGCAGGGAGTTGCCTCGAAGATCGCCGCCGGTGGGGGCGGCCAAGACAAGGCCGTCAATCTCCAGCGCCCCGCCTCGGTGCAGAGCCTCGCGGACTCGCTCGTCAAGGATGTTGAGCAGTTCGCTGGCAGGGCCGATGGGGCGTGCCGTGGCGAGACGGATGTTGGGGGAGTGCGCGAAATCGTCAAGTGCCGCTGTCGTAGCGGCCACGAGATTGAGTGGGATCAGCACGGCCTCTGCGACATCGTCCTCGGCGAGTGATCGCACCACCTGATCGAGTTGAGGAGCGGTTCCGTCAAGACGCGCGAGGTGGATGCGAAGGTCTGGCCTGGACGCGGAGAGGGAGGACGTGATTGATGCGAGGGTGACGGCTACCGTTGGCTCGTCTGGGCCGTCGGCCACGAGGACAATCGCGGGTGCTGTCATCGCCTCACTTTCATTCGGCCAGTGGGCGATGGCGGTTTCGAACCGCCGACCTCTTCGGTGTGAACGAAGCGCGCTACCACTGCGCCAATCGCCCTAGCGAGGTAGGAGTCTAGTCGATAGGCGAGACAAAAGCTAACCCCGCAGTGTCGCCTCTTGCGAGACTCGCCCCGTCAGTGCCGAGTGAGAGCGTGATTTTGCAGGTTCCGAAACCGTGCGCTAGAGTTCTCAACGCGCCAAGCCGGGGTGCCAGTGGGACGCCGGGGATGTGCATGCGGACGTGGCTCAGTTGGTAGAGCATCACCTTGCCAAGGTGAGGGTCGCGAGTTCGAATCTCGTCGTCCGCTCGGAGACAAAGGCTCCACCCGGTGGAGTGGCCGAGAGGCGAGGCAACGGACTGCAAATCCGTGTACACGGGTTCAAATCCCGTCTCCACCTCGGGCGGTTGGCGCAGTGGTA
>JBHADA010000036.1:0-3965 GCA_041854805.1 Arachnia sp.
AGGATGCCCACGAGCAGGAGGCCGATGAGGCCGCCGCCGGGGTGGGGACGGAACCCAAACGGGATCATGATCACGATGACCAGGACAGCCTGGATCACGAGCGGCACGAACTCCTTCAGCGCGCGTCCGACGAACAGGGAGGAGCGCGTCAGCGGTGTGACGAGGAGGCGTTCGTGGGAGCCGCTTTGCAGGTCAAACTGGAGATTCGATCCGGTGGCGGCAGTGCCAAACAGGGAAGTCATGACGAGGATTCCCGGCACGAACCAGCCCCAAGGTGACTCGTGATTCGTGGCGATCAGGGGCCCGAAGAGTAGGAGGAAGAACAGCGGCTGGACCAACCCGAATACCAAGGAGAATGGATCGCTGGTCACGGGGCGCAGTTCGCGGCCCATGACGATGAGGATGTCGCTGAACAGGTTGCGGCGGTGTGCGGTGGTGGTCATGGTGTGTGCTCCTGTCATTCGGTGGGGGTTTCGACGATCTCGCCCGCGTCACGCAGGCTCCGCCCGGTGAGCTCGAGGAAGACGTCGTCGAGGGTGGGCAGCCGGGTGTCTGCGGCGGTCACCTCGATGCCGTGGTTCTGCGCGAGCGTGATGACGGCAGGTAGGGCAGCGCGGCCATCACTGACCTGGGCGATCACTGAACGATTCTGTGCGTAGGTCTCGCGGACGTCGTCGATCTGTGCGACGAGTGCCCGGAGCTGGTCAGCCTGGGTCGGGTCCACAACGTCCAGGGTCATCCGGTCGCCGACGTGGCGCTGCTTGAGCTGTGTCGGCGTCCCCTCGGCGATGATGCGTCCGTGGTCGACGACCACGATGCGGTCCGCAGCGTCATCGGCCTCTTCCAGGTAGTGGGTGCTGAACACCACCGTCATGCCGGTTTCTTGCCGGGTGCGGATGATGTGGTCCCACAGGTTGCTGCGGTTCTGCGGATCGAGGCCCGTGGTGGGCTCGTCCAGGAACAACAGCGGTGGCTTGTTGACCAGCCCAATCGCCAGGTCGAGTCGGCGGCGCTGACCGCCGCTCATCGCCTGGGTCTTGCGCTTGGCCAGTTGTTTCAGCCCAAGGATGTCGAGGAGTTCTGCGGCACGTTTGCGGGCAGCGGCCCGGCTGAGCCCGTAGATGCGACCTTGTGCGACGACCTCGTCCGTGGCGCGCTGGGTGTGTCCGGCGCCATTGCCCTGGCCGACGTAACCAATGTGCTCGCGCACCTGCGCGCTGTGCGAGGTGACGTCGAAGCCCGCTACCGTGGCCGAACCACTGGTGGGTGGTAGCAGCGTGGAGAGCATCCGCATGAGCGTGCTCTTGCCCGCGCCGTTGGGGCCGAGGACCGCAACTGTTTCTCCTTGGTTCACGGTGAGATCGATGCCCCGAACCGCCTGGACCTCCTCGCCGTCCGGGGCGCGGAAGGTCCGGGTGAGGGTGTGTGTGGTGATCATGAGCTTTCTGCACTCCGTTCCTTGGTTGATGACATATTTCAACCCTATTCCCACTTGTGGACGATATATGACCACAAGAAGATTTAGAGTGGAAAGCATGTCGACAAGAACACGGGCCCTAGAACTCCTCGGGCTGCTCCAAAACCGACGCCACTGGTCTGGCGAGGAACTCGCGCGGCGGCTTGGTGTCAGCCAGCGCACGCTTCGGCGTGATGTCGTCGGTCTTCAGGAGCTCGGCTACCCGATCATCACGGCCAGGGGAACCGGTGGTGGCTACCAGCTCGGCTCCGGCGCGTCGCTGCCGCCGTTGGTGCTCAGCGAGGATGAGGCTGCGGCGGTGGTCTTGGGACTCAAAGAGGTCGCTTCCGGAACCCATCCCACCTCGGGGGAAGCGGCGGTGAGCGCGATGGCGAAGATCGTTCAGGTGCTTCCGGCGCGTATCCGTCGGCGCATCGACAGCCTGCGGGCAGTGGCGACCGCCCCACTGGACTATCCTCCAGAGGGCATCACGGATGTCGCATCGCTGACCACCGTTGCCCTGGCCTGTCGCGATCATGAGTCGCTGAAGTTCAGCTACTGCATGAGGGACGGCAGTATCACACAGCGTTCAGTCCAGCCGCACCGCAGCGTCAGTATCGACCAGCGTCTCTACCTCATCGCCTGGGACCTCGACCGCGCGGACTGGCGCACCTTCCGCATCGACCGGATCAAGGACCCAGTCCGAAGCGGCAAGCGGTTCGCTCCGCGGCAGCTTCCCGAAACCGACCCCGTCGAGTTCGTACACAGTCAGATCAGATCAATGCCTGCGAGGTACCCGGTGCGGGCGACAGTGAGCGCTCCCGCGGAACGAGTCAAGCAGGAGGTGGCGCGTTATGGCAGTGTCGAACCCGTCGATGAAGGCACCTCAGAGGTTTACATCCCAGCAGAGTCACTCGACTGGGCCGCGTTCTGCCTTGCAGCCATCGGGGCCCCTTTCACCGTCCATGGGCCACCCGAAGCCATTGATTACATGCGCGGCTGGGGCGAACGACTCACTGCCGCGACCGAAGCGGAACCCTTGACTAAGAAAGGAGTCAACTGATGGAGAGATTGGTCACGGACTCAGAACGCCGGGCACGGATCGGTGTGAGACACGCGCTCGCTCGCTCAGCCAGGGTTGCTTCCCCCGAGGAAGCAACGCGCGCACTGGTCTGTTTGCATGCGACTGACCCGCCGAGCGTGCACCTGTCGTGCTGGGCACGCATCGACGAGGTCAGTGTCGATGATGTGGAACGCGCGCTGTACGAGACACGTTCCTTGGTTAGGCAACAATCCATGCGCGAGACGATCTTCGTCTTCCCGCGAGACTTGGTTCCAGCCGTGTGGGGAAGTGCCGCCGCACGCATCGCGATGGTCTACCGCAAGCGATTCATCAAAGACCTTCAACGGTGGGGCTCGGTGCCCGAGGGGGAAGGCGCAGCCCGACTTGCTAGCGCTGAGCGCGCGGTGCTCGGTCATCTCGCCGACGGAGTCGCACGATCCTCAGCGCAGGTGCGCGAAGAGGTGCCGGAGGCAAGTGGATTCCTAGTGCAGGCTCCGGACAAGGCCTGGGGTGGCAAACAGGCCATCGCTCCGAAGGTGTTGACCCAACTGAGCCTGGACGGCGTGGTGGCTCGGGCAGGTAACGCGGGCGTCTGGTACACGAGCCGTCCGACCTGGACGACGACCAAAGCGTGGTGGGGCCATGACGTCCCCGAGGCGCTGGAGGCTCGAGAAGGGTACGCCGAACTTGTGCATCGATGGCTGTGGTCGTACGGCCCCGGCACCGTTGAGGATATCGCCTGGTGGCTTGGTAACACCAAAACGACGGTCCGGACTGCTCTCGATGATCTCAACGCGGTGCCGGTGTCACTGGAAGACGGCAGGGTTGGTTGGTTGCGGCAAGACGATGTCGAGCCGGTCACCAGCCCCGAGCCCTGGGTGGCGTTACTGCCGTTGCTCGACCCCACTGTGATGGGGTGGAAGGAGCGAGACTTCTTCCTTGGTAAGCATGGGCCGCAACTTTTTGACAGCGCGGGTAATGCTGGAACGACTGTGTGGGTCGATGGGCGTGTGGTGGGAGTCTGGGTGCAGGACGGCGATGGGGTGGTGCAGGTGAGGCTGCTTGAGCACGTCGACCCTGCGATTCACCAAGTGCTGCACGCTGAAGCGCGGAGGCTCACAGAGTGGCTTGATGGGCAACGAGTGTTCACTGTCTATCCGTCACCGGCCATGCAGCGTCCAGACTGCTAACACCCGGATGCCACCCTCTCTGATCGATCTGGATAGAGTGATATGTACTGCCTCCTCGACGGAGTACCACGTATGGCGAGAGAGCCCGACCATGTTCCGATCCATCTGGATGCTCAGCATCCACGCCCAATAACTTCTTTCAGCACTACATACCAAGTAACCGGCTGCTCGCAGCTACGCGAACCCGGCCAGGGCTGAAGTGGGGCGTCCCGGCGATGCTCGTCAGCGTCCCGTACCTTGCCATCGCCAACGTGTG
>JBHADA010000037.1:0-82138 GCA_041854805.1 Arachnia sp.
GATGTTGGCTCACACCGCGGAGGCCCAAGGCGTCGTAGCCGCAGAGACCATCGCGGGCGCGCAGACGCAGCCAATCAACTACGACATGATTCCGCGGGCCACGTATTGCCAGCCGCAGATCGCGTCGTTTGGCTACTCCGAACAGCAGGCGAAGGACAAGGGCTACGACGTCAAGGTGTCGAAGTTCCCGTTCGCGGCCAATGGCAAGGCCTGGGGTCTCGGCGAAGGCACCGGCTTCGTCAAAATCGTGGCGGATGCACGCTACAACGAGATCCTCGGTGCCCACATGATCGGCCCAGACGTCACGGAACTGCTGCCAGAACTGACACTGGCCCAGGCCTACGACCTGACGGCCGAAGAGGTTGGCCGCAACATCCACGCGCACCCAACGCTGTCCGAGGCCCTCAAAGAGGCCGCGGAGGGAATCGCAGGCCACATGATCAACTACTGAGCGTATCTGCCGACGATCCTGGGTCGTCGACTTTATCGACTGGTTATGGGTCGGCCGACAACATCGGCTCAACGCAGGAGTCGCGATGCGCCCCTCACGTTGAGCCGATAATGTTCATTATGTCATTTTCTCTGGGGGCGATCTCGCGGCGACTCCGTTCGACGACATGCTGCCTACCCGATCCGTTTCCTCTCGATCCTCGCTCGCCTGGCAGCCGTTCGTCCTGAAGTGGCCCAAGCACCGTGGCCACGTGAGCGACCAGACAAGGTGGAGGCCAGCGCTCAGCAGCTCGCGATGACTCGAGAGATCTGCGATCAGGTCGGGTGGCAACTACGAGGTCTTCACGGGGCTGCCTGGACCCCGGCTGTCCAGGATCGCCACTCCCCTGTTGGTTGCTCTCATGCGCCTGGACTGTAGCCAGGTGGTCCGACTTCCTCAGTCATCGGTGCTGATCGCCTCTTGCCACCTTCCGCCACAGGGGCTGGGTTCGCTAGCGGCGAGTCGGTTCACGAGCGCCCACGCCGGAACGGGGACAATAGATCATGCGGTTCACAGAGCAACACGAGGTCGGGCGTCCCTCCGACGCCGACTGGTTCGATCTCAACACCGAGATGGACAGCCCGCTCTACGTGGACCCCTTCCTGCTCTTCGATGACCCCGACCCGTTCTGGAGCGCAGGCCATGAGGAGATCATCGACTTCTTCGACGCGGCCCTGGAACTGCTGAAGAAGGCTGACGGGCACCGTGAGTCGATGCACTGGCAGAAGGCAGAGCGCTTCCTTCAGTTCCCTGAGCCCAAGGAGTTCGGTCTCGGCCTCTCGATGGGCCACCCCGAGGGCGCAGGCATCGGCCCGGACCTTGCCCGCGAAATGTGTAAGGAACTGGAGTTCTTCCGAGGGCGTGGGCGAGGCTCCAACGACCGACTCCTCGCCATGATGGCCGTCATCGTGGTCGGACTCGGAGTGGACCGGATCAGCGACATGGTGTGCAACATCTTGAAAGGTCGGTTCATCACCTACACGCAGCAGGTCTGCGAGTCTCTAGGCGTGCCGATGGAGTCAGCGACGGTGCCCAACACGTCCTGGACTGCTCAGGGCTTCCGCTGGCGCTCCTCCACAGTCTCGTTGCCAGCCAGCCCGGTCTTCAGGGGCGGCGTCCTGCTCGTGCCACAGCGGTTCCTGAAGGACATCCCACGAGTCACCCCCGATGGCTTCTGGTCCTGGGCGGAGAAGAACGAGAACGAGACTCTGCGCTTCGATCTGAACTACGACCTCGCGGAGTCCTTGGACCGACGCGCGAAGGCAAAGCGAGGACGCGAGTTGGCCCACCGCGCCGTCGACCTGCTGGAAAACTACGTGGACGAGGCCACCGCCGATGCCACCGCCTACGACGTGGACAACGACCCCAAGGGCATCGTCCGCTGGGAAGAAGCAGGGCGGGAGATTGCCAAGGCCAGCCAGGCGCCGATGGCACCGCAGAGCCAGGCCGAGTTCGAGACATGGCTGCACGATCTGGCCCAGACGTTCAAGGGTGCGGTCGAGGACAACGGCCTTTGGCGAGCACTCTGGGACGATGACCTACGGGGGCACCGACCAGAGAAGATCGCCCAGGTCATCGCTCGGGCAACATGGATCGAGCACTGCCGAGCCCGTGACATCGACATCTCCCGAGAAGCCGACTGCGGGCGCGGCCCGGTGGACTTCAAGTTCAGCCGAGGGTGGCAGGTCCGGGGCCTAATCGAGGTCAAGCACATCTCCAGTACCCAGTTCGCCCATGGAGCCGAGACACAACTCCCCATCTACCTGAAGGGCGAGAAGGCCGAGTTCGGCATCTATCTATGCATCGGCTACCGAGACCGTGACTTCGAGGAGGAACGCCTGGCCCTGGTGACCAGCGCCTGCAAAGCCATCGCGGAGCAGGGCAAGACACGAATCGTCCCTGTCTTCGTTGACGCGAGGCCCAAGAAGTCCGCCTCCAAGGTGTAGGCTTCCAGACCGCCCCGCGCTCGTGACTTGTTTCGTAATAGATGGCCAAAGGTTGGTCAGTGTGTCCATCTGTCATGGGATCGGACAATGCACCCCCCTCTCCGCTAGCCTGAAGCGCGTTTGTACGAAAGGATCGAGATGACTTACGACCCTTACGCGAGCCGAGGGGTAAGCCCTCATGGAAGCGAGTACCCAAACGCGGTGCCGCAGCGGTCGGCTTCGCCGTCGTGGGATGACGTCTACGCGCAATCAAGCACTCCTGCCCACGGCCAAGAGATTCCCGCCCATGCCATGCCATCGCCTCAGGCCAGTCCAGCTTGGCAGTCCGTGCAGCCCGTCGCGAGTCGAGCCGCTGACGACCCATCCTTCGGCCCGCAAACCCAGCCGAGCAATAGCTATGGCCCACCACCAATCCCGCAGCCTGCGGCGCCTGGGCAGCATGGCACCGCTCCGCAGCCGTCCTACGGTGGATATGGCGCCCCACAGCCTCCGCAGCCGTCCTATGGTGGATATGGCGCCCCGCAGCAGCCCTTGCAGGGGGCGCCCGGCCCCGTCATTTCCCAGCAGGGGTACTATCCTCCGGCTTCCGTTCAGCCGAATGCGCTCTACTCCAACATTCAGTTGAACTACTGGCTTTCGGCGTTCATCCCCATCGCCGCTGTGGTGTTCTACTTCGTAGACAAGGGCAAGACTCCCCTCGCGGATGCCCATCTCAAGGAGGTGCTCAACCTGGCGATCGTGCGCATGATCGTCCTCACATTGGTGGCCATCCCGTTTGTCGAGTTCGTGGCGTTCCCCATCGCGCTCGCGCTGTTGGTGATCGGGATCATCGGTGCCATCAAGGGAACGGAGGCCTACCGCAATGGGCAGGATTACCAGTACCCCTTCAACCTGCGCATCGTCTCCTGAGCCGGGTGCTTAGATGAAGATGGTCTGAGCCCCTGCGCTGATGTCGATAAAGTCTCCGGCCGTGATCACAGAGGTCACGGCCGGGTGCATGTCCGCCTCTTTGAGTTGCATCATGTCGAAGGTCATGCGGCAGGCGTACATGTGAACTCCCGCCGCATCGAGCAGGTCGAGGAAGTCAGGGACGTTTGGGACGTCGAGGCCTGCGATCTTCTTGCGCATAAGCCGCGTAGCCAACCAGGTCATGCCAGGGATCCGGCTCATGGTCTGGGGCATAGACCGATGTTCCCAGCCAGGCCGGATTCGCCCTAGTTCGGGCATATGCATGGCCGTGTTGCCCACCATCGTGAACTTGAGCTTGGCGTTGGTCTTCTGGTTGATGATGTCGAGGCCCCAGAAGGTGAAGAACATGTGGGTCTCGACGCTTTCCGCCGCGGCGGCGTTGCCCAGGATCAGGCCTGGATAGGCCATGTCGAGGTTGCCCTTCGAGCAGATGAGTGCGAGTTTGCGCCGCCCGGTCGGTGACGCCTCCTCCCCCGCAGTGCCAAAGTCGGGCATGATGAATCCCTCGGGAGTTGCCATGTGATCTCCTAAACGCAGCCGGCGGGCTTGGGCAGTCCGGCGACGAAGGCCATCTTCTTGGCGGGCTTGCCTGGGAACATGCGGTATAGGTCGCGGACGTTGAATCCACCCGTCGCCTGTACGCGGTTGAGGTTAGGAGTGGCCCCCGTGGCGGCTGCGTCCTCACGCAGGAACCGGATCACGGCCCAGTGTTCGCTGGTCAGTTCCAGCCCGATCAGGTCTGCAAGGTCCGCGGCGAGTTCCTCGTCCCATTCGTCGCGTCGGGTCATGAAACCCTCGGCGTCGACCTCGAAGGATCGCCCGTTCAGGGTATTGGTTGGCATCTCTTATACCTCCGTGTCGCTTGCTCGCACTCTCATCGTGGTCTTCCTGACGGCATTTGTCGCGTCGAGGCCGTCCCAATATACCCCCACCCGTATACATTCTAGCGGTCCACGCCCAGCTCTCCTATGCTCTTGCTCATGCGCTGTGCCCTTGACCGGCTAGCCGACCCAGCGGATGTCGTCGGCCCTTGGCTCCTCGGCGCCCGCCTCACGCATCGCACTAGCGACGGCGAGGTAACGGTCCGGCTAACGGAGGTGGAGGCATATCTTGGCGCGTCGGATCCAGGGTCACACGCGTTCCGAGGCCGCACCCCACGCACCGCGCCGATGTTTGGCCCCGCGGGGCACCTCTACGTGTATTTCACTTATGGAATGCACTGGTGCGCCAACGTCGTGACCGGGCCCGACGGAGAGGCCTCGGCCTGTCTGCTTCGAGCCGGCGAAGTAGTCCATGGCCTGGGCCTGGCTCGGACACGCCGTCCGGGAGCGCGACGCGACCTTGACCTCGCCCGTGGGCCGGCGAACCTGGCTGCCGCACTTGGCATCTCGGGGGACCTAACGGGAGCGTCGATCGACGTCGGCTACGCGCAGGACGCCTCTCCCCCATCTCGGCTGATCCTTGAGTTGCGTCGACGAAGCGTGCCCAGCGCTCGGATCGCCACGGGCCCCCGCGTCGGCGTCGCCGGGTCGGGCGGCGACGGAACGCGGTTCCCCTTGCGGTTCTGGCTTCATGGTGACCCTACTGTGTCCGCCTATCGAATCGCCCAACGAAACGGCAGCGCCAAGAGCCAGTGACCGAGGACCGCCCTGGGCCTCTTACGAGATTGAGGCCCAGGGACGAGCGCTCAGTCGTGTCCGGCCAGAAAACCAGGTAGCCATACCGCCTCCCAGGCAGGGATCTCTTGGCGGAGTACGGCGCTCCTGAGTGGGGCTGTCGTGGGTAGGCGATAGATGCCCGCCTCGCGTTCCAGGTACCCGTAGTTGACCAGTTCGCGCCGCCAGAAGGCGAAGTCGTCGTCCACCTCGCCGAGAATCCTGTTGACCTCGGCCTCGGGGTAGCTCTTCCGAGGCTCGAACAGCGCCGTCAAGTACAGAAGGACCGCGGCCCTGGACTTACGTTTCGCAGGTGAGCGCACGAGTCGGCCGTCCACGACGAAACGGCGCACCACCTTGTCGTGTTCTCGCTTGGCCTCCGCCCATGCCGACGAGCGGTTGACTGGTTGAGGCGCTAGGCTTACCAGGCTTGCCCTAGCCGCAGTGTAGTTCTGCCCCGTGGTCCGCATCCGCTCGCGCACCAATTTCTTGAAGTCACTGTCTCGTGTCATGTCGTTCCTTGACCGCTGCGCATCCCCAGCATGCACGCGGCCCGACGCCACGAAGATCGGTGGAGGCTCGAGGATTCGCTCCCCTTCGCCGTGCGTGGGAGCTGGGGTCCGCACGCGGGCTGGGCGTTGAGCCACGCCGAGACCAGTATCACAGATCTCGATCGCGACGCGCCAGCCCGGGTTAGACTTTTGCAATGCTGACGGGCGTCGAAGCCCGGGACGGGAGAATCCATGAGCGCTCCACAAACCAAACGGGCTCCCCTGGTGGCCAAGCCGCTACGTGTCCCCTTCATCCTCCTGCTGCTGTGCTTCGCTGCATGGGGCACTGCCGCCAATCTCACCGACGTCTTGGTCGGCGTGTTCCGCAGCATCTTCACCATGACGAACTTCGAGTCGTCGCTGGTGCAGTTCGCTTACTACGGGGCCTACTTCCTCTTGGCCATCCCGGCCGCCGTGATCAACCAACGTTTCGGGTACAAGGCCGGGCTGCTCACGGGGCTGGGGCTCGCCGCCATCGGCGGCGTATTGTTCCTTCCCGCCGCAGAATTGTTGACCTATGGCATGTTCCTGATCGCCTTGTTCACGCTGGCGGCTGGTTTGTCCATCCTTGAGACTTCCGCAAATCCGCTTGTCATCGCCATGGGCGACGAGGAGACCTCCACGAGGAGACTGAACCTTGCTCAGGCGTTCAACCCCATTGGAGCGAACTTGGGGGTTCTCATGGGCGCCGTGCTCATCCTCCCCCACCTGACTCCAGAGACTTCCAAGTCAATCATGAGCGCCGAGGAGCTGCGAGCCAGTCAGGAGGCGGATCTCGCTCTGGTGCTGGGCCCATACCTCGGGATCGCCGCTGCCTTGATTATCATCTGGCTGCTCATCGCGTTTCGGAAACTGCCGCTTCCCCCACAGGAAGGGCCGCCCGCGGGGCAGAAGGGTCGGCTTGGACGGCTGTGGGGTAACGGGCGTTATCGTTATGGTGTCTTGGCCCAATTCTTCAACGTTGCGGCCCAGACGTGCACGTGGACTTACACCATCATCTACGCCCAAGACGTGGTCGGCTCATCACCCGAGGCAGCCGGTTGGTGGCTTCAGGCCAGCCTCTTACTGTTCCTCGTGGCCCGCTTCGCGATGGTATTCATCCTGGGAGTGGTACGGCCCGCACTGCTCCTGCTCATCATGGCCGTGTTCGGCGTGGCATGCTGCCTGACCTCGATCTTCGTGCTCAACGTGGTCGGGCTCATCGCGGTGGTGTGTATCTCCGCGGCTCTTTCGCTCATGTTCCCCACTATCTATGGACTCGCGCTCGAGGGACTCGGCGACGACGCGAAATTCGGTTCCGCTGGGCTCGTCATGGCCATCCTGGGAGGGGCGACGGTCCCCCTCCTGCAGGCGGTCGTGATGGACGTCGCAGGAGCTGCTATCGGTTTCGTGGTGCCGGCCGTTTGCTTGGCGCTCGTGGCCGCGTACGCGGGCTATGACTTGACTCACACCAGGGAGAAGGCATCATGAGGTTTCTCAAAGCGCTTGCCGCCGTCGTGGCCGCCGCTCTGACGGTGTCGCTAGGTGCTTGCGCCGAAACGCGATCCGCAGTCACGATTGGGCTCATCACCAAGCAGGAGGACAACCCATACTGGGTGACCATGCGTGACGTCGCTCAGCAGGAGGCCGGCAAAACCGGCGCCACCCTCATCACTGCGACCGGTACCAGCGATGTGGACGTGGAGTCACAGCGCAAGGCCTTGGCGGATATGGTCTCACGCGGAGTCAATGGGGTGCTTATTGCGCCAACCGATTCCACCGCGCTTGCCGAGGACATCAGGAAGGCGCGCGAGGCAGGCGTCACCGTCATCGCCGTAGACACCCCGATGGATCCCATCGACACCACCGACGCCTATTTCGGAACGGACAACCGCCGGGCAGGCGAACTGGTGGGTCAGTACGCGAAGGCCAAGATCACAGAACTAGGGACGGAGCCCGTGGTGGCCATGCTGAACCTCGCTCCCGGCATTTCGTCGGGCGAGGAACGTGCAGCGGGCTTCCTCGCCGGGTTTGGTATTGGCGCGGAGGGAGTGGCTGTTTCCGCAGACTCGGAGGGCGATCGGGACTTGGCTAAGAAGGCGATGACGGACGTGCTATCGCGACAGTCCGGAATCAACGTGGTCTATGCCATCAACGAGCCGGCCGCGCTTGGTGCGGTCGAGGCACTGAAGGACGCCGGCAAGAACTTGGCCGATATCGTGGTCGTGGCCGTTGATGGCGGATGCGACGCAATGAAAGCCGCTGTCCGTCCTGGTGACATCGACGCCGTCGCGATGCAGTTCCCGCAGAATATGGCACGCGAAGGGGTCCAGGCCATCGTGAGCAAGGTGCGCGACAAGCAAGATCCCTCTGGTTACCTGGCCACCGGTACCGAGTTGGTCAGTGGCTCCCCCGCTCCGGGCATCGCCTCAAAGAACGTGGAGTACGGGATCCGCACCTGCTGGGGCTGATTTACCCTGCTGGGGATGTTTGGTCAGAGGTTGTGGGCGGCGACCCAGTCGTGCTTTGGCCAGGCGGCGTCCTTGGCGTGCTTCTCGACGACGAGGCCGCGTTCCTTGACAGGGACGGCGATGTGGCCTACGCCTCGGGTGGCTGGATAGGCACCGAACTTGGAGTCGAGGACGCGGTCGAGAATGGCGCGAATGCTCATGGCATCCATGGTGAATCGCTCGTTTCGATACGTCCAATGCACTGTCCGCGGGTTATCAATGCGATTAGAGTATGGGTATGGACGTGTCAGCCCTTCGCTGGTTTCAACTCGTCGCCGACGGGGTTACCGTCACCGAAGTGAGCGAACTGGAGATGACCTCTCAACCCGCTGTCTCCAGAGCTCTAGCGCGGCTGTCTGCCAACGTGGGAGCTCCGCTGTTGCGCCGCGACGGCCGAGTTCTGCGGTTGACTCGGGCCGGGATGGTGTTCAAACAGCATGTTGACGCGGTGCTCCACCATCTTGACGATGGGTTGGCCGCCGTCGCTCAGTTGGCCGATCCCGAGTCAGGAGTGGTGAGTGTGGCATTCCTTCCATCGCTTGGCTCGTGGCTCATACCACGGCTCGCGGCCGAGTTCAACGAGCTTCACCCGGGAGTGCAGCTCGATCTGGTGCCGATCAAGGACGAGACGCGGCCCGCGACAGGCAACCAGAGCGACATGGACCTGGAACTCACCGCCCTTCGTCCGCCGAGCGCGACTCACCATTGGCGTGGATTGCTGCGCGAACCGATCAGGGTGGCCGTTGCGGACGGGCATTCCTTGGCCAGAAGTTCCGTCCCCATCGCGATTGGACGGCTAAGCGGCGAACGGATCGTAGCCATGCGTTCAAGTTCTTTGCTGCGTCGCCTCGCTGACGATCTGATGCGCGCCGAAGGGGTAGAGCCAGAGGTTGCGTTCGTCGTTGACGACCTGCCATCACTGTTTGGTTATGTCGCTGCGGGCCTGGGGATCGCCCTCGCGCCTGAACGCTCCTTCGAAGGGGTGACCCTGCGACCGCTCGACACTAAGAGCGCTTTTCGAGAATTGGGTCTGGCTTGGCCGCGCGACCGTCGCCTACTCCCCTCGGCCGAACTCTTTCGGGGTTTTGTGGAAGAACGGTTACGAACCCGTGGAGTCGATGACCAGCCCGAGCAGGACCCTCAGCGCCGCCCCTTCATCGGGCATTGAGGCACACAGAGCGGAGTCGTATTTCTCAGCTTGGGCATGCCAACGTTCGAGCCACGTCGCACCCTCATCCGTGACGCCTAGGAGGTTGCGGCGACGATCGGAAGGGTCGGGCTCTCGACTCAAAAGCCCAGCGTCTTGAAGAACGCCTAGTACGGTCACGAGGTCACTGGGGTCGGCGTCCATGGCACTAGCGAGGTCGCGCTGCGAACACGGGGCGAGTCGATCGACCCAGCAGAGGGCGACATAGTGGGGAAATCTTAGGTTTTCATCGGCGAAGTGGCGCTGGGCTAGGCGGTTAGCGGTTCGAACCGCGCGACCTAGAAGATAGGCAGCGTTGTTGACGAGCCGAGGTGGTGGCAAGAAGTTTGGCCTCGTCGCATCCATGCGACAACGGTAGCATTTCGTGGGACATTCCCATCATAAAAAGTGGGATATCCCCATTGTATGGGTTGACTACCCCAAAGAGCCTTAACTGGCGAGCCCTCCAGCTAACCCTTCGGGTCTTACCCTCGGTTCGTTGGCAAGGTCATGGCTGCGCGGACGCTCACGCCACGAACTCTTCCGCGGTTCGGCTGAGGGCCTAGAGGACTCGCTTCTGACCTCCACGTCACCGTCGGAGGCCTCGAACTCAGCAGCCACCTCGCTGAATAGTTCATCCTTGGTAGCAAACTCGAGATAAAGCGCCCTTGGAGATTCCGGCGGCGCGAGTCACATCCTCGATGCTGGTCTTGCGGAACCGTACTGGGCAACAGTAGGCCGCGCTAGCGAGAAGATGTTCACGTCGGTCAGTCATTCGTCACCGCCGGGTAATGCTCAGATAGGAACTCCAGCATCACCCGATTGAAGAACTCGGGATTGTCTTGGTTCGCATTGTGCGAGGCATCCGGAATGACCTCATAGCGACACTGCGGCTCGCGTGCCGCCCACGCAGGCGCTGTACGCGCGACGTTGCCGGTCTTGTCCTGATCACCATGGGTGAGGAGATGCGGTACCGGGATTCGATAGGTCGCATCAGGGGTCAGGCAATTCGCCACAGCTCGCCAGATGTGGAGAAACTCCGACTTCGTCAGCGCACCGACCGCATCCTGCGCGTACGCGCGAATCTCTGGACGCAACGCCGTCGAGTTGGCTACAAGCCGTTTGAGATTTCCCCACGGCCAAGGAGCGAACCACCAAGGCGAAGATCGCAGCGCCCACTCGTCGAGCTTGGGAATGGGCGCCGTGATCGACGTCGACCCAATGATCACCATCGCCTGCACCAGTTCTGGGGAGCGGCGCGTGATCTCCTGCGCGATATAGCCACCCATCGACTGCCCACCAAAGCAGATCGGACCACGCACTTCGAGCGAATCGAGAAGGGCGAGAAGATCCTCCGCCATGTCTGGCAGGCTCAGCGGCACGTGACCGATCGGCTTGGAACGACCATGGCCCCGAACATCCCAGGTCAGTACTCGGTAGCCCGCATCAACCAGGGGGGAAAGCTGGGCGTCGAACATGCGATGATCCATCGTCGCCCCGTGAGACCAGACCATCATGGGTCCCGATTCCGGACCACTCACCCAGGCATGCACCTGCGAGCCCGCGCGGGAGATGACGTGCGCAGCCTGAACTGGAAGTCGATCCATACAGACATCTTGACCACATTCGTTCTTTGGATCAAAGTACGGGTGGCATCGTCCAGAAGAACGGGCACCCCAACCACCCCCAGACCCAGGACAAGGTCGAACGACTCCAGACCCAATCCATGCACCCGACCTGACCACTCTGCAAGCCCAGGTTGACGCGTTCATCGCCTAGTGCAACCGCCAGCGCCCCCGCCGCTCACGGCAAGGCCGGACACACCAACAGGTCTACACCGCTCGCGAGAAGGCCTCCCCCAGGACCACCCAAGGCACCCACGACCACCTCGAACATAAACAAAGTCTCGGGGCATCGATTAACGATGTCCCGAGACGTTGGTCGGGCTGACAGGATTTGAACCTGCGACCCCTTGACCCCCAGTCAAGTGCGCTACCAAGCTGCGCTACAGCCCGCCGTCGCCTTGCGGCAACTCGCCTTAGCTTAGCGGCAATCCGGCAAGTTGGCACATCGGCGGCCACAACACTCAAGCTCGGTCCTTGCGCTTCTCCCTTGCCCGGATCTCCACGTGCACCGGGGAGCCCTCGAAGCCGAAATCCTCACGCAGACGACGCTCGATGAATCGCTTGTAGGTGTCGTCCATCTGTCCGCTGGTGAATAGCGCGAACGTGGGAGGACAGGCCTGGGCCTGCGTGCCAAACAGGATCCGTGGCTGCTTGCCACCACGCACCGGGTGCGGATGAGACGCCGCCAGACGCCCCAGGAAGGCGTTGAGCTTGCCCGTCGAGATGCGAGTCTCCCAGCCCGCGGCGGCCGTCTCGATGGCCTTGCTCAGCTTGTCGACGTTGCGCCCGGTCAAAGCGGAGATGTTGACCACCGGGGCCCAGCGGAAGGCCACTAGGTCTCGTTCGATCTCGCGGTCCAGGTAACGGCGGCGCTCCTCGTCGGTGAGATCCCATTTGTTGAAGGCGATCACCAAGGCGCGTCCGGTCTCCTCGATGCTGGACAGGATGCGCAGATCCTGATCCGTGATCGGCTCCGACGCGTCGACCACCATGACGCATACCTCGGCACGCTCGATCGCCCCTTGAGTACGCAGGCTGGCGTAGTACTCGTGGCCGCTGGCCTCCTTGACGCGACGGCGGATGCCAGCCGTGTCGATGAGACGATAGACCTGCCCGCCCACCTCGACGATCTCGTCCACCGGATCGACCGTGGTGCCAGAAACCTCGGAGACCACCACGCGTTGCTGATCAGCCAGCTTGTTCAGTAGCGACGACTTTCCCACGTTTGGCTTACCGACGATCGCCACCCGGCGTGGGCCTGCCTCCTGGACATCCGTCTCCCGCGGAGCCTCCGGCAACGCCTCCAGTAAGGCGTCGAGCAGGTCCCCCGAGCCGCGCCCGTGGAGACCGGACACGGGATACGGCTCCCCCAGCCCGAGGTTCCACATGGTGGCCGCCATCGCCTCGTGTCGCTGATCATCCACCTTGTTGGCCGCGAGCACCACCGGCTTCTTTGAACGTCGCAGCACCTTGACCACAGCCTCGTCCTCATCCAGGGTGCCGACGGTGGCGTCCACCACGAACAACACCGCGTCCGCTAGGCCGATGGCCAGCTCCGCCTGCTCCGCGATCTGGGCTGTCATACCCTTCGCGTCGGAAACCCAGCCTCCAGTGTCGACAAGCACGAACTCGCGCCCGTTCCAGTTCGCGTCGTAGGAGACTCGGTCCCTAGTCACGCCCGGCGTGTCCTGCACCACTGCTTCTCTGCGCCCCAGAATCCGGTTGACCAGAGTCGACTTGCCCACGTTCGGCCGCCCGACCACCGCCACCACGGGTTTGATCTGCCCAGAGGTGGTCACTGCCTCGTCAGCCACTTGCACTCCTAACGGCCGGTTGTTCGGTCCAACTGTATCGGCTAACCTTGACGCCACCTATCGCCTGAAGACGAGGAATTTCACGTGTACCTGGCTCCGTGCGCCTAACCCGCCGTCGAGCAACCGCTCCGGCGCGTCCACACCACCGCAGGAGCCCACGTGCACGCCATCCATTTCTCCAATCTCAGCTTCGCCTTCGACCATCATGGATCCCCGCTACTCAGCGGAGTCAACCTTTCTCTGACCGCCGGACGCGTTGGCATCGTCGGCCGTAACGGAGCCGGCAAGTCGACCCTGCTGTCCCTGATCTCCGGCGACTTGGTCCCAACGACCGGGACAGTGACGGTCTCTGGCAACGTCGCTCATCTACAGCAAGATCTACTCCACCGCCAAGGCGAGACGGTCGCCGACGTGCTAGGCGTCTCCGGCAAACTCGCCGCCCTACGCGCCATCGAATCGGGCAGCACCGATCAGGCACACTACGACCTGATTGGCACCGACTGGGATATCGAGGCGCGGGCATTGGCCGTGCTCAGCCGACGCGTCCCCTCTCTTTCAGACGAGAATCCCCTGTCCCGCCCCGGCACGACCCTGTCCGGGGGCGAGCTGGTGAGTGTTGCGCTCGCCGCGCTGGACCTAGCCGGGGCCGGCATCGCCTTGCTGGATGAGCCGACCAACAACCTCGACGCCCGCTCCCGAGCCGCACTCTACGAGGCGATCGAGTGCTGGCCTGGCCAAGTGATCGTCGTCAGCCATGACGTGGCGCTGCTGCGGCAGATGGAGGCGATCGTCGAGGTGCACGAGGGCACTGCCACTCTCCACGGCGGAAACCACGACGACTACCTAGCTGCCCGCGCCACGGCAGACGCTGCGGCGCAACGCCACCTCCGCGAGGCCGAGGCACACCTCCGGGCGGAGCGGCGCGATCTCAGCCAGATGCGTACCGCGACGCAAAAGCAAGCGGCACTCGCAAAGAAACGTTTCGCCACCGTCTCCGGCGGGCCCAGGTTATCGGACCCCACCGCCAAGCGAGCCGCCGAAGCTCGCCGGGCCGGCAGGCTCAAGGGCGCCGCGGCAAGGGTCGACGAAGCGCGACAACGCCTCAAAGCAGCGGAAGATGCGGCCCAACGCGCCAGCGCAATCCGCATCCCGATGGGTGCGGGTGAAGCGGCTCAGGGACGTCGGCTAGCCGAGATCACAGCCACGAACCAGACCATCACCGTCTGCGGAGGAGACCGGATCGGCCTCATCGGCGACAACGGCGTCGGAAAGTCGACGCTGTTAGCCCACCTTTCCAGGGATGCTCCCAGTGCCCAGCCTCCTTATGCCAGGGCCTTCAGCCAGCGGATTGGCTATCTCGACCAGCGGCTGGTTCTGCCGCCTGGAAGCGTGTTCGACGCCGTGGCTTCCAGCGCGCCGACCCGTCCCCCACACGACACACACGAGTTGCTGGCCCGGTTCCTGATTCGCGGAGACCAGCTCCGCCGCGACATCGCCACCCTATCCGGCGGCGAGAGGCTCCGGGTGGCCCTAGCCCGGCTGCTGCTGAGCAATCCGCCGCACGAACTGCTGGTACTCGACGAGCCGACAAACAACTTGGACCTAGTGAGCATCGAGGTGCTCGTGGACAGTCTCGTCACCTATCCAGGGGCGATCCTCATCGTCTCCCACGACATGGCCCTGCTGGACCGGCTGGCTCTCCATCAGGTGGTGGAACTGAGCAGCGACGGGACGCTGAGGGATGCAGAAGGCTAGTGTCGTGTCACTCAGGAGGCACGGCACTAGCGCGTCGCCTCGCTGAGCGGGACCTCAGCGTCGGGCTCGTGGGTCATGCGGTTGCGTAGATCACGCCGCACGATCTCGATTGACCAGGCCCATACGATATGGCCCCAAAATTCGGAGAAGTGCTCGGCCCAGGTCTGCGGGCCAAAAGCATTGATCCCCTCACGAGCCACATCGGACCATGGGAAGGGGTTGGGGGCCCAGCCCAGCAGCGGCATGATAACGACGTGTGCGCCGATGTAGACGAAGACGCCGAAGAGCGCGCCCTGCCACAGCTTGATCCGGGGGAAGTACTCCGCTGCGATGCAGTAGATCAGTGCGCTGACGATTGCGAAGCCGAAGTGCACGATGAACGACATGATCGGGCGCGCGTTACCGTTGAACATGATCATCTGGTGTGAGGCCTCGGGCGACATACCGAACCACTCGAGCATCGCCTGAGGCGGGTTCGTCGCATCGCGCTCTGGGGTACGGGGCGGGAAGGGCACCTCCCACCCAAACTTCACGATGGCGGAAAAGACTCCAGCGATGAAGCCGACAAGGGTGGCAACGCCAAGACGGCGACGCATTGGGTCAGTGGAACCGAAAACAGTGGCAATCATGGTGCCTCCAAAGGCAACCGACTGTAAGCCGGATCGAGTTGATGACGCGGCGTCAGTGGCAACGTCCTTGTTCACACCACCATGTCATGATCCGGCTGCCAGGTCCATAGTTATGCTCCTCGTCTGGCACAGCCCTGTGGCTCAGATCAGGGCCTCGATGGCGGCCACCACCTCATGCGGTGTCAGAAAGGTGGAGTCGATGAGCGTCACTCCCTCCGCTGCATCGGTGAAGTTCGACACAGCGGAGTCATCGCGGTCCCGGCGCAGCACCTGATCGGTCACCTCGGTCCGGTTCGCCTTGGCGCCCACCTCCGCGGCGCGACGGGAAACGCGGGCCTGCGGGTCGGCCACCAGCAACACACGCACGTCTGCGTCTGGCGCCACCACAGTGGTGATGTCGCGTCCCTCGACGACGATCCGGCGACCATGGGCATCGATAACACGCCGCATCTGATCTGTCAGCAGCCGACGCACCTCCAGGTTGGTGGCCACGGCCGATACGGCCGCAGAGATGCGGGGCTCACGGATCTCCTCGGTGACGTCCACGCCGTTGATGAGGAAACGCGGCTCCTCCGGGGAGGTCTGGCACACGATGTCAGCGTCCGCCACTAGCTGTGCCACCGCGTCAGCCGGCGACAGGTCAGGCAACACGCGGAGACACTCGGACGTGGCGGCCCGATACATGGCGCCAGTGTCCAAATAACCCAGCCCCAGCCTCTGAGCCAGGAGCTTGGCAGTAGTCGACTTTCCCGACCCGCTTGGGCCATCGATCGCGATCAACATTGACTGTCTCACCTGTCTCCTCCTGCCCAGGCCCGCCAACCCCCAGCCACCAGGGATTGACGAAGCCGTTCCGCCACCTCAGCCTCGAATGAGATGGATAGATAGCCCACCTCCCGGGCTGGATCATGCGTCAACTCGAAGTCTTCCACGTTGAAGCCGTTCTCGCCGATGTCCGTGAACAAGCGGCCCAGGGCGTTGGGTTCGTCTGGGATCTCGACGGTGACCTCGACCACCTCGAGCGGGTCTTGCCCGTGCTTGCTGAACAGCGACTGCGCTCCCCTCTGCCCCACCGCCAGGAAGCGTTCCAACTCGTCGGGGCGATCCAACACAGCCATGAGGTAGGTCAGGTCTCCAACAATGCCAGACAGCTCACGCCGCACAGCCGCCGCGTTGGCGGATAGGATCTGGCGCCACAGCCCGGGGTCGGAACCCGCCACCCGGGTGACATCGCGGATGCCCTGGCCGGCCAGACGCAGGTTGCCTTCGGGCACGGCTCTCAGATGGCTCGCGGTCAGGATGCTCATGAGATGCGGTAGGTGGCTCACTTGCGCCACAGCCTCATCGTGCTCCTCAGGACGCATGGTCACCACGCGGGCACCAACGTCAGCGGCCATGGTCTCGATGACGGCCACATCCTCGGCGTTGGTGTCCGGCTCGGGGGTCACCACCCAGGTTCGGTCCCTGAACAACTCCGCCGATGCCGTCAGCGGTCCGGTGAACTGCGACCCGGCCATGGGATGCGATCCCACGTAGCGCGAATGTTGAGGGCGCAGCCGGCTCACGGCGGCCAGAATGGGCTCCTTGACGGAACCGACATCGGTAACCACGGCGTCGGGGAACTTGTCCAAGGCCTCGACGACGAGGGCGGGAATAGCGCTTGGCGGCGTGGCCACCACCACGATGGCTGGATTGTCCGTGGCCTCGTCCGAGACCTCGCCAGCCCCGCGGACCGCAGCGACAAGCGCATGCGTGGACACGACGTCCCACAGCTTGACCTGATAGCCGGCCCGGGTGAGCGCCAACCCTAATGAAGAGCCGACCAGTCCCGCGCCAAGGATGAGAACCGGCCTACCCACGGATGGTCCCCGTGACCCGACGGAACGTGCGCCGACGCGTCGAGGAACGTTCCAGCACCGCCACCTCCAGTTGTGTCGATCGCAACGCCTCGCCCGCCAAATCGACGGCCTCACCCAGGGAGGCTTCCGCGTTGAAACGTTCCCGAAGGGTTTCGGCAACGCGCTCCGCCTCGCCGCCGATGACCGCGACGTCGGGCTCGTCGCTGATCACACCGTCATAACCGATGCGGTACAGCACATCCGAGGCTGGTTGCTCGCCCAGTTCAGCGACGATGAGTTCCACCTCGTAGGGCTTCTCCGCCGCCGAGGCGAACGCGCCGCCCAGAAGCTGGGAGTAGGCCCCAGCCAGCGAGCGCCCCGTCACGTCACTGCGATCATAGGAGTATCCGCGAAGGTCGCAGTGGCGGATGCCCGCGATGCGCAACGCCTCGAACTCGTGGTAGCGGCCCACGGCGGCGAAGCCTAGGCGATCGTAGATCTCGGCCACCTTCTTCAAGGTGGTGGAGGGGTTGTCGGCTACCAGCGCGATGCCGTCGCCGTAGCGCAGCACCGCCACGGCCCGTCCGCGAGCGATTCCCTTGCGGGCAAACTCTGCCCGGTCCTGCATCTGCTGCTCGGGCGTGACGTAGAAACTCATACTCATCGCGCATTCCCCCTAGGGCCATCGGGGCGCAGTGCCCTGCCTGCGACCACCTCCTCGGCCACGCGACGCACGCCCGGCTCGTCCCAGCGGGCCACGCCCTCGCCGGAGGCACGCATGACGATGGGCAGGATTCCGCGGGTGAGGTCCAAGCCGGACGTGGCGGAGTCATCGTCGGCAGCGTCGTAGAGGGACTGAAGCAACGCGGCAACGGCGCTCACCTCGTCAGCGTGTGGGTCGTGCAGCTTCTTCAACGCCCCACGCGCGGAGAGTGCGCCAGAGCCAACGGCGCAGAAGGACTGCTCCTCGTAACGCCCGCCGGTCGTGTCATAGCTGAACATGCGCCCTTGACGGGCGCGTTCGTCCCAGCCCACGAACAAGGGCACGACACCAAGCCCCTGCATGGCCTGAGGGAGGTTGCCACGGAGCAACGCCCCCAGCCGGTTGGCCTTGCCGTCGAAACTCAATGGTGCCGACTCGATTTTCTCGAAATGCTCGAGTTCCATCTGGAAAAGCTTGACGAGTTCGACGGCGATGCCGGCAACACCGGCAATCCCGATGATGGACGAGTCGTCGGCGCCGAAGATCTTCTCAATGTCACGCAGCGCGATGGCTGACCCCACGGTCGCGCGCCTGTCTCCCGCCATCACCACCCCATCGGCATACTTGGCCGCGACGATGGTGGTGCCGTGCGGCGCGTCCGGCAGATCCGCGAGCCGCGGCAGGCTCTCCGGGGCCGCGTCACGCAGATAGGTCGCGAATGACGGGGTCAGGCTCATCTCCACCCCCCTATAGTGGCCGCATGAACCGCGCCATGCCAATCTTGTTCGACCTCGTGGCCGTGTTGCTTTTCGCACTGATCGGGCGCCTATCGCATGGGCTGGATGCGGTGGGACTGTTCTTAACGGGATGGCCGTTCCTCGTCGCCTGCCTGGTGGCCTGGGGTGTGCTGTTGTTCATGCGTGATCCAGGCACGGGTCTGCGGGCAGGGATCATCGTCTGGTTCGTCACGCTCGCCGGTGGCATGGGGCTGCGCGTGGCCTCGGGCGAGACCGCCGCGGCTGCGTTCATCATCGTGGCCTCGATCTTCCTAGCCCTTGTTCTTGGCGGTTGGCGCCTCATCTTCTGGATGAGGCGCCGACGAACCGCCTAACGCTCCACCGGGATGTTCGCGGGTCGCGGACCTGAGTAGTCCGGCCCGTAGGCCCCCGGCGCGGGGCGGCGCTTGCGCATGGGCGCCTGCACACCGGGCGCGAGCCGTCGCGAGAAGACGAGGAAGCCGGTATGACCCGATGTGCCGTGGCCGGGGCGGATAGCCAGGCCCTCGGCGTGCCAATCGCGCACCGTCGTCTCGGTGGCATGCGGCTCGGTGAAGCCCCCGTGAGCCCGTAGCGTGTCGGCAACTCGTCCGAGCTGTGTGGCGGTAGCGACGTAACAGCACAGCACTCCGCCGGGCACGAGCCTCTCCCCCACCACATCGACGCATTCCCATGGGGCCAGCATGTCGAGGATGGCGCGGTCGACGGGCTCGTCGCGGATCTCCTCCACAAGGTCGCCGACGGTGAGCCGCCACGCCGGGTGCTCCCCACCGATCCATGTGGCCACATTCGCGGCCGCGACGTCGGCGAATTCCTGCCGACGCTCGTAGCTGTCGAGCCTCCCCTCGGGCCCGATGGCGCGCAGCAGGGCGAGGCTCAAGGCGCCGGAGCCCACACCCGCCTCCAATACCCGGGCTCCGGGAAAGATGTCGGCCCACATGAGGATCTGGGCCGCATCCTTGGGGTAGATCACGGCCGCCTCGCGCGGCATAGAGACCATGAACTCATTCAGGAGAGGGCGCAAGGCTAGGTACTGCATGCCGCCGGCCGACGTGACCACAACGCCTTCCGGCCCGTCAATCAGCGCGTCGTGGCTCACTGCGCCCTTGGACGTGTGCCAGTGGGCTCCCCTGCGTAGCACGATGGACTTGCGGCGGCCCTTCGAGTCGGTGAGCGTGATCCGCTCACCTTCTCGAAGCGGCCCGGTGGTGACACCAGACAGGTTCACGAGTTCTCCTTTCGCGCGCGCCACACGTCACGCAGGTAGTCGAAGGTGACCCCGTTCAAGCCGTCTGGCGTCACATGCAGTCGTGGGCTCGACGGTAGGGGCAGGCCGGGTAGCATACCCAGCACGACGGCTCCGGTGGCGAGCGCGGCCGTGACACCGGGCACCGAGTCCTCCAGAATGACCACCTCGCCGGGAGTGACTCCCAGCAGCGACATGGCTCTTTGGTACCCCTCCGGGTCGGGCTTGAGTTCGGTCACATCATCGGCGGTGATGATGAAGGCGACGTTGGGAGGCAACCGGTCCACGCTGGCGTCAATGACAAGCCGGTTGCTCGCCGTCACGATGGCGCAAGGCACGTTCACCTCGTCCAACTCCGTCAAGAGTTCGCGGGCTCCGGGTAGAAAGGGAGGATCGTGGCTACGGATGTGCTCGGCCACCCGGGCGTGCAATTCGTCGTGGATCTGCTGTGGGGTGACCGACGGGTCAAAGGCGCGTCGCATCGCCTCGATGGTCAACCACGCCGATTGACCTCGCATGGCCGCGTGTTCCTCCGGTGTGAAGGCGGCCCCGCGCTCACGCATCATCTCCTGCTCAACCAGACACCACACTGGTTCGGTGTCGACCAGCGTGCCGTCATAGTCCAGCAGGACGGCCCTCAATTCATCCGGCATTGAAGTATTTGGCCTCGGGGTGGTGCACGACGATGGCATCGGTTGACTGCTCAGGATGCAACTGGAGTTCCTCGCTCAGCTCGACACCGATACGACTGGGGTCCAGCATCTCCACGAGCTTGATCCGGTCCTCCATGGTGGGGCATGCGGGGTAACCGAACGAGTAGCGTGAACCGCGGTAGGCCTGGTTCTTGATGGCCTCGGCAATGGTGCCGTCCTCGTCGCTAGTCAATCCGAGTTCTTGGCGGATGCGGTGATGCCACAACTCGGCGAGTGCCTCGGTGAGCTGAACCGACAGGCCGTGCAACTCCAGGTACTCGCGGTAGGAATTGCCCTCGAACAGTCGCTGGGTTCCCTCGGCTACCTCGCGCCCCATAGTGACCAGTTGCATGGCCAAAACGTCTGGCCCGAACTCGGCGGCCTCGGCCTCATCCCGGAAGAAGTCAGCTAGACACAGGCGGCGACCGCGGCGCTGGCGGGGGAACGTGAACCGGGTCAGTTCGCGGGCAGGATCATCCGGAAAGCCGACGATGAGCGTCTCACCTTCCGAATGCACCGGGAAATAGCCATAGACCACGCCGAAGTTGGCCAGCGACTCGGTCTTGATCCGATCCAGCCACATCCGCAACCGCGGCTTGGCCTCGGTCTCCACAAGTTCCTCGTAAGTCGGCCCGTCCTTGAGGGCCTTGAGACCCCACTGCCCCATGAAAGTCGCACGATGATCGAGCCAAGCCGCCACGTCGGCCAAAGCGACCCCTTTGACTACCCGGGTGCCCCAGAACGGCGGGGTGGGCACATCGATGTGGCGTGCAACGTCGGAGCGTTCACCTGGACCAGACTCGTCCGTCTCGACCAGCGACGTCTTGGCGTGGCGGCGCTTACGAGGCTCGGGCAACGCGGCTCCAGGCACTCCTTGCTTGACGGCCATCACCGCGTCCATGAGCGCCAATCCCTCAAATGCGTCCTTGGCATAGCGCACCTCGCCGTCGAACATGTCGCCAAGGTCATGCTCGACGAAGGTGCGGGTCAGAGCGGCACCCCCCAGCAACACCGGGTATTTCTGCGCCAACCCGAGGCGGTTCAACTCAGCCAGGTTGTCCTTCATCACGAGAGTGGACTTGACCAGCAGCCCGGACATGCCGATGGCGTCGGCACCGTGGGCCTCGGCGGCTTCGACGATGGCGCCGATGGGTTGCTTAATGCCGATGTTGATCACCGTGTAACCGTTGTTGCTGACGATGATGTCAACGAGATTCTTGCCGATGTCGTGCACGTCGCCACGCACCGTGGCGAGCACGAGCGTGCCCTTGCCCGCTCCCGCCCCGGACGAGTCCATGTGCGGCTCCAGATGTGCCACGGCAGCCTTCATCACCTCGGCCGACTGCAACACGAATGGAAGCTGCATCTTGCCCGCCCCGAAAAGCTCCCCCACCACTTTCATACCGGCGAGAAGGTCCTCGTTGATGATGTCGAGCGCCGCCTTGGCCTGGAGGGCCTCGGCAAGGTCGGTATCGAGGCCTTTGGCCTCCCCATCGATGATGCGCCGCTGGAGCCGTTCGCTCAGTGGGAGCGCCGCGAGTTCGGCGGCGCGGCTGGCGCGGGCCGACGCCGCGGTGACGCCCTCAAACAGTTCCAGCAGCCGAGAGAGTGGGTCGTAACCCTCGCGGCGCCGGTCGTAGACGAGATCCAGGGCCACGTCACGCTGCTCGGCCGGGATCCGGTCCATGGGCAAGATCTTGGCGCTATGTACGATGGCCGAATCCAGCCCAGCGGCGACACATTCGTGCAGGAACACGGAATTGAGCACGATACGGGCGGCGGGGTTGAGCCCGAACGAGATGTTGGACACCCCCAGCGTGGTTCGCACCCCTGGATACCGGCGCTTCAGTTCACGAATGGCTTCGATGGTCTCAATGCCGTCGCGACGAGTCTCCTCCTGGCCTGTGGCGATCGGGAAGGTGAGGCAGTCGACGAGGATGTCGCCCACATCCATGCCCCAGGTGCCGACCAGATCATCGATCAGACGCGATGCGACGCGCACCTTCCACTCTGCGGTGCGCGCCTGGCCAGCCTCGTCAATGGTGAGCGCGACGACCGCCGCACCGTGCTCCGCCACCAGCGGCATGATTCGAGCAAAGCGTGACCCTGGCCCATCGCCATCCTCGTAGTTGACAGAGTTGATGATGCAGCGACCAGCCAGTCGTTCCAGGCCCGCACGCAACACGTCCGGCTCGGTGGAATCCAGGACGATCGGCAAGGTGACCGAGGTGGACAATCGCGAGGCAAGCTCCGTCATGTCGGCTACGCCGTCGCGGCCCACATAGTCGACGCACAGGTCCAGCACGTGAGCGCCGTCGCGGGCCTGAGCCTTGGCGATCTCCACGCATTCGCCCCAGTTCTCGGCCAACATGGCCTCGCGGAACGCCTTGGACCCGTTGGCATTGGTGCGCTCGCCGATGTTGAGATAGCTGGCGTCTTGGGCGAAGGGAGTCTCGATGTAGAGGCTGGAGCATCCTCGCTCGGTCTCGATGTCGCGCGGAGCCACCGGTTGGCCGCCGTAGCGTTGCGCGAGCAAGGAAATGTGTTCTGGGGTCGTACCGCAGCATCCCCCGATCACGGACAGTCCGAACTCTCCGACGAAGGCGCCCAGTGCGTTGGCCAAATCATCGGGACCCAACGGATACCGTGCTCCGTCGGCCGTCAACTCCGGTAGCCCAGCGTTGGGCATGGCTCCCACCGCGATGCCCGCCCGCCGCGACAGGTGCCGCAAATGCTCGCTCATCTCCGCGGGGCCGGTGGCACAGTTGAGGCCGATGCAGTCGATGCCCAAGGCCTCCAGCGTGGTCAGCGCAGCGCCGATCTCGGTGCCCAACAGCATGGTGCCGGTCGTCTCCACCGTTACGTTGACCAAAATGGGCAGATCCGCACCCGCCTCGGCCCGGGCACGCCGGGCAGCGATGACGGCTGCCTTGGCCTGCAGCAGGTCTTGACAAGTCTCGATCTGCACAGCATCGATCCCGCCACGAATCATGGCCGCCACCTGCACCTGGTAGGCGTCGCGGATGGCCTCGAAGGAGACATGCCCCAGCGTCGGAAGCTTTGTTCCCGGGCCCACGGATCCCAGGACGAACCGTGGCTTGTCGCCGTATTCGTCGGCGACGCCCCTAGCGATCCGGGCCGCGGCCTCCGCCAGTTCGTCGAGCCGGTCGACGATGCCGTACTCCCCCAGAGCCGCCAGGTTGGTACCGAAGGAGTTGGTGGTCACCGCGTCCGAGCCCGCGTCGAAATAGGCGCGGTGCACTGCCGCGACCACATCGGGCCGGGTGACGTTGAGCACCTCGTTGCATCCTTCGAGGCCTTGGAAATCCGTCTCAAGGGTGAGGTCCCCGAAGGACTGCAACATGGTGCCCATCGCCCCGTCGGCGACGATTACGCGGCGGGCAAGCAGATCTCTCAGGTTCGGCACCGGATCAGCCTACCCCGCGATGCTCTGAGCCCGACGCTCATAGCCACCGATCTCCAGACTCAATGTGAACTACCATCCAGGGTCGTGCCTCGCGGTACTAGGAGAAACACGCCCACACTCACGAGGGCCATGACGACACCGCCGGCGATCCCCGCGCCTTGGAGGGAAGCGACGAATGCGCTCGCGGCGTCGGCGGCCAGCGTCGACAGCCCCGCAGAGTTTGCAACATCCATAGCGGCGCCCAATGACTCCTGGGCTGCCTCGGCGGCCTGAGGATCGGAACTTTGTAACGCAGCAAACGACTCTGTGTCGCGCAAGCTTCCCCGGTAGACCAGCGCTGCGACCGAACCGAGGATCGCGACGCCAAGTACAGCCCCGATCTCGTAGCTCGACTCCTCAATTGCCCCGGCGTTGCCCGCCTTATCTTCGGGAGAGCCGAGCATGATGAAGGCCGAGGCGATCGCCAGGGCGCCGGAACCGCAGCCGATCAGCGCGAGCGAAGCAGCCACTAGCGGGTAACTCAGGACCGCGCCGCTACAGGCCAGCAACGCCATGCCTACACCCGCGATGACCAACGCCGATGCCAGCACTCCGCGAGGGCTGAACCGCTCGGCCAGGCGCGGTGCGGCCAGCGAAGTCAGCGTCGCCATGACGGCCAAGGGCAGCAGCTTAAGGCCCGCTTCGATCGGAGTAGCGCCGTCGACCAACTGGAGCCACTGCGCCAACAGAAGGAGCGATGCCGACATCGCCAAGACGGAGCCCAACGCCGCGACCACCCCGGCTGAGAGCGCGCGGGAACGGAACAAGCCCAGATCGAGCAAGGGCTGTTCGCGCACCAGGCAGCGGCGCACGAACCACCCAAGCGCGACAGCAGCGACCGCCAGGGCCGCCCACGCCTGGGGCACCAGCAACGAGGCGTGCTCACCAAAAGTCTTGATTGCCCATACCAGCGCCACCATGCCGATCAGTGACACGACGGCACCCGCGTAGTCCAGCTTCCCAGCGTCGTTCACCTTCGACTCCGGTAGCAGGAGCGCCACCGAGACGCTGGCTACAGCCATGAGCGGCACGTTGACTAGGAAAGCCGCATGCCAGGAGAAGGCCTCTAGGAGCACCCCTCCGATCAGGGGCCCGATGGCGCCGCCCATCCCCGCGACAGCAGACCAAACCGCCAAGGCCATGGCGCGTTCTCGGGTATCGACGAAGACCACACGGATCAATGACAAAGTGTTTGGCATGATCATCGCGCCCCCAACACCGAGCAGCATCCGAATGGCGATGACCATCGCGGCCGAGTCGGCCCACAGCACCATCAGCGAGGCCAGGGCGAAGATCGTATAGCCGAGCAGGAGCATCTTCTTGCGCCCCCACCGGTCCGCGACACCCGCCCAGGGCACCAGCAACCCCGCCAACACCAACGAGTAGACGTCGACAATCCACAGTTGTTGTGTAGCGGTGGGGCGCAACTCAGCAGCCATGCCCGGCAACGCGATGTTAAGGATGGTCATGTCCATCATGAGCACCAACAGGCTGGCACTCAGCACCATGAGGGCGGCCCAACGACGCCGTTTTGACATCGGGGTATAGATCACGCGGCAGCTCCTTCGTTCGCGGTCGAGTCATTGGGTCTTGTCAGGCGTTCTTGTAAGGGAAGCCCCCGCTGTTCAGGAGTACGAGAACCCTCCGCAGTAGCCCACGCGACGGCCATGAATCCTCTTTCACTAGCGGTGTACATCTGTACGCGTACGAATGTACACCACGCACCGCATCCCTGCCACCACATAGGTCAGCCAGTTTCGACAGGCTCCACGTCGAGGACGGCATTCCCATGGGCCTTCCGGTTTGACCAGGGCGATCCGGATGATCGTGGCCCGCCGATCGACATCAAGGCAATGTTCCAAACCCTTGCGATACGCGTTGGCCGCTGCCCGTCGGCTACTCATCTACGTGTCGCTGCCGCGGAGCACCTCAACGGAACGAAACCGCTTGGCCCGAGCCAGGGATCATGGGCACGTGGCGACAGTGGAGCCCAGTAGGCTGAAGGAATGCAGTTCGACACGCCGCTGCGCGACCCCGTGGTGCTGATCGCCTTCACTGGCTGGAACGACGCCGGAAGCGCCGCCAGTGATGTTCTGCGTCACTTGGTGGAGGTCTACCCCGGCGTGGATGTGGGCGCCATCGATGACGAGCGGTACTACGACTATCTGGCCACGCGTCCCATGCTCCATCACACCGCCGATGGGCCGTGGGTGCAGTGGCCAGGCGTCCGTGCGCGCGTACTGCACCACCTGCAGCGGGACCTCGTGGTGTTCCTCGGCCCCGAGCCCAGCCTGCTATGGCGCAGCTTCTCCGAGGAACTCGTCTCCGAGGTGGCCAAAACGAACCCCGACCTGGTGGTCTTCCTTGGAGCCATGCTGAGTGATACTCCGCATACACGGCCGTTACCGGTGGGGTGTTACACCTCGGATCCCTTGGTGGAACGGCGGTTTCCATCGGCCACCACCAGCGATTACGCCGGACCGACCGGCATGACCGGGGTCGCGGCTCAACTCATGATGGACCGTCGCATTCCAGCGGCCTCCCTGTGGGTCTCCGTACCGCACTATGTCTCCGCGCCGCCCAATCCGAGAGCCCAGGAGGCCTTGCTGAGCGAATTGGAGTCGCTTCTGGATCTGAGCCTCGACCACAAGGAGATTCCCGACGAGGCAGTCAAATGGGTGGAGGCCGTCGACGAACTCAGCCAGTCCGATCCCGAGATCGCCGACTACATCGGCCAACTGGAGGAAGTGCGCGACGCCGAGGTGGTGGAAGAAGCCACCGGCGACAAGATCGCGGCGGAACTGGAGAAATTCCTTCGTCGCCGCGGCCAAGGCTGAGTCGCGCGGATCTTCGACGCGTGAGACTTCCCTAGGCGCCGCATGTTCGCCGGAAGCTATCTCAGTCGACGCGCCATTAGCGATGCCGATGCCCGAGCGCGGCCGCTCGCAGTTGCTCGACCATCGCATCGGGCTGTTCCGCGGTGTAGACCGCCGAGCCCGCCACAAAGGTGTCAGCACCGGCCTCGGCGCAGCGCTCGATCGTCTCGAGGCTGACCCCACCGTCCACCTGGAGCCAAATGGGGCGCCCCCCCAGCAACTCACGGGTACGGCGAATCTTGGGCAGCACGAGATCAAGGAACTTCTGCCCCCCAAACCCAGGCTCGACAGTCATGAGGAGCACCATGTCCACCTCATCGAGCATGTCGGCGTATCCCTCGATGGGGGTAGCCGGTTTAAGCGCCATGGACGCTCGGGCTCCGAGGCGACGCAACTCCCGGGCGAGGCGAATGGGGGCATGGGCGGCCTCCACATGAAACGTCACCGACTCCGCGCCAGCCTCGGCGTAGGCAGGAGCCCATCGGTCGGGGTCCTCAATCATGAGGTGGATGTCGAGCATCTGCCGGGTGGCCCTGCGGATCGACTCCACCACCGGCAGCCCAAGGGTCAGGTTGGGCACAAAGTGGTTGTCCATGACGTCGATATGGATGGCGTCCGCCGATGGAATCCGGGCGATCTCGCCGGCGAGGTCGGCGAAATCGGCGTTGAGAATGCTTGGGGTGATCCGCATGGGACCAACCCTAGCCTGCGAGGCTGTGGCTCACTCGACGGGCTCCCGCGGGAGTAGTACCGGAATCCGTGATGGCTGGAACCCGGCCAGAGCTTGGAGTACTGTTACGAAGGGAAGGGGGAACTAGTAGCTTCCAATCCGTGAGGACACACGGAAACGCATCCTTGCACGGCGTGCATATTGACGATGGGATCACTGTCATGAGCGGAAGTGAAGAGAGGGCGATCAATCACGAGATCGCCAAGGCGGCACAGGCTCTTCGCCGCGCCACCGGGGAGAGCGTGCGCTCCGTGGAACGCGGATTGCGACAGGGAAACCCCCCGTGGTATGGGAACCTAAGCAAGCATATTCACGAACCGGGGCGAAAGTTCCCCGCCACCCTTGGACACGCTCTTGACGAGTACTTCTCCACGAGACTACCCGATTACCCGACCGGCTTACTCGCTCGTTCCATCGCGACTAGCAATACCTCAGAGTTGACCTCCTACGTGATGCAGATTTCGGGAGACCAGGAGGCCACAAACAAAGTTCTCGAAACCGATGCAGGGAGACCTGATCAACAACCGCCTACTGAGCCGGAGATGCTCGCCGACCGAGCAGATCGAAACATCGATGCTGAGCGTGTCGAGACCAGAGATCCTTTTTCCCTTCAAGAAAATGCCTCGAGGAGTCCTAGATCTGTTGATGACCCCCGAGCCAACTCCCCTGCGGGCAGTCGCCACGCAAAACCCTCTCGACCTTCTCGCTTCTCCCGATCACCCCTTCTGTTAACGACTGGTGGAATGGTGATCACCGTAATGCTCATCGCAGCGATCTTAACGGTACTCCGCTACCAGTCTGACCAAGTGCCCATTCAGGGACATGTGGTCTGCACCTCCGGCAGTAACGTGGTAGGAGTCTGGGTAGCCTCTGCCGACGGAAAGGGCAACTTCGCGACGCTGCGCACCGACCCACACGAACCGGGATCGTACTTCCTAGGGTCCGTCTCGGCTTTCCCCTATAGCCTCCACGTTGGCTGCGGAGGGACCAGCAGGGACTGGGGAGTCGAAGCCCGCAGCCCAGGATTGACGCTTACCGCAGTCGACTTGGCCTGCGATGACTCCACTGTCGACTCTTCAACCTGCACCCCCTAACCCCCCTCGCTTCATCGGGGGGGCAGCATCACCCCTAGTCACGGCTCAGGGGGTCCCCACAATCATCTTGGGTGCCCCTAGGGGGTTTCCAAAGAGGATTGCCGGATTTAAGTTCTACGCATCAGCAACGAAGATGCTGATCGGCGGATCACAATCCGCTTCAGAACAGTCATTCAGGAATACGATGGGAGGTATACCATGACTGCTTCTTTGAAACGATCACTGGCGAGGGCGCTCGTCTTCCTAGTGGGGCTAGCGAGCCTCAGCGCAATCAGCGGTGAGGCCTATGCCGCACCGACGGGGAAGGTGATCGCTAACCCGTCTGTCGTCCTCCGCTCCGGGCCATCCACTTCGCACGCGGCTCAGGGCACTATCCCCTATGGGGCCCAGGTCGAGATCCACTGCACGTCCCGGGGAAGCTGGGTCACAGGCGAGTATGGCGCGACTAACCTGTGGAACAAGGTCAGCTACGGTGGCCGTACCGGTTTCGTCACCGACGCATTCCTCTACACCGGAACCAATAGCGCTGTAGCGCCTGACTGCGGCACCGCTCCCGCTCCATCCGATAAGGCCAGCCGAGTCGGCGACTATGCCCGGTCAATGGTCGGACAAACGGGCTGGAATGGCTGGTGCGAGAGGTGGGTCGAGCACGTGTGGGGGGTCTCCGGTGTTCACCCCTCAGCCTATGCCCACTATCGGGCCGTACAGGGACAGGTGAACCGGAGCGGCACGCCACCTAAGGGGGCTGTGGTCTTCTATGGCCCGGCTGCTATCAATGGCAACTACGGCCATGTGATGATCTCACTTGGTGACGGCACCTACGTGACAACGGCCCAAACGATCCGTGTCGTGAACCAGTCGTGGCCCGGGGCCCCGTACCTTGGCTGGTACATGCCGAACTGGCCAGGCAGGTAGATTCATCATCACTGAGTAGACCTGCATAGGGTTCTGCCGCCTGACAAAACAGTCAGGCGGCAGGCCTTTTTCCGGCGATATAGTCTTCGCTGAAAATCCGGACGCGGTCACTTTCGTCGATGACTCACGTGCAAATAGAGCTCCCCCAACGAGTTGAACTCATGTTCTCCCACCCGCCAGACGCCCGCCGTTGCCTCGACCAGCACCGCGCCACTGTGGGGTTCCTGCCCTACCTCGTAACCAGCCCGGCGCAGGCAATGACGGGCCAGCACCGCCGACGCGCCATCGCCGAGCACAATGGCTTGTCCAACCGGAGCCACCTCTCGCTGGAAGGTCAGTGTTTCGATGTCGAATCCCACGCCAGCAGTCTCGAACGGGATGGCTAGTGTTCCGTCAGCTATGAGATCCTCCGGCGCCCCAGCGACGATCCCGGTTGGGGCCAGAGCCCATACCGACTCGGCATGGCGGACCGCCAGTTCCACGTCGTGAGTGCACACGAGTACCGCGAGTTGACGGTCGGCGGCCAGTTTGCGCAGCAACTCGAACACCGTCAGCCTGCCAGGCGGATCAAGAAAAGCTGTTGGCTCGTCCAAGAGCAACACACGCGGTTCTTGGGCCAACGCCCGGGCGACCATGATTCGCTGCCGCTGTCCGTCGGAGAGTTCGGCGATGGGCAGACCGGCCACATGCTCCGCCCCGACATCGCGCAGAGCGGAGGTGACGACCTCGCGATCGCGCACCGAAACCTTTCCCGTCCACGAGGTGTGCGGATGGCGGCCGAGCCCCACCAGTTCCTCGGCGCTGAGCCGCCCCGGATCGATGCGGTCCGTGAGCACCACAGCAAGCTGCCTAGCCACCTCGACGCGGTCAAGTTCTCGCAGGTCGCGGCCGCCGAGCAGCACTCCGCCCCCCAGCCGCGGCTGCAGCCCCGCGAGCGTCCGCAGTAGCGTGGACTTGCCTGCCCCGTTTGGCCCGACGAGGCAGGCGAGTTGCCCCGCACTCAAGCCGACATCGATGCCGCCCAGCACCTCGTGCCTCCCGTAGCCGATGCTCAGATCCTTGGTACGCAGAATCATCGCAACAGCTCCCGGTGTCGCCGAAGCAGAATCCAGATCACCACTGGAGCGCCAAACATGGCGGTAACGGCGTTGAGCGGAAGAAGGCCGTCGCCCGGCAACCCGGCCAGCACGTCAGCCAGGACAGCCATCGTGGCGCCGATAAGAACGCACGCAGGCAGCACGGCACGATGATTCGACGTGCCCATGACTCCCCGCGCCAGATGTGGCACGGCGATACCCAGGAACTGGATGGGTCCACAGAAGGCCGTGACCACGCCAGCCAACACCGAGGACGTAGCGACGATGGCGGTACGTGCTCGCACTACGTGCATCCCCATAGTGGCTGCGTAGCGCTCCCCCAGGAGCAGCGCGTTGAGGGTCTTGGCCTGTGCCAGAACGACGAGCATGAAACACACCAAAACGGGTGCCATGATCCGCAGGTTGCCCCACGTCACGCCTTGGAACGAGCCGAATCGCCAGCGTGTATAGGCCGCGATCAGTTCAGGGGCAGCGCTCGCGAGCAGGACGTTGACTCCTGCCGAGACGAGGTATCCCACCATCACACCGAGAAGCAACAAGGTCACTACCGAACCGGCATAACGTCCAGCGATCAACACGATACCCAGCACGAGCGCCGCGCCCAGCGAGGACGCCACCGTGATCATGAGGTCGCCGCTCAGGCCTAAGCCGGAGGTCAGCAAGGCCCCGGCGCCACTACCCGCCGTCAGCACCACAAGGGCCACGCCGAGGCTCGCTCCCGACGAGACGCCTAGGATGTACGGGTCCGCCAAGGGGTTGCGAAACAGGGTCTGAAGTTCAGCCCCCGCTAGGGCCAGCGCGCCCCCGGCTAACATCGCGGTGAGAACACGGGGCAGGCGAATCTGCCACACAATGGTGGCAGTGACCCGGCTAACCTCATCGGCCCCGGTCAGGGCCGCGAGGACGTCCCCAAGCGGAAGCCGGACGCTACCCAACGCCATGCCCAGCACCACGGTCGCTGCCAGGGCCAGCCCCAGCAACGCTAGGCGTCGCCTCACGAGAGCTTCTGATAGAAGACGAACTTGTGGTCGGGCAAGAGATCAGGATGGAAAATGGCCACCATATCGGCCAGCACCTGGTCGGGGCGAACGACGCCAGTCTGCCAGTAATCGTTGCCTCCCTTGTCTCCCACCCTGAGAGTTGGGTTCCACACGTTGCTGAGCTTGGTGGCCTTCAGTTCGCTGAGCCGCGAGTCACTGGCCACGACATCCGAGACGGATTTCCATTCGGAGGTGGTGGTGGCATTGAGCCAGAACTGCGCGTCGGAAGCCTCGGCCAAGATGACCTCTAGATCAACCGGCGACGAACCAGTGCCGGGAACCTTGGCGAAGACATACTCGGCACCGGCATCCGCAAGGAACCTCGCGATGTAAGACTGGCCTCCGGAGCGATACCACTGCCCCTTGTACGGCGCGCCAGTCACGACCGATGGCTTGCTGGTCACAGACCTGGTCAGCTTGGCCGTCTTCTCGTAGTCGGCCACGATGGTGGCGAATTTCTTGTTGGCCTCGGCCTCGGTATTGGTGAGGAGCGCGGTCAGTTTGAGCCACTCGGCGCGTCCCAGAGGCGAGGACTCGAGCCATTCGGCGTTGCCGATGACGGGGATGCCGAGTTCTGAAATGGAGTCGTAGGCGGGGTTGGGTGTGCCGCTGGCGACGAAGACGTCGGGCTGCAAGGCCCCCACTTTCTCGACGCTGATCTCCCCGGCCGCGTTGCCATAGCCGGAGATCTTGCCCGCCTCGATGGCCTTCTTGATCTCTGGGGAATAGACGTAGTCGGTGTTCTCAACGCCAGCAATGGCGTCGATCTTGCCCAGAATCTCGAAGGCGGGCAGTTGGGTGGTTGACGATGTGGCGACCTTCGCAGTGGGCACCTCGATCACCTTGGCAGAGGCGAGATCGCCCTCGAGCTTGGGGGTTGGGGCCCCACACTGCAGCAGGACAAAACTCTGGGACTTGGCACCCTTGAGCGGCTCGGTTTCGTGCACCACCTTGTACGAGTCGTGGTACTCGACCGTGATCCCCTTCGCCTTGTCGAAGGTGGTCTTGTCCGGAAAGTAGTCGACGCCTTCCCGGTAGTCGGTGATGCACTGACGGGGGTTCTCCGTGCCAGGGGCCGAAGCACCGGAGGTACCGGTGGACGGTTGAGTGCAGCCGGCAGCGAGAAGCAAGGCGAGAAAAGGTGCCGTAAGGCGAGACAGACGCATGTTGGCCTTCCTCGGGATGACGCGTCCCGATCGTTGGGGTGAGGACCCGTCAGTTTCTGGCTCGCCGCCGTCGTGGCGGCTCACAGTGGCGCGACCGCTCCGGATTCACACCGGATTCCTGATCGTTGGGTCTAGGTGAGGCTCACTCTAGACCTCGGTTCGTAACCGCTTTGGGCGGGGTTGGTTCACCCCACGCGGATCAGCGACAGAAACATTGCGTCGGTGCCGTGGCGCTGGGGCCACAGTTGGACATCTTCGTCCACCGCTGCTTTCTCCACGCCCGGCAGCATTTCGGCGGCGTGGATGCGCCGAGACCCTCCGCGCTGCCGAAGCACGTCGTCGACGACCTCCCGCGTCTCCGCCCACAACGGCGAACAGGTCACATAGGCCACGATGCCGCCTGGAACGACTGAGTCGAGGGCCGAACGCAGCAGTGCGCGTTGAAGCGACGCCAGCGAGGCCACGTCACTGGGCATGCGACGCCAACGGGATTCGGGGCGGCGGCGCAGAGAGCCCAGCCCGGAGCAAGGGACGTCCACCATGACTCGCGCGAACGACCTACCCCACGCGGGCCGAGTGCCGTCAGCCACAACAACCGCCGTCCCGTCTGGGTAGGCAGCCAGCGCCGAACGCACCAATCGGGCCCGGTGTTCCTGAGCCTCCCCGGCCAAGAGCCATGTGCCCCGCCGACGGGCTAGCCCAGCCAGTAGCGCCGCTTTACCTCCCGGCCCGGCGCACATGTCGAGCCATGGCCCGTCCGGAGCATCGACGCGCGACAATGCCCAGGCCACGAGTTGAGATCCCTCGTCCTGCACCCCAGCGCGTCCCTTCCGCACCAGCGGCTGCTGGGCGGGCACAAGGCTCGATGTCGCCCCGAAGGGAGACAACGGCGTTGGGGTGGCGTCGAGTAGGTCCGCCACCCGGGACAGCCCGGGACGCACCACCAAGGTGGGCCTTGGCGAGACATTGTTGGCGGCCAAGGCCTCGGCGAGTTCCTGGGCGGGAAGAAGGCGCGCGTACTCCTCCACAATCCAGCGCGGATGATGCTGGCGCACCGCCAAGGCCCCCAGCTCGTCCTCACCCGACGCCAACTGATCGAGCCACTCGGCCATCGGCTTGGCGGCCACCTTCCGCAACACCGCGTTGACTAGGCCGGTGACCCGTTGTCCTACGCTCTGACGCGCTAGGTCCACCGTGCTTCCGACGGCGGCATAGGCCTTGAGGCCCATGCTCAACGCCTGGTGACAGCCCAACCGCAGGATGTCGACGACGGCCGGCTGCATCGACCCCAGCCTCCGTCCAGCGGCGACCTCAATGATCCGGTCATAGGTGCCCTGTAGCCGGCAAGTGCCCGCCACCAACTCAGTGACCAGACCAGCGTCTCGTTCGTCGAGCCCCGCGGAGGCGAGACGCTTGGTCACCGCAAGGTTCGCGTAGGCCCCTTCCCCCGTGACCTGTCGCAGGACGTCGAAGGCGACCTTGCGCGGGTTCACCGCAGCCTCCTCCCCATCACGCCCGCACGTGCCCAATCGATGGCGGGCATCCGTCGCTTCCCGGATGCCTGCACCTCGAGGAGTTCCAAGGTTGCCTCACCCGTGCCGACGAAGACTTGACGCTTCGTGACCGCCAGCTCGCCGGGCACCAGAGGTTGGGGTTCAGCCACAGCAGCCCGGAACACCTTGAGCCGGGCACCTTCGAACTCACACCACGCTCCCGGGTCCGGCGAGCAACCCAACACGAGGTTGCGTAGAGTCACGGCGGGTAGGTTCCAATCAATCCGTGCTTCTGCGGGAGTGACCTTGGGTGCGATGGTGATTCCCTCGGCGGCCTGAGGTGTGGGCTCGACTCCGGAGGCCACCAAGTCGACGGCCTTCACTAACTGGGCCGCGCCGGAGACCGCTAACTCCCGCAAGACCTCGCCGGCGGTGGCCTCCGGCATGGGCCGCGGCTCCATGAGGTAGACATCGCCTGCGTCCAGTTCACGCACGATCCTGAAGCACGAGGTGCCGATCTCGGAGTCGCCGGCCATGATGGCGCGCTGCACGGGGGCGGCGCCTCGCCACCGCGGAAGCAATGAGAAGTGCAGGTTGAGCCATCCATGGATGGGGATATCTAGCGCGGATCGCGGTAAAAGAGCCCCATAGGCAACAACGGGGCAAAGGTCGGGGTTGAGTTCCCGCAGACGTTCCTGGAAATCAGGATCACGGGGATGGGCAGGCTTGAGCACCTCAAGCCCAAGGGCCTCGGCATGGGTCGCCACGGGAGACGCTGCCAGCCTCCGGCCACGGCCTGCGGGGGCATCGGGTCTGGTAACGACGGCTGCCACCTCGTGCGCCGACGCGTGCAATGCGTCGAGCGACGCGATGGCCGCCTCTGGCGTTCCTGCAAAGACGAGCCTCATCAGTCCTCCAAGGTCTCGGGGTCGACATGAATGCTCAACTGGCCGGGTTCCTTACGCGCCGATCGGATGGCGGCGGCGTGCTTGATCCGGCTGGTCAGGGTGCGGGAACGTTCCATGGGCGCGCGGAGGAGTGCGGCCCATCGCCCACCGAGGGTCTCCGTGGGCCCGAGGAGTTCGATGCCGCTCCACTCGTCATTATCCAGGAACTGGCGCACGGCCTCCGAATCGCCGACAACGCGAGCGACCTTGGCCGATGGAGGCAGACCGGCGTCGGCACGGTCGGCGAGTTCGCGCTGAATAAACCGGGGAAGGTCCGCTCGCACCATGGCCTGCACGGCGGGGTGGGTGGACGGTCCCACGAGCAAAACGGAGCCGCCATCCTTCGGCGGACGGACGCGTGCGCAAGCCTTGGCCCAGCGGCGCACCGCCTCCTCCCCCGCCCGCAGGTTGGCCCGGTTGAGGGTGACCTCGCCGTCCAGGATGAGCGTCGCCGCGTACCCGCCAGGCACGGCTGGTTCGGCCCCCGGCGTGGCCACGACGATGGCCGGCTCGGCGGGCGCCTCCTCCTTGATCCGGTCTCCAGAGCTGTTGATGGCGAGGACACCAGGGAAGGCACGAGCCAGTTCTTCAGCGGTTCGTTCGGCCCCTGCCAGCGGGGTGCTGAGCCCAGCGGTGTGGCAGTGCGGGCAGCGCCACACGGGCGGTTGGTGACCGCATAGGGAGCATTCGGCCACATCCTTGACTCGCATTCGCATGGGCCCCTGACACTTGGGGCAAAGGGCACGGTTGCGGCAGCGTCGGCAGGTCAGGCTGGCCGCATAGCCCCTCATCGGCACCTGGACCAGAACCGGACCTTGCGGAAGATGGTCACGCAGGAACCGAAACGCCACCGAAGGAATCCTCAACCGCGCCGCCACGGGGTCCCTCTCCCTGTCCACCTCGTCGACGGCCCGCACCGGGGGCTGCGTCCGGCGCGCTTCCTGCGCGGACAGGGCCACCTCCCCCAACCACCCGCGTTCGATCAACGCCTGAGCATCCGTGCTACGCCCATGACCCGCCAGCAGCAAGGCCGTGGCCTCCTGCGCGGCGCGCAGCACCGCCACGGAACGTGCGTGCGGATAGGGCGCCTTGGGCTCGGCATAAGCGTCATTGCCGTCGTCAACGACCACAATGAGTCCCAAGTCCTTGATGGGGGCGAAGACGGCGCTACGAGTGCCCACGACGATGCGTGCTTCTCCTCGGCACGCGGCCAGGAAGGCCCGGTAGCGCGCGGATGGCCCCATGTCGCCTGACAGCACACCCACAGCCGCATGGCCGAAGGCGGCCCGCGCCCTCCTCGCCATGGCCGCAAGATCGCGCGCGGTGGGGACAACGATCACCACTCCCCGACCCGAGCCGAGAGTAGCCGCGGCGGCTTCGAGAACGCCACCAAACAGATCGCCAGGGCCGCGGTCCACGGCCGCGGCCAGCCAGGCGGCTCGCGGCGAGCGGCCCTCGCACAAAGCATTGAGCAGACTCTTCCCGCGGGGATAGGCCGGCAGCACCGTGGCGGGCTCGGGTGTTGCCGGTGACGGCCAGGTCCGTTGGGGCGCCTTCTCGGTGGTGGCGTGCCGCGGAGGGATCGCTAGCCGCGCGACGTCCCACCAAGTGCCCGCGTAATGGTCCGCCACCGCGCGGATCAACCGGAACAGCCGCGGAGTGAGGATCTCCTCCGTGGAGACGACCCGCCTCAGCGAGGCGAGTTCGCTCGCCTCGGATTCGTCGGCGAGTTCCACCAGCCACCCATCCCGGCTCGTCCCGGCGAAAGGCACCTTGACCCGCACGCCAGGAACCGCGTCGCGCATCATCGGCTCAGGAATGGCGTAGTCGAAGAGCCGGTCAAGGTGGGCCAGCGGGATATCGACGGCGACCCGCGCCACGGGCATAGCGTCAGCCCTGAACGGCAGCCGCCAGCGCCTCAGCCCGATCGGTGCGTTCCCATGTGGCAGCCGGGATCTCGCGCCCAAAGTGGCCATAGACGGTCACATTGGAGAAGACCGGCCGCAGCAGGTCAAGGTCGCGGATGATCGCTCCGGGCCGCAGGTCGAAGGTGGCCAGCACCGCGTCTCTGATCTGGTTCTCGGGCACCTTGGCGGTACCGAACGTGTCCAGATAGAAGCCAACCGGATGCGCCTTGCCGATGGCATAGGCCACCTGAACCTCGCAGCGTTCGGCGAGGCCCGCGGCGACCACGTTCTTGGCCACCCAACGCATGGCGTAAGCCGCGGAACGGTCCACCTTCGAGGGGTCCTTGCCCGAGAAGGCGCCGCCGCCGTGGCGAGCCATGCCACCGTATGTATCGACGATGATCTTGCGTCCCGTCACCCCAGCGTCACCCATGGGCCCGCCGATGACGAACTTGCCCGTGGGATTGACCAGCACCCGCTCCGGCGTGGCGAAACCATAGCGGTCCAGCACCGGCGCGATGACGTGCCGCTTGAGGTCTGCGGCGATCTGCTCAGATGTCACGTCCTCGCGGTGCTGCGAACTGACCACGACGGTATCGATGCCTCGTGGCTTACCTGTCTCGTCGTAGGCGACGGTGACCTGGGTCTTGCCATCTGGACGCAGATAGTCCAAGGTGGCGTCCTTGCGGACCTGGGTAAGCCGCTCAGCGAGCCGATGCGCCACGTCGATGGGCAGCGGCATCAGGGCGGGGGTCTCGGTGCAGGCATAGCCGAACATCAGCCCCTGATCGCCCGCTCCCTGGACGCTGGCCTGGTCGGCATCGGCCTCCACTCGATGCTCGTAGGCCTCATCGACTCCCTGCGCGATGTCTGGGGACTGCGCACCGATGGCCACCGAGACACCACACGAGGCGCCGTCGAAGCCCTTGCTTGACGAGTCGTAGCCGATGTCAAGGATGCGTTGGCGGGCGACACCAGCCACGTCGACGTAGCCAGATGTGGACACCTCACCGGCAACGACGACGAGGCCCGTGGTAACCAGGGTCTCCACAGCGACGCGGGAGGCCGGGTCCTGCGCCAGCAACGAGTCAAGAACAGCGTCCGAGATGGAATCGGCGATCTTGTCCGGGTGGCCCTCCGTCACCGATTCCGATGTGAAGAGCCTCACTGCGCGGTCGATTCTGTCTCGGCAAAGGGATCCACGAACGTGAACGAGGGGTCGATCTCTGCGGTCGCGGCCGCCTCGACCTCGGCCGGGTCGACCTCGCTATAGCGCAGCATGCCGTCGTTGATCTCGCGCAGCGCGATGGTCAGGGGCTTCTCCTCGGGCGCGGCAGCGACCATGGGGCCCACGTTCTCCAGCAAACCCTCGCCCAGTTGGGAGTAGTAGGCGTTGATCTGACGGGCTCGCTTGGCGGCAAACAGCACCAGCCTGTACTTGGAGTCGATGTTCTCCAGCAGGGTGTCGACGGGCGGGTTGGTGATGCCTTCGGGTTGAATGCTCAAAGTTGATCCTTTATCGGGAACTCCAGGCTTGGGTCACAAGCCCATCAAGCCTACCAAAGCCGCCACGGTTTCCTCGATCTCGGTGTTACACACCACGTGATCGGCCTCGTCCACGGCGGCTAGTTCCTCCTGTGCGGTGGCGAGGCGACGCCGCCGTGTAGCCTCGTCCTCGGTGCCCCGCCCACGCAGGCGAGCGACCAACTCCTCCCATGATGGCGGGGTGAGGAAGACCAATCGCGCCTCAGGCAAGTTCTGCTTGATCTGCCGCGCCCCTTGAAGATCGATCTCAAGCACCACGTGGCGTCCCGACTCCAAAGCCTCGCGGACGGGCCCACTGGGAGTCCCGTAGTAGTTGCTCCCATGCACCACGGCCCATTCCAGAAGCTTCCCACCGTCGATGAGCGCGCGGAACTCATCCACGGTGACGAAGTGATAGTCCTGGCCGTCGACCTCCCCAGGCCGCGCCGGTCGCGTCGTCCACGAAACGGAGTAATGCACCTCCGGATGCAACTGCTTCAAGCGCGCGCAGACAGTCCCCTTGCCGACCCCGCTGGGACCGGAAATCACCCACACGTGAGATTCAGACACGCGGGCAGCCTACGCGCTGGTAGGTCTACTTGAACAGTTCCGTGAGCCTCAGCACCTGATGTCGCCCCAGGCCGCGAATCCGTCGGTTGGGAGCGATGTTCAGGTTCTCCATGATCTCGGTAGCGCGGGTGATGCCCACCCGCGGCACGGACCGCAGGAGGTCCACCACCTTGATACGGGACAAGGTGTCGTCTCCCACTGCCTTGGTGAGGGCATCGGCAAACGAGAGCTGTCCAGACTTGACTTGCTCCTTCAGCTCAGCACGCGCACGCCGAGCCTCTGTAGCAGCCTCGCGTGCTGCCTCAAGCTGTGCGGAGCTCAGTTGAGGAATCGCCATTGGAAGTCCCTTCTCCATACCCCGGGGGCCACACCCCGTTCCTGGAAATGTACCGCCTTTGGCTAACGATTGCTCGTATCTTGACAGGATTTACCCGTCGTTGTGCCAAGCAATGATGAGCCGCTCGGCCCGCTCCAGCAAAACCCCTTGTCCGGAGCCGATGACCTCTCGGCTCGCAGTGGGAAGGACGTGCAGCATCGCGTGGCCAAATGTGTCGCGCAGCCCCGCAATGGTGCCGCCTTGGGCCCCGATGCCGGGCACCAGCACCGATGCATTGAACTCACCGAGGTCGCATCCGAGATCCCGGTGGGTGCCGCCAACCACCAAACCGATGGAGTAATCGGCACTACGATTGATTTCGGTGACGGTGTCGACCACGTGTTGCGCCACGGTGCCGCTGCCGGACGTAGCCAACTGGACGGCCGCGCCTTCCGGGTTCGAGGTGCGCGCCAGCACGTAGAGTCCTTGCCCTCCCGCGACGGCCGCATCGATGGCCGGCCGCAACGCCTCCACCCCGAGATAGGGGCTGACTGTGATCGCGTCGGCGCGCAGCGGGGCGTCGTGCCCGAGGTAGGCCTCGGCATAGCCGACCATGGACGACCCGATGTCGCCGCGTTTGACGTCGAGGATGCTGAGTGCCCCGGCAGCAGCGATGTCGGCGAGGACACGCTCTAATACGGCCACTCCGCGGGCACCGAACGCCTCGAAGAAGGCTGACTGGGGCTTGAACACAGCCACCCGCTCCCCCAGGGTCTCGACGATCCCACGGGCGCACCGCTCGAGACCGGCGAGGTCATGACCCAGGCCCCAGGCTTCGAGCACGGAGGCCATGGGATCGATCCCCACGCAGAGCCGCCCCCGGGTCTCGATGGCGGCGGCGAGTCGTTGGGCGTAGGTCATGCTCGTCTCCTGAACTCGTGGATGCCCCGTACCAAGGCCGGACCTTCATAGATGAAGCCGGTGTAGAGCTGTACCAGCACGGCGCCCGCGTTGAACATACGGTCCGCGTCGGCTGGGGTCATGATGCCTCCCGCCCCGATGACGGGAAGGCCGATACCAGCGAGGGATTCGACGAAGGCCAACGCCTTCGCTGTGAGGGGGCGTCCGCTGAGTCCCCCGGCCTCCGCAGCCAGCCAACGGTCGGCGGGTTCCAAGCCCTCACGGGAGAGGGTGGTATTGGTGGCGATGAGGCCGGATGCCGCTGAGTCGCGCAGCACCGCGAGGGTCTCGACGAGGTCAGAACCGGCCAGGTCGGGGGCCAGCTTGACGAAGACCGGAACCGGCGCGAAGGAAAGCGCTGCGGCCTCATCGGTCAGCGCCGCCACAAGGGTTCCAAGCTCGTGGGCCTGCTGCAGGCTGCGTAGCCCTGGCGTGTTGGGACTGGACACATTGATGGCGATGTAGTCGGCGTGGCTGGCCAGCAGTCGCAGCGAGGTGAGGTAGTCCTGCACCGCCCCGGGCAGAGGCGTCATCTTGGATTTGCCAATGGAGATCCCCAGCGGGATTCCCGCCGCCTGGTTTCCCCGCTGGACGCCGATGCGCGCCAGTTCACGGGCCAGCGCCGCCGCGCCATGGTTGTTAAACCCCATCCGGTTCACGATGGCCTTCGAGTCGACCGCCCGGAACATCCTGGGTTTGGGATTACCCGGCTGCGCCAATGCGGTGACGGTGCCCAATTCGGCGAACCCGAAGCCGAATCTCGCCCATGCGCGCGCCGCGATGCCATCCTTGTCAAGGCCGGCGGCCACGCCCACCCGGTTCGGAAACGAGACGCCGGCCACCGTGACGGGGTCGGCCACCGCCGCTCTGCCCGGGGTGGGCACCTTGGCCAATGCGGCGATCATGTCCTCGTGAACTCGCTCCGGGTTCCCGCCCGCGTAGCGGAACAAGCCATGGCGCAGCAGGTGGTACCCCCCGCGCAGGATTCGGGTGCTCGGCCTCACGATGCCGCCCACTCCTGCAAGGATCGAACCTCGATCTCGCCGCGCTGCAGTGCCTCGATGCCTTGGGTAGCGGCCGCCAGTCCTGGCACGGTCGTGATGGCGGGCACCTCGGCGAATACGGCGGCCGTGCGGATGAGGTACCCATCCTTTCGGGTGGACTCGCCGGAGGCGGAACCCTCTGGGATGTTGAAAATGAGGTCGATCTCACCCGATGTGATGAGGTCGAAGATGCTGGGCTGGGTGTTCGAGGGATCCATCTCGGAGATCTTGTGCAGAATCTGACAGGGCACCCCATTACGGCGCAACACCGATGCGGTTCCAGTGGTGGCGAGCACGGTGAATCCCAGGTCGACGAGCCGTTTGATGGGCCAGATCGCGTGGCGCTTGTCCCGATTCGCGATGGAGACAAACAGAGTCCCTCCCGTGGGCAGGGGCCAGCCTCCCGCCGCTTGAGACTTGGCGTAGGCGGTGCCGAAGTTGTCGGACAGCCCCATTACCTCGCCCGTTGAACGCATTTCGGGACCGAGCAGGGTGTCGATCAAGGAGCCGGTGCTGGTGCGGAACCGATTGAATGGCATGACCGCCTCCTTGACCGCCACCGGGCTGCCTGGCAACAGCGTCGTGCCGTCTCCGTCGGCGCGGAGCATGCCTTGAGCCCGCAGGTCGGTGATGCTGCGGCCCATCATGATCAGGGCGGCCGCCTTGGCCAACGGCGTGGCCGTGGCCTTGGAGACGAAAGGCACCGTGCGTGACGCCCTGGGGTTGGCTTCGAGGACGTAGAGGGTATCCGCGTGGAAGGCGAACTGGATGTTGAGCAGGCCACGCACGCCCACACCCTCGGCGATCTTGCCCGTGTAGTGGCGGATCCGGTCCAGGACCGCTCCGCCGAGGGTGATGGGTGGCAGTGAACACGCCGAGTCACCGGAGTGGATGCCTGCCTCCTCGATGTGCTCCATCACGCCCCCCATGTAGAGTTCCTGCCCGTCATAGAGGGCATCCACGTCGATCTCCACCGCATCGTCGAGGAAACGATCCACCAGTACAGGCTGGTCCTCGCTGACCTCGGTCGCCTTGGCGACATAGGTCTCGAGAGCCTCGTCGTTGTAGACGATCTGCATTCCTCTTCCGCCCAGCACGTAGCTGGGACGCACCAGTACGGGGTAGCCGATCTCGCCGGCGATGGCCTTGGCCTCCTCGGCAGATGCCGCCATGCCGTGCTTGGGGGCGGGCAGGCCGGCCCGGGTCAGCACCCGGCCGAACGCGCCGCGTTCCTCTGCAAGGTTGATCGCTTCCGGGGACGTGCCAACGATGGGCACCCCAGCGTCCTTGAGCCCTTGAGCCAGTTTGAGGGGGGTCTGCCCGCCGAGTTGGCAGATCACGCCGGCCACCGGGCCTGCCTGGAGCTCGGCGCGGTAGATCTCCAGCACGTCCTCGGCGGTCAAGGGTTCGAAGTAGAGTCGGTCCGAGGTGTCGTAGTCGGTGGAAACGGTCTCCGGGTTGCAGTTGACCATGACGGTCTCGTACCCCGCCTCGCGCAGCGCCATGGTGGCGTGCACGCAGGAGTAATCGAACTCAATGCCTTGGCCGATCCGGTTTGGCCCAGAGCCCAGGATGAGCACGGCATCCTTGGTTCGGGTGGGTACCTCCGTCTCCTCGTCGTAGGAGGAATAGAGGTACGGGGTCTTGGCGGCGAACTCGGCGGCACACGTGTCGACCGCCTTGTAGACAGGCCTGATCCCCAAGGCCCACCGCACGCCACGCACCACGTCGGTGTCGAGGTTGCGCAGCACTGCGATCTGGGAGTCGGCCAAGCCGTGGCGCTTGGCCGTGCGGAGCAGGTCCGGGGTGAGGTCGCGGGCCTCGCGCACCTCACGAGCCACGTCGGCGATGATGGCGAGCTGATCGAGGAACCAGGGATCGATCTTGGTGGCGTCGAAGAGCTGCTCGACGGAGGCACCCGCAACGAGCGCGCGCATGACGAGCTGGACCCTCCCATCGTGCGGCAGGGCAGCGGCAGCGACCAGGTCATCGGCGCTCTCAGTGGCGGGGTCGAAACGGAACGGGGCCTTTGGATCCTCAAGGGAACGCAGGGCCTTGCCGAGGGCTTCGGTGAAGTTGCGGCCGATCCCCATCGCCTCGCCCACAGACTTCATGTGGGTGGTCAGCACCGGATCCGCGGCCGGGAATTTCTCGAACGCGAACCGTGGGATCTTGACGATGACGTAGTCGAGGCTGGGCTCGAAGCTGGCCGGGGTCTCGCGGGTGATGTCGTTGGGGATCTCGTCGAGGGTGTAGCCGACGGCCACCTTGGCTGCGATCTTGGCGATCGGAAACCCGGTTGCCTTGGACGCCAGCGCCGACGAGCGCGACACGCGTGGGTTCATCTCGATCACGATCATCCGCCCGTCGGCGGGGTTGATGGCGAACTGGATGTTGCAGCCGCCGGTATCGACGCCTACGGCCCGGATGACGCCGATGCCCACGTCGCGCATGCGCTGGTATTCGCGGTCTGTGAGCGTCATGGCCGGGGCAACTGTGATGGAGTCGCCGGTGTGCACGCCCATCGGGTCGAAATTCTCGATCGAGCAGATGATGACGACATTGTCCGCCTTGTCGCGCATCACCTCCAGTTCGTACTCCTTCCACCCGAGGATGGACTCCTCGATGAGTACCTCTGTCACCGGGGATGCGGCCAGTCCCGCCCCGGCGATGGCGCGCAGGTCCTCCTCGTCGTGGGCGAAGCCCGATCCCACTCCCCCCATGGTGAACGACGGTCGCACCACGACGGGGTAGCCCAGCTCGTCCGCCGCGGTCAGCACCTCGTCCATGCTGTGGCAGATCCGGGACCGTGCCACCTCTGGCGCACCGCCGGGGATATCGGTGAGCCCTTGCACGATCTCCTTGAACTGTTCGCGGTCCTCGCCACGCTGGATCGCCTCGATGGAGGCGCCGATCAGTTCGACGCCGTACTTGGCCAACACTCCGTTCTCGTGAAGCGTCACCGCGATGTTGAGCGCGGTCTGCCCGCCCAGGGTGGCAAGCACGGCATCGGGGCGCTCCTTGGCGATGACCTTTTCCACGAACTCCGGCGTGATCGGCTCGACGTAGGTGGCATCGGCGAAGTCCGGGTCGGTCATGATGGTGGCCGGGTTGGAGTTGACCAGCACCACCCGGAACCCCTCCTCGCGCAACACCCGGCAGGCCTGGGTACCGGAGTAGTCGAACTCGCAAGCCTGCCCGATGATGATGGGGCCAGAGCCGATCACCAGGATGGAGGAGATATCAGTTCGTCTTGGCATCGCTTTCCTTAGGGTGTACTGACGAGAAACCGGACCCCGTCGCGGAACCGGATGAAGCTAGCAGTTTGGGCAATAGGCAACGCAGTGTCGCAGGCATGGAGTAGCCCTCGACGAGGAAGTCGATGTGCGTCACGTTCACAGCTTCGGGTCCGCGCTCGTAAGGTATCCCTCAGCCCACAGCTCGGGGAGGGAGGCTCCGACCTTCAGCATCGCCATGACCCGCTCGTCCTGGCTGACTCGCGAGAGGCTGGCATACCCATTGTCGCCGCGGGAGATGGTCCATAGCTCCTTCGGCTCGATCGCCGCGAGGAATTCGCGTGAGTGGGTAGTAACTAATACCTGCGATCTTCCAGACAGCTCACGGATGTCCTCGGCCAGGTCGGGCGAGTCGAGACTCTCCTCCTCGTACGTTGCGGACTGCTCGTTGTAGACCCGCCCCCGTCCACGCGTGAAGTCCAGGATGTGAGTGGGGCGCCCAGGGCCCAGGCTCGTCGTCCAACGCAGCATCTCACGCTCGATCACAGGCTGTCCCTGTTCCTCACCGATGGCGAGCTGGTATGTGGTTTGACGCTGCCGGGAGTCGACATCAACCTTGTACTTGAGTTCGAACTCGACGGGACCCTCGCTCCCCCGGCTGCGGATGGCGCCCATTCGGTTGCGCCGTTCCCATGCGCTACGCAGCCCTCCGGTGAAGGCCTCGTGCAGGAAGGCGAAAGCGTCGAAAACGGTGGACTTGCCGCTGCCGTTCGGCCCCACAAGAACGGTCAGCGCCTTCAAGTCGTCGAACTTCACATCTCGCAGGACCCGGTAGTTGCGGATGCGCAGCGAGTCGATCCTCACCGTGTTCGCTCCATCATGTCGGCGAAGCGGTCGAAGAGGTAGTTGGCGTCATGGGGGCCGGCGGCGGCCTCCGGGTGGTATTGCACCGAGAAGCCGATGAGGCGACCGTCACGGCGCAGCTCCAAGCCCTCCACGACATCGTCGTTGAGGCAGACGTGGCTGACGGTGGCCTCGCCATAGGGGGTCTCGGTGGCGCGATCCAAGGCAGCGTCGACGGCGAAGCCGTGGTTATGAGCGGTGACCTCCACCTTGCCCGTCGTGCGGTCCAGCACCGGTTGGTTGATGCCGCGGTGCCCGAACTTGAGCTTGTAGGTGCCAAAACCCAGCGCCCGGCCGAAAAGCTGGTTGCCGAAGCAGATGCCGAAGTAGGGCAGGCCGGCTCCCAGGATGCCCCGCAGCAACTCGACCGGGCCATCGGCGGTGGCTGGATCGCCTGGCCCATTGGAGAAGAACACTCCGTCTGGCGCGATGGCCAGCACCTCGTCGAGAGACACTGTGACGGGGAGGACGTGCACCTCCATGCCACGCGCGGCCATCTGGGTTGGCGTCATCGACTTGATGCCGAGGTCGATGGCGGCCACGGTGAACCGCTTCGCCCCCACCGCAGGCACGACGTATGGCTCGGTGGTACTGACGTCGGCGCTGAGGTCGGCGCCCTTCATCTCGGGTGAGGCGAGCACGCGGGCCAGCAGAGCGTCGGGGTCGGTCTCGACGGTGGAGATGCCCACTCGCATCGCGCCGGTCTCGCGGATGTGCCGGGTGAGCGCCCGGGTATCGATGCCGCTGATACCGACGATGCCCTGGGCCTTGAGTTCGTCGTCGAGGCCGCGGCGGCTACGCCAGTTCGAGGGTCGAGGCGAGGGATCGCGCACGATGTAGCCCGCCACCCAAATCCGCGACGACTCATCGTCTTCGTCGTTCCACCCGGTGTTGCCGATGTGAGGAGCGGTGGCCAGCACCACCTGCCGGTGATAGCTGGGGTCGGTCAGCGTCTCCTGGTAACCGGACATGCCGGTGCTGAAAACGAGTTCTCCGAAGGTCTCTCCCTCGGCTCCGAACGACTGGCCACGAAACACGCGCCCGTCCTCCAGAACCAGCAATGCAGGAAGGGACATGCGTATGACCTCTCAATCAATTGGTCGTGGGCTTGGTGGCCAATGCCTTAGACAATAGGCCGTTGAGGAACGCTGGGGAGTCATTCGTGGAAAGGTCGCCCGCCAACCGCACCGCCTCCGCGATGACGGCTGACGGGGGTGTTGCGGTGTAATCCAGTTCGAACACGGCGATGCGAGCCAGGTTGCGGTCCACCGCGGGCATACGCTCGAGCGGCCATGAACTCGTCGTCGACTCGGCGATGCGCTGATCGATGGCCAAGGCGTGTTCGGCGTAACCGAGCACGATGTCGCGGGTGAGTTCGCGCGTGACGCCCGTGGCCAACGAGCGTTGCTCGGCGAAGGTCTCCGCCACCGAGGCACCGCGCTGGTCCGCCATGAACAAGATATCCAGGGCGGCCTTGCGGGCCTTGGTCTGCGTGCTGTAGCGGGGGGCGTCGGGCATTCGGTCAGGACTTGACCCGGCCAAGGTACGAGCCGTCCCGGGTATCCACCTTGACCCGCTCGCCCGTTGTGATGAAGAGGGGCACCTGGATCTGCTTGCTCGTCTCCAGCGTGGCGGGCTTGGTGCCGCCGGTGGAACGGTCTCCTTGCAGGCCGGGCTCGGTGTAGGTCACCTCGAGTTCCACGGATGCGGGCAATTCGATGAACAGCGGGGTGCCCTCATGGGTGGCGACGATGGCGTTCTGGTTTTCCAGCATGTAGTCCTTGGCATCGCCCACGATGTCGCCAGAGATATGAAGCTGGTCGTAGGTGGTGTTGTCCATGAAGACGTAGTCCTCGCCATCGAGGTACAGATACTGCATCTCGCGGCGATCGACGGTGGCGGTATCCACCTTGGTGTCGGAGTTGAACGTCTGGTCCACGATCTTGCCGGTCAGCACGTTCTTGAGCTTCGTGCGCACGACGGTGTTGCCCTTGCCTGGCTTGTGGTGCTGGAACCACAGCACCTGCCACAGCTCGCCGTTGAGGTCGAGCACCATGCCGTTCTTCAGGTCGTTGGTTGACGCCATGCAAGTCTCCTAGTCGCTACATCCGGGGCAGTGGCCGCGCGGACCCGCCGAGCGAGTTTACCCGTTCCCACCTACACGCGGCCAATTGCGCAGGCATGACACAGGGGCCGGACGAATCCGGCCCCTGTGTTAGCGGCGATTAACGATTAGACGCCCGTCTTCGGCAAGCCTGGCCGCGACGGCGGAGGGGCCGTGGTGGTGGTCGTCGGAGGCGTGGTCTTCAGCGTGGGAGGCGTGGTCTCCGGGGTCGGAGGCGTGGTCTCCGGCGTGGGAGGCGTGGTCTCCGGCGTGGGAGGCGTGGTCTCCGGCGTGGGAGGCGTGGTCTCCGGCGTGGGAGGCGTGGTCTCCGGGGTCGGAGGCGTGGTCTCCGGCGGTGTAGGAGCGGCCTTCCAGGCAACCTTGGCCTCGGCCGAGACCTCGACCGAGCGGTTGTTGCCAATGATGATGGTCTGGCTACGCTTCCCGCGAGCCACCAGGAGCTGGCCGGAGTAGGCGCTGCCCACCGCGGTCACCTTGATGGTCTGCTCCCCGGCGGCCGTACCGGCCGGGACATCCAGGAACAGGTCAACGCCCGTGGGGACAGCCTTCAGGTCAACGGCCTTGCCGTCGGCGTCCACCAGGGGGTGCGCCAGGGGCTCCACCGCGACGGTGGCCTGGCCCGACTCGATGCGGATGGGCCCGATCTTCTTGCCAGCCTCGCCCACCTCCTCCGGAGCGGTCACCGTGACGGTCGGGCCGGCGGTCTCCTCGAGACCGGTGTTGGCCTCGCCGGTGAGGTAGTTGTACAGCGCTTGGACGCGCTTGGCCGAGTCGGACTCAGTGTCCCCATTCGTCAGGCCGGTGTAGCTGAACCCGTCGGTGAAGTGCCAGATGGCGGCCTGGGTGCCGGCGATGGCCTCCTCCTTGGTCAGCCCTTCGACCTTGGCGGCGGTGGCGATCTGAGTCAGCTCCGCATCCGGGTAGCTGCGCTGGACGATCCAGGCCACCTTGGCGCGCACCTGGGGATCGGTCTTGAACTTGTTGTCGCCTGGGAATCCGTCCCAGCCCTGAACATCGACCTCGGCGCCCCAGTTGGTGATGCCGACTCTGAATTCGATGCAGTAGGCCTGGATGGCGCCGTTCCTGTCATCGGTGTGCACCGTGAACAGGCGGGGCGTCAACTGCTTCCCTCCGCCCAGGTGCACCGGCAAGCCCGCTATGGACTCCTCGCTGGTGCCGAGCTTCGGGTAGCCCGTGGGATAGTCGTCAGCCCTCGCGGGCTGGCTCCCGAAGATGATGGTTGCGGCTAGGAGCGCGGCCGTGACGACTGCCAGTAATCCCCTCAGCCGCTTCAGTGATGCGTGTTGCATACGCGTCCTCGAAACGGTCGAGTCCCCAAGTAAGGGACGTTTACATAGTGCCCCCCCAAGGGCGTATCTAACCAGAACCCTGCCCGGTATTGAAAGGGGGGTCGGTTAAGCCCTACGGACACCTCGATGGCCGTCGCCATAACGCCTCGGAAAGGCTCTGGCAACCTCGCACGGGGGCGAAATTGTTATGGAGTCGTTAAAATCTCGGCAGGAAAACGCGCAGGAGAAGACGGTTCGTCCCTCTCTACACGGCAGCGGAATTGTTATGGAGTCGTTAACTCTTGGTAAGAAAGGGCAAGAACCGCCTCATCCGGGTCCTCCACGATCACCGGCTCGCCCAGGGCGCTCAGGCCAACGAGCCGCAGCGACGCACCACGGGCCTTCTTGTCGAGGCTCATGATGGGGCGCAACTCCTCGAACGGGGCGCCATACCTGAGCGGTAGGCCGAGGGACCCCAGGAGTTCGTCGTGCAGGGCGACCGCCGCATCGTCAAGGCCCAGCAGCACCCGCGACACCCGCGCCATCCAGGCCATCCCCACGCTGATCGCTTGCCCGTGGCGCCACGCGAAATGTGCATGGGCCTCGATGGCGTGGCCGAGGGTGTGCCCATAGTTGAGCGCCTCGCGGCCCACGCGCGTGCCTGACGATGTGCGCTCGGTGAAGTCGGCGGCGACCACGCGAGCTTTGACGGCAATGGCGCGGGCGACCAATTCCGCAAAGCGAGCGCTGGTCACGTCACGGCTTTGGGCTAGGTCCTCGTCCTCCTGGCACAGCCGCAGGATTTCACCGTCTGAAATCAGACCGCACTTGATCACCTCGGCTAAGCCTGAGGCCACCTCCGGCCCGGGCAACCCGGCCAGCAGGTCCAGATCGCACAAGACGGCGCGCGGTTCGTAGAACGCGCCGACGAGATTCTTCCCGGCGTCAAGGTTGATGCCGGTCTTCCCCCCGACCGCCGCATCCACCATGGCCAGTACCGAGGTGGGTACGCTGATATAGGCAACGCCACGCAACCATGTTGCCGCGACGAAGCCCGCCAAGTCGGTGGTAGTTCCCCCGCCCACACCGATGACAAGATCGTTGCGGGTGAGGCCGGCCGCAGCCAAGGCATCCCAGCATCGCGTCAGCACCACGGGGGTCTTGGCTGCCTCGGCGTCAGGCACCTCCACGAGGGTGACGGGCGCCTCGAGCATCGCGGCAATCCGTGCAGCGATAGGTTCGAGCGCGCCGGGGTGGATCACCGCCGCCCGGCTCGCCCCGCCGAGTAGTCCCGGGAGCCGTTCGAGGGCGCCCGATTCGATGTGGACATCGTAAGGGCTGCGCGGCGAATCAACGTGGACGATCACATCGCGCCCCTTTCCGCCGCGAGGGCATCCGCCACCTCGACGCTCCCCCGACCGTCCGTGTCGACGCTCTGGGTGGCCACGGCCTCATAGACGGGAGTGCGTTCCCGGAGCAGTTCGATCAGCCGGCCACGCACATTGCCCAACAGCAGCGGACGGGCCTTGTTCATCCCAACCCGGCGCGTCGCCTGCCCGATAGAGACCTTGAGCCACACCACTTCGTGGCCCTCCAACGCCCCACGGATCCTCGGATTCATCACCGCTCCCCCACCCAATGAGATCACGTCGTGGCTCTCCAGCAATTCGAGCGTCGCTTCCTCCTCCAGAGCCCGGAAATGAGCCTCACCCTCGTCCGCGAAGATCTCCGCCACGGGCTTACCCACCACCTGTTCGATCCGTTGATCGACGTCAACGAACGTACGGCCAAGCTTGCGGGCAAGCCGCTTGCCGACGCTGGTCTTACCGGCGCCGGGCGCGCCGATCAGCACGATGCTCATGGGGCGATCCCCAATCCTCTCTCCGCGACATCGGCGAGATAGGCCTCACGGTTGCGCCTCGTCTCGGCCACCGAGTCGCCGCCGAACTTCTCGAGGGCCACCTCGGCAAGCACGAGAGCCACCATGGCCTCGGCCACGACCCCAGCAGCGGGAACCGCGCACACGTCGCTGCGCTGGTGATGGGCAGCGGCCTCGGCGCCGGTGGACGTGTCGATCGTGCGCAGCGCCCGCGGGACCGTCGCGATGGGCTTCATCGCCGCTCGCACCCGAAGCACCTCGCCGGTCGACATACCTCCCTCGGTGCCGCCGCTGTGCTGCGTGGCACGCCGGATGCCGGGGAGGATCTCGTCGTGCGCGGCGGAGCCCCGGCGACGAGCCAGGTCAAAGCCGTCGCCCAGCTCGACTCCCTTGATGGCCTGGATGCCCATGAGGGCGCCCGCAAGCTTGGCGTCGAGCCTTCGGTCGCCTTGGGTGTGCGATCCCAGCCCTGGGGGGAGCCCCCAGGCCAGCACCTCGACGACGCCACCGAGGGTGTCACCGTCGCGGCGGCAGGCCTCCACCTCAGCCTGCATTGCCGCCGATGCCTCCGGGTCGAAACAGCGCACGGGGTCCTCGTCGATGGCACTCAGGTCCTCAAAGGTCGGCAGGTCAAGGCTGGTCGCGCGCACGGGCCCCAGCTCGACAACATGGCTGACCACGGTGACGTCGAGCGCCTGCCGTAGGAACGCCTGAGCGATAGTGCCAAGCGCGACTCGGGCGGCGGTCTCCCTGGCTGACGCACGCTCCAGAATGGGGCGGGCCTCGTCGAAGTCGTACTTTTGCATACCGGCCAGGTCGGCATGCCCGGGACGGGGGCGAGTCAGCGGGGCGTTGCGTGCGAGGTCGGCCAACTCCGCACCGGGCACGGCCCCGGGGGCCATGACTCTCTCCCACTTCGGCCATTCGGTGTTTCCCACCTCAATGGCGATCGGTGATCCCAAGGTCTCGCCATGGCGGAACCCCGCCAATAGCCGCACCTCGTCGGCCTCGAACTTCATCCGGGCGCCCCGCCCAGCGCCCAAACGCCGCCGCCTCAGGTTCTCAGCGATCTCGTCGCGTCCCACCCGAACATGGGCGGGAATACCCTCCATGGTGGCGATGAGAGCTTGGCCATGGGATTCCCCTGCCGTCAGGTATCGAAGCATTGGGCCATTGTGTCAGAGTCGGCTTTTGAGTTCTTCCTCAGCGGCCGCCCGGCATTGCGCAAAAGTGACATGTCTTCCGGTCATCAGGAAAAACTGATCCACCGCCTGGCCCGCCAGTAGATCAAGACCATCCAACGTGGGTCTACCTGCGGCTTGCCCAGCCCGGCCAAGCGGAGTGGGCCACGGGTCATACACCACGTCGAACACGGCCTGGGCCGCACCGGCCAAAGACTCGGCCACGTCTGCCGTCGCCTCCGGCGGCACGGTGTTGACCACCACGTCCACCGCAGGACAAGCGTCCGTGAGCCGTCGAACTTCAACCGCCACGCCGAGAGGCGCCGCGAGATCTGCCAAGGCAGCGGCTCGCTCGGGCCTGCGCGCCAGCACCACCGCATCCCGAAGCCCGAGCCCGGCGAGCGCTAAGAGGATGGAGCGAGCCGTGGCCCCATTCCCGACGACGGCCGCGCTACGAGGAGCGGGCAGTTCGTGGGTCCTCCACGCCCGGGCGAACCCCGGCACGTCCGTGTTATGGATGGTGGGCCTCTCCCCAAAAAGGATCGTGTTCCCGGCCCCCAGCAAGCGGGTAGGCTCGTCGGGTTCTCCGAAGGCGACGATGGCTTGTTTGTGCGGCGCGGTCACGCTCAGACCGGCATACGACGGGTCCCTTCCGCACTCCCTCACGAATGCGGAAAGATCTTCGGCTGGCACGGTGTGGGCCTCGTAGTGCCACTCCAAGCCGTGAACGGCGTAACCGGCCCGGTGGATGGCCGGGGAGAGGGAGTGCCCAGCGGGGTCGCCAACCACTCCAGCCTGCCTCAGCATCGGTCGCTGGTCTCGCAGTATTTCTGGAACAGCTTGACGTTCTTCTGGTGTTCCTCGTAGGTCTCGGCGAACCGGGTCTCGCCAGTTTCGAGGTTGACCGTGACGAAGAACTTGGCCTTGCTGTCGGCAGGGGTTAGGGCGGCCTCGAGCGCAGCCTTGCCCGGATTACCGATGGGCCCGGCGGGCAGGCCAGGGTTCCGGTAAGTGTTGTAAGGCGAGTTGACCTTGCGGTCCTCGGCGGTGGTGGTCACCTTGTCGTACTGGCCGATCGCGTAGTGAACGGTGGAGTCCATCTCCAGCTTCTCGTTCGCCTTGAGCCTGTTGTAAATGACGGCGGACACCTGCGGAAGGAGATCATCCTTGTTGACCTCCTTTTCGAGGATGGATGCGACGATCACGATGTCGCGCGGGGAGCGTCCGAGTTCTGCGGCACGGGCCTCGAGATTGATCTCACTGGCGACCTTGTTGAACTGGTCAACCTGTGTCTTGATGATGGAGGAGGCCCGCGGAGGTTCGACCACCTGATAGGTGGAGGGGAAGAGGAAGCCCTCGAGCTTGTCGTTGGCGTAGCCCGGCAGGCCGTACTGGGTGACGTCCTTCTCCGCCTCCGCGACGTCTTCAGCCTTTATGCCCACGCTGGCAGCGATGATGTCGCGCTGTTGGGTCATGGTCTTGCCTTCGGGGAAGGTGACCTGGAGCCGGATCTGATTGGCCGGGTTCAGCAGCATCTGCACCGCCTTCTCCGCGGGCACTTGCTTCTTCAACTTGAATCGTCCGGCTTGAACCTTGTTCGCCGCGTCAGCCTCCGAAACCGCGTCGCGAAACGCCTTCGTGGAGCGCACCACGCCGGCCTCGGTGAGCATGTCCCCGATCTGGGTGATCCCCATGCCCTGCTCGATAAGGACCTCCACGTCGGTCGTCCCCTCACCGATGAAGTCTTCGGTGGTGCGCCACTCGATGTAGGCGTCGTTGATGATGTTGTAGACGACCAAACCGCCGCCAACCAGCACCGTCAACGACAAGATGACTGCGAATGCGCTGCGCGCTCGGTAACCGATCTGGCCCCAGTGGAAGCGACCTTCGTTGTCCGTGAACCTTGGGCTCACTGTTCCTCCTTCACGAGCTCGCCCACCGGCTCGCCCTTTCGGTGTTCCGCATCGAGTGCGCGCTGCAGGATCTCCACAGCCGCCGCCTGATCAATGACGCCACGCTGAGCCTTTGCGCGTCGTCCCGCTCCCGACAGGCTACGCGACGCAGACGCGGTAGACATCCGTTCATCGACGAGACGTACCTGGATTGGCCACATCGCATGAGCGAGGGCGGTCGCCTTGCCGATGACGAACTCGGCCGAGGGCCCACGTTGCCCAGCCAGCGTGAGGGGCAGACCAACGTAAATCACCGCGGGTTCGTACTCGCTGATGATCGAGCCCATCCGCCGGAGTTCGTCGGCTCCCGCCTGGACGGTGGTGACGGGATAGGCCAAGGCGGTGCCAGCGTTGCAGGCGGCCACCCCGATGCGGGCCTTGCCCCAGTCGATGCCCAGACGGACGCCGTCAGCCACGGGTCTCGAGGGCTTGGCGAACCGCTGCCAACGCCTGTGGAGCGGCCGCGGAATCGGTTCCCCCGCCCTGCGCCAAATCGTCCTTACCGCCGCCCTTTCCGCCGAGCGCGGCCGTAGCCAGCGAGATGAGTTGTCCCGCCCGCAGGCCCAGTTCGCGCGCGGCCGCGTTGGTGGCCACCAGCGCTTGAGGCTTCGTGCCTCCGCCAACGAGTGCCACGACCGCAGCGCCCATGCCCAGACGCTCGCGAAGCTCGAGCGCCAAGGTGCGCAGATCCCCGCCGCCTACGCCCGGAGTCTCGACGGCCAGCAGCCGCACACCGTTGACCTCGATCGTCTGGTTCAAGAGATCTGCCGCGCCCGCGAGCAGTTTCTCAGAATTGAGCGCCGCGATCCGCTTTTCGGCGTCCTTGAGCTCGGCCACCAGCCGCTCCACCCGGTCGACGAGTTGGTCGGGCTGTACCCGAAGCGTGTCGGTCAGTGCGCTCACGAGGGCGCGTTCGGCAGCAAACTTCTGGAACGCATCGGCAGAGACAAGGGCCTCCACGCGCCGTACTCCAGATCCAATCGACGATTCGGACAGCAGGTTAAGAACCCCGATCTCCGCTGTTCCAGCGACGTGTGTGCCACCGCACAGCTCTCGAGACCAAGGACCGGCCAACTCCACCATCCGAACGATCGGTGGGTACTTCTCACCAAACATCGCCATGGCGCCCAGGGCCTTGGCCTCCTCGAGCGGCATCTGCTGTGCCGTGACCGAGAAGTTGTCGAGGATGGCCTGGTTCGCACGGGCCTCGACCTCGGCCTTCAACTGATCCGAAAGGCCATGGGTGGACGAAAAATCGAAGCGCAGATAACCCGGCTTGTTGTAGGAGCCGGCTTGAGTCGCGGTGGACCCGACAAGTTCCCGCAACGCGGCGTGCACAATGTGCGTGGCGGTATGGGCCTGGCATGAACCATGCCGAGCTGCGGCGTCGACGCTGGCCTGGGCGGATGCGCCCACGGACAGCTCGCCCAGCACCTGAACCCGGTGAACCACGAGGCCGGGAACCGGGCGTTGGACGTCGAGCACATCCAAGGAGAACCCGTCGCCGGTGATGGTGCCCCGATCCGCGTCCTGGCCACCCGCCTCGGCATAGAACGGTGTCTCGGTCAGCACGATCTCAACAGTGGATCCGTCCGTGGCCCGGTCGACGACGGTGCCGTCGGCAACGATGCCACGAACCGAGGTCGCGACGTCGAGGTCGGTGTAGCCCAGGAACGCCACCTCTCCCGCCTCACGGAGTTGGCGGTAGGCCTCCTGGCTTGCCGTCGCCCCCTTCTTGGCCTTGGCATCGGCGCGAGCGCGTTCTTTTTGCTCCTTCATCAGCTCATCGAACGCGTCCCGGTCGACGCTGAGCCCCTGCTCGGCCGCCATCTCGATGGTGAGGTCGATCGGGAAGCCGTAGGTGTCATGGAGTTGAAAGGCCTGCGCACCGCCGAAGGTGGCCGACTTCGCCTTCTTGGCCTGGGCCGCCGCCTGATCAAACATGACCGTTCCGGCTTGGAGGGTGCGGCGGAAGGCCTCTTCCTCTGCCTGCGCGGAATCCAGCACCCGTTCCCATTCGGTTGCGACCTCGGGATAACCCAAGGCCATGACGTCGCGGCTGACCGGCATCAGTTCGCCGAGCACCGGGTCGCCCACGCCTAGCAGGCGCATGGCCCGGATGGAGCGGCGCAGGAGGCGACGCAGGACATAACCACGGGCCTCGTTGCCGGGGGTGACGCCGTCGGTCATCAGCATCAACGAGGAGCGCACATGGTCGGCCACCACGCGGAAGCGCACGTCGTCGACGGAGTTGGCCCCATAGCGCCGGCCAGACAATTCCTCGGCCTTGGCGATGACCGGGTAGATCTCGTCGGTCTCGTACATGTTGGCCACGCCCTGCTTGAGGAAGGCGACCCGCTCCAAGCCCGAGCCCGTGTCGATGTTCTTCCACGGCAGCGGGCGCAGCACGTCGAAGTCATCCTTGGCCCTGACTCCGGAGAGCTCCTCCTCCTGGAAGACCAGATTCCAGATCTCAAGGAAGCGGTCCTCGTCTGCCTCAGGCCCGCCGTCAGGCCCAAACGCTGGCCCTCGGTCCACGTAGATCTCCGAACATGGGCCCCCCGGCCCCGGGATGCCCATGTGCCAGTAATTGTCCTTGAGGCCTCGCTCCTGGATGTGATCACGCGGCAAGAACCGCTGCCACAAGTCGATGCTCTCATCATCGCCCTTGAGCGCGGTGACCCAGATCTTGTCGCCGTCAAAGCCCCATCCGCCGTCGGCCTCGGAACTGGTGACCAGGTCCCAGGCGAACTCGATGGCCTCGGCCTTGAAGTAGTCGGCGAAGGCGAAATTGCCCAGCATTTGGAAGAAGGTGCCGTGCCGGGTGGTCTTTCCCACCTCGTCGATGTCGAGGGTTCGCACGCATTTCTGGGACGACACGGCGCGTCGATAGGGCGTTGGCTCGTCACCCAGAAAGTAGGACTTGAAGGGCACCATGCCGGCATTGATGAACAGCAGCGTCGGGTCGTTGTAGAGCAGCGATGCGCTGGGCACCACTGTGTGGTCGTGGCGCGCGAAGTAATCGATGAAACGGCTCCGGATCTCGGAGGTCTGCATGTGGGATCCTCGTTGGGGTCAGTCGTTGGTTTTGGCAGGAATGTTCAGCTCGTGGCGCAGTTCGGCCTCTCGCTCGGCCATGGCGGCACGGAAGGTAGCCACGAAGTCGCCGAAACTCACGGCCATCTCCTGCCCCTTCTCCGTCACCTGTTCCTGTACGCCTTGAGGGGTGAAGCGGTGGAGCAGTTCCTTGCCTCGCAGCACGAGGAAGACCGTGACCGCAGCACCCACGAGAATCCAGAAGATGCGGCTCACTTCTTCTTCCTTCCAGCCAAGGCCCTGCGCACGCCGTAGGTGAAGGCCGCGGTCTTGACGAGCGGTCCGCCCAGGGTGGCGGAGAACAGCGTGGACAGTTGGGCAGCGTTCTCGCTCACCACGGTGGCATGTCCGCTCACCCGGCTCACGTCGTCGGTGACGACGCTGAGTTTCTCCAGTTCAGAGTTGGTGGCGACCACGGTTCCCTTGAGTTCCTGCAGGATGGGGACCGAATTGTGTCCCACATCACGCACTGTCAACCGCAGTTCGTCCAGCAGCCGTCCCAACTTGAGCAGCGGAACGGCGCAGAGGGCAACCAACACCCACAGGGCAATCACCCCGATCAACGCCAAGACTTCACCGGTGCTCATGATGCTCCTTTACGACGGTTGTGGCTGGGCGTAACTGTAGCCCACACCCCAGGCTCAAACCCGCACCCATCAGCCGGGATTCAGCAGGTCGCGCAGAGCGGCCACCCGTTCCGCGATAGCAGCCTCCTGGCCGTGGTCGGTCGGCTGGTAGTACTGGCTGCCGAGCAGTTCCTCCGGCAGGTAGGTCTGCGCCACCACCGCGTGGACATAGTCGTGGGGATACTTGTAGCCCTCACCGTGCCCCAGGTCCTTGGCCCCGGCGTAGTGGGCATCACGGAGATGCGCGGGCACCTGCCCCACCTTGCCACCCCGGACATCCGCGATGGCCTTCTCCAACGCCAGGTAGGCGGCGTTGGATTTGGGGGCCGTGGCAGCGGCGACTGTGGCGTGCGCAAGCGTGATCCGCGCCTCCGGCATACCCAACAGTTGCACGGCCTGGGCGGCTGCCACGCAGGTTTGGAGCACGGAACTGGCCGCCATGCCGATGTCCTCGGACGCGGAGATCATGAGGCGACGCGCGATGAAACGCGGGTCCTCCCCCGCCTCCAGCATCCGTGCCAGATAGTGCAGGGCCGCGTCGACATCGGAGCCGCGGATGGACTTGATGAACGCCGAGATGACGTCGTAATGCTGGTCGCCGTCGCGGTCGTAACGCAGGGTTGCACGGTCGACCGCGCCCGAGAGGATGTCGGTGGTGATCGTGGCGGTTCCCTGAGCCTCCGCAGACGCCGCCGCCTCCTCCAGATAGGTCAGCGCCCTACGAGCGTCTCCCCCGGCCAGCCTCACCAGCTCTGTCCTGGCGGCCTCTTCGAGGCCAGGATTGCCGCCCAGGCCACGCTCGTCGGTAGCGGCCCGGTCCACCAAGGCGGCGATGTCCTCGTCCGTGAGCGGCTTCAGGCGAAGCAGGAGGGAGCGTGACAGCAGCGGGGAGATGACGGAAAAGGACGGGTTCTCCGTGGTGGCTGCGATGAGGGTGACGATCCGGTTCTCCACCGCAGGCAGCAGCACGTCTTGTTGGGTCTTGGAGAATCTGTGGACCTCGTCGATGAACAAGACGGTCGAGCCTCCTCGCTCAAGTTCGCGACGGGCGTTGTCCAGTTCTGCCCGGAGTTCCTTAACGCCAGCCGTCACCGCGGAAACCTCGACAAACCGTGCCCCGGAAGCACGCGAGACGATGGAGGCCAAGGTGGTCTTGCCAACTCCGGGTGGGCCCCACAGGAAGACGCTCATGGGTTGGCCCGCCACCAGCCGGCGCAGCGGAGAACCAGGCGTCAGGAGGTGTTGCTGGCCGACGATCTCGTCCAGGGTGCGTGGACGCATCCGCACGGCCAGCGGGGCGACGTCGCCCCGCGCGTCTCCCAGGGAGCCCAACGCCTTGCCGCGTGGCTCATCGATGGGGTTTCCGAAGAGGTCGACACTCACTGCTTCAGCCTATCGGCCCCCAGTCACAGAAACTCGTCGCGCAGACGCTGGGTCTCCGCCACCACTTGCGCCCGGGTGCGAGGCTCGGAGAGGTCTGCCCCGTCGGTGCCGGAGGCAACCGCGTAGAAACGCAGCCTAGGGTCTGCGCCCAAACCTCGTCGACCGACGATGTGGACCTGCCCAGAAGCGGTATCGACGAGTGCGCTCACGACGGTGGTGGCCTGGATCCGTTCCCGGAACAACTGCGGCATCATCCCGGCGTCGTCCAAGGTCGCCTCGATCTCCTCCCCATCCAGCGGCCGCCATGTAAACCGCCGTGTTTGGGCGTCCCACGCTCCAGCCGCGATCTCCTCCCATGGCCACACCCGCCATGCTCCCTCCGCACGCATCGCCAGGTTGGTCCGGGTTCCAGCGAGAACCGTGTCCGCGCCCACGCCTTGAGCCAACACCCGCTCATCGCTGCCGAGGGCCTCACGAAGGCCAGTGAGATCGACACGGGGGGCGCTTCGAAAGAATGGCATGCCCACCATTGTGCGGGCTGTGGAGAAATAGTGTTGTCCGTTTCGTACCATCCACAACTCAGGTCGGGGCGTACACGCGAGCATCGTCGCGGCCGACTCTGACCACATGAGACTCCAGATTCCCAAGGCACAGTTGTCTGAGGGTGAGGATGCCGCTCTCGCCCGAACTATCGAGGCTGGTTGTTATGCCCAATGGTTGCTCGCTCGTGACGACACACGCCCCGGACTCAGCCAGGTCATCGCCGCGGCAGAACGCGCCCGAGAGAAGCTATGGGCGGTCGGGGTCCGGATCGCCATGCGGCAGGCTGGTCGAGTCGCCTCCGCGGCGCAGTGTTCCCGCGACGATCTATTCCAGGACGCCTGCGTGGCCGTGGCGGAGGCCATCAATCGTTTCGATCACACCATGGGGGTGCGGTTTACCACGTTCGTCCACGAATGCGTCCAACGTGCCCTGTTGGAAGGGGCGCGGCGCGCCCGCCTCGGCCGCCCACCCGCCAGTCGTGCCGACCGGTTGGCCGCGGTACGCGTGGCACAGTTGCGCCAGCAACGAGCCGCCCAAGGGAACGACCCTGGAATCCGCCAAGCAGCGGCCATGGCTGGGGTATCGGAGGCGGCCGCCGCACGCGGAGCCAGCGTACTCGTCTCGATCGACGACATCGCCTACGCGGATCCCTCCGCCCAGGTGCCATTCGAAGCGGTGGAGCAAGTCGACATCCTTGGCTTGCTGCCTAACCACCACCGCCACGTACTGGAGATGCGTTTTGGGTTCACGGGGCCACCGAAATCGCTGGCCGAGGTGGCTCGAGCCCATGGCGTATCCGTGTCAACAGCCTTGCGCTGGGAACGCAAAGCCTTGGCGGTGGTTCGACGGATCCTGCGGCATGACCAGACCCGTGTCCCGGCCTCGGTCAGGCAAGACCGGCTGCCAGCAGCTTCTTGCGTCGCATCTCCAGCTCGGTGAGCGCCGCAAACTGCGTCCGATGTCCGGTGGGATCTTTGATGGGGTCCGTACGTTGAAGCCGCGACTTCAGGTCCTCGATCTCCCGTGCCACGCGGGCCAACCGCAACCTGGAGGAATAAGCCAGGGAGTAGTTTTCGTCGGGCGTGCGCAGCAAGGGTTCGACGAGCAGTGCGACGAGGAGCTGCTGGACGAGTTCGTTGGGGGCGGCTTGGCGCAAACGATCGATCCATGCGTCACCGTACTCGGTGGAGCTCACCAGACGGAAGACGGCGGCATAGCCGGGGTGAGTGAAGTCCTCCGCCGCGACCGCGTTCCACGCCGCATCGAAGGTCAGGGGGTGTTGCAGCATGAGCTTGAGTGTGTCGCGTTGGAGACGCAACGCGGGGTCGTCGGGGCGTGGCCACGCGGGATCCACCTCACGGGGTGCCGCGGACTCCCTCTCCGCGTGGCCACGCCTAGCCGTCCGGGAGGCTTCACGACGCACGTCATCGACATCCATGCCGAGCACCGCCGCCAGCTCCCGCAGATACTGTTCCACCAGCGACTGATCCCTGATGGAACCGAGTAGGGCGGAGGCCTCCCTGGCCGCTGCAAGCCGACCATCGGCACGATCAAGGTCGTAGCTAGCAGCGATGTTGTTCATGACGAACTGATAAAGCGGGATCCGGCGCGCCACGAGTTCCCGCACGGCGGCCTCTCCCTCGTGCATCCGCAGGTCGCACGGGTCGAGCCCAGTGGGTTCGACGGCCACATATGTCTGAGAGATGAAGTTCTGGTCTCCCTTGAAGACCTTGAGCGCGGCGGCTTGGCCCGCCTTGTCCCCATCGAAGGTGAAGATGACCTCGCCGTGGAGACCGTCGCGGGTACCCATGAGCCGTTGCAGGAGACGGGCATGATCCTCGCCAAACGCGGTGCCGCAACTGGCTACGGCGGTAGTGACACCAGACAGATGAGCGGCCATGACGTCGGTGTAGCCCTCGACGACGACGGCCTGGGACCTGCGCCCGATTTCCCGGCGCGCGAGGTCCAGCCCGTAGAGGACGTGGGACTTCTTGTACACGGGTGTCTCGGGGGTGTTGACGTATTTGGCCGGCAGCCGGTCGTCGTCAAAGAGACGGCGGGCGCCGAAGCCCAACACGGCCTGGGCGGAGTCCCGGATGGGCCACAGCACCCGACCCACGAAGAAGTCGCGGCCGTTATCTCGGATCAGCCCCGCGGCCTTGAGCACATCGTCGCCGAAGCCCTGACTGCGCAATGCTTGGCGCAGCGCGCCACCGCTTCGCGGGGCATAGCCAACACCGAAATGCTGCGCGTCGGCCCGGACGAAACTGCGCCCGTCGAGGAAGCGACGGGCCTCCACCGCCTCGGGCGAATCCAGTTGCTCGGCGAAGAATCGCTGGGCCGCCTCGTTGGCCTCCAGCACCCGCTTGCGCAGTCCGGGGGCCTGGGACGACCCATCATCCTCCTTGCGCAGCACGATTCCTGCCCGGTCTGCCAGCACCTCGACGGCCTCGACAAAGGAAAGATTCTGCTGACGTTGCAGGAAGGTGATGACGTCGCCGCCCTCGCCGCAGCCAAAACAGTAGTAGAAGCCACGCGACGGAGTGACAGTGAAGCTGGGTGTCTTCTCGTCGTGGAATGGACACAACCCCTTGAGCGAACCTCCGCCCGCGTTCCTGAGTGCCACGTAGCCACCCACCACATCGTCGATCCGGTTGCGCTCACGGACTGCGGCAATGTCCTCGTCGTTGATCCGGCTGGCCACGAGACCCGAGTCTACCCCGGGCTCGTCGAGCCTCGGCGGGACGCCTCATCGTGTCGTAGAGGCTCAGTAGAGTTGGTTTCGTGACGGTAGAGGCCGGGTGGCAATTGGCGATCGGGCTCGTTGCCTTGGGCGCGCTCGGCACCATCGTCGGTGTCCTCGGTCGGCTCGAGGTGCGCTGGGAGATCCCCTGGGCAGCAGTCCGGGCCACGGTGCAACTCACCCTCATCTCCCTCGTGGTGGGGCTGGCCCTCCGCGATCCCTGGCTCGCGTGGGCCTTCGTGACGGCCATGTTCCTCATCGGAGTAGTCACCAGCGCGCGGCGGGCCGGTCTGAGCGTCGGCCTGGGGTGGGCGGCGGCGGGTCTGGCCATGGCGGCCGGCGCAGGCCCGGTGTTGACCATCATCTTCCTCTGCGGAGCCGTGCCGTGGACCGGCGAGGCGATCGTGCCTGTGGCCAGCATCCTCGTCGGAAACACGATGAGCGCTCATACGCTCGTCACGCGACGCGCGTTCCTCGAGATGCGTGAGGCCATCGGCCAATACGAGGCCCTCTTGGCCTTGGGTTTCCCCGCCCCCAGGGCCATCAGCGAACTGGTTTCGCCCACCCTTCACGAGGGGCTCATTCCCGGACTGGACCAGACACGCACGGTGGGGTTGGTCACCTTGCCGGGTGCGTTCATCGGGGTGATTCTTGGCGGCGGGTCCCCGGTCCAGGCCGCCGCCGCCCAGGCTCTTGTGCTCATCGGGGCCAACGCCGGGCAGGCGTGCACGGCCGTCGCGGCTCGCGCCCTCATGGCAAGAGGCTGGCTCCTGCCAGCGGACCTGAAAGTCAGGCTACGGCCCTAGACCGCTCAGGCACCTCTGCCAATTCCCCGAGGTAGACGCTTGGGGTCCCAACCCAACAGTTCCTGGGCCTGTTCGAAGGCGAACCGGTCAGTCATTCCGCCAACGTAAGCGACAGCGCCGCGCACCCGCTCCTCCCCCTGGTATGCCGCGGGCATCGCGTCAGGATGCGCCAAGTAGTAGTCCACCAAGTCGCGCAACACCTCGACGACGGTGAGCGACTGAGCCACCGACTCCGGCCGTGTGTAGATGCGTTCGTAGTTGAATCGTCGCAATTCTCCCAAGGCCTCCGCCCGAACCGGATCCATGCCGACTCGTCCAGTCTCCATCGTCGTCTCAATGACGGCGTTGATGAAGACCCGCAGTTGCTCGCGACGCGTCTGCCCAGCCACCTCGCGCACCACAGCCGGCAGGTCATCGGCTCGCACGATCCTGGCGTGGATGGCGTCCTCTAGGTCATGGGCACAGTAGGCGATCCGGTCCGCCCAGGACACGATCTCGCCCTCAATGGTTGAGGGAGCCGGGCGAGACCACGAATGGTTTCGGATACCGTCGAGCGTCTGCCGGGTCAGATTCAGTGGGGCCAGCACGACATCGGCGCCCCACGGCCCATGGTCGTAGCCCTCCGGCAGAAACGCGTCGAATGCATCCTCGCTGGCATGCCCGCCAGGCCCATGGCCGCAGTCGTGTCCCAGCGCGATGGCGTCGGTCAAGGTGACATTAACGCCGATCCCACGGGCTATGGCGACCGCGGCCTGGGCCACCTCCACGGCATGGGTGAGACGGGTGCGCTGATGGTCGGTGGGATAGACCACCACCTGGGTCTTGCCCGCGAGGCGACGAAACGCTGCCGAATGCACGATCCGATCCCGGTCACGCTCGAAGCATGTGCGGAATTCGTCTGGCTCCTCGGGCCGGGTCCGCTCCCCAGCCCCCGTCGAGAAGGACGCCTCCGGGATATAGAGAAGACGTTCGCGTTCTTCCCTTTCCACCCGTCGGCGCGGTTCACGATGCTTGACCGACGCCGACGACGTGGCGTGGGCCGTCACCACCAGATCGCCATGGCCGTGCATCGTCTTGGCCCACAACTGGGCGCGGGGCAACAGCGAGTCGTTCACCCAGATAAGGATAGTGTTGACAGCCTACGCCGCCCGCCGACGCAGCGGGACATGCGTCGTGCGGAAGGGGAAAACATGGAAGGTCTCGTCGTTGCGGTCGCCATCGGCTTGGCGGTGGTGCTGGGCAACGCGCTCGCTCCGCTGTTCGGGGTCTCCGTCCCGCAGGCACAAGTTCTAGTGGGCTTCATGCTCACTTTCATTCCGGGCCTCGAGAATCTGGAAATGCCGCCTGAGGTGGTACTCCTACTGTTCCTGCCCGCCCTGCTGTTCTGGGAGAGCCTCACCACATCGAAGGACGCCATCCGACGCGATCTTCGCGGCATCCTCATTACCTCCACGGTCTTGGTGGTGGCCACCGCTTTCGCTGTTGGCGCAACGGCATGGGCAATGGGAATTCCCTGGGCGGCCGCGCTCATCCTTGGGGCAGCCGTCGCGCCGCCAGACGCCACCGCCGCCGCGTCTTTGGCGAAGGGTCTGCCACCGCGACAGTTCATGTTGCTCAAGGCGGAGAGCCTCACCAACGACGGCACGGCGCTGGTGGTTTACAGCATCGCCGTCGGCCTAGCGCTCGGCGGAAGCTACACCGCTTGGGATATCACCCTCCAAGCCGCCATCTCGTTCGGCGGTGGCATCCTCGTCGGTATGGTCACGGCGGCGTTGGCGTTACCCGTCATGTCGCGGCTGACCGATCCCCTGGTCATCAACATGGGCCTCATCGTCACTCCATACGCTGCCTATCTCCTCGCCGAGGAGATTCACGCTTCCGGGGTCTTGGCTGTGGTCGTCGCCGGCCTCATCTTGTCCACGCTATCGAACCGGATCAGCACCCCCACTTCTCGCACTCAGGCCGAACACTTCTGGCCGCTGGCCACTGGGCTGCTCAACGGTGCTCTCTTCCTCCTCATCGGCATGGAGACCCATGCGCTCGTCATGCGTTCCTCCCTAACGGAGTTGGCGAGGCTGGCTGGAATCGCTGTCGCGGTGGCGCTCTGCCTCGTCGTGTCGCGTTTCGTATTCCTGCAGGTGAGCGTGTGGATCATCCGTTCCCTTGACCGCCGCCCCGAGCAGCGCGCACGCCGGATGTCGTACCGGGCACGGGTGGTAAGCGCGATGGCGGCTTTCCGCGGCGCCGTCTCCCTGGCTATCACGCTGTCGGTCCCGCTGACCCTTCAGGACGGCAGCGCGTTCCCCCATCGAGACGAGGTGATCCTCGTCGCGGCATTGGCCATCGTGCTAGGCATGGCGGTCCAGGGACCACTGCTGCCTCGGGTCATCGCCTGGGCCGCACGCGGCGACAGCGGCGATCAAGAGGAGGCCGAGCTGTCTCAGGAGCAGCGCCTTACCGAGGCCCGCCTTCTCCTTGCGACGGCGCTGCGCCCGGAACTGCCTGGCCTTGCCGAGCAGGCAGAAGTTCCGCCCCGTCTCGTCGCCAGCATGCTCGAGCGATTCGAACGGATCACCGCTCACATGAACTCCGGCGACACAGACGCCGATGAGGTGGCGGTATATGCGGCCATGGAGCGCATGCACATCGCCATGCTCAATCGAAAGCGCGAACTACTCCAACAGATGAACCGGCAGGGCCAGATCTCAGACGAGACGGCCCGCGCTCTACGCGCCCAATTCGACTTGGAGGAGATCCGGCGCGAGGGGGCCCTACCGTTCGAGTAGCAATGCCCGCGCCGTGGTTCAGCGTTCGGAGCGCGGTACCCACGACCGGGCAGTCTCGCCCATGTAGACCTGCCGTGGGCGGTAGATGCGCTGGTGGGGGTTGTCGAAGACTTCCTTCCAGTGAGCGATCCATCCTGGGGTCCGGCCGATGGCGAACATGACGGTGAACATGTCTAAGGGAATGCCGATGGCGCGCAGGATGATGCCTGAGTAGAAGTCGACGTTGGGGTACAGCCGCCGCGACCGGAAGTAATCGTCGGCGAGAGCCGCCTCCTCCACCTGACGGGCCAGATCAAGCAGCGGATCGGTGATGTGCATGGCGTCGAGCAGATCGTGCGCCGCGCGTTTGAGAATCTTCGCGCGGGGATCGAAGTTGCGATAGACCCGGTGACCAAAACCCATCAGCTTGAATCCCGACTTCTTGTCCTTGACCCGCTGGACGTAGTCCTTGGGCGCGATGCCACGATCACGGATCTCCTCAAGCATCTCGATGACGCCCATGTTCGCCCCGCCGTGGAGACGTCCCCACAAGGCGTTGACACCAGCGGCCACGGAAGCGTGCAGGTTCGCCCCCGACGAGGCGACCATGCGCACAGTCGACGTGGAGCAGTTCTGCTCATGATCAGCGTGCAGCACCAGGAACATGTTGAGCGCGTGGGCCACCTCGGGGGTCGCCTCGTAATCGCGATAGGGGACGGAGAACATCATGTGCAAGAAGTTCTCCGCGTAGTTGAGGTCATAGCGGGGGTAGGCGATGGGCTGGCCCAGATGTGACTTGTAGGAGGCGGCCGCGATGGTGCGGGTCTTCGAGATGAGGCCGGCTGCGACCCTGCGGAACGTGTCTCCCGCGATGGGCGGCTCATGAGTCTGAAGAGCGTTAATCATGGCCGACAGGATCCCCATGGGGTGCGCCGTGCTCGGGAAGCCGTCGAAGTGCTTACGCATGTCACGGTGTAGGGCTGAGTGCTCGGACAGGAGCATCCGGAACTCTCTCCGGTCTTCTTCGGTGGGTAGTTCGCCGAAGATGAGCAGTTCGGCGGTCTCGATGAAGCTGGAGCGCTCCGCCAGTTCCTCGATGGGGATGCCTCGATAACGCAGGATGCCCTGCTCGCCATCGATGAAGGTGATCGCGGACTGGCACGATCCCGTGTTGCCATACCCATCGTCGAGGGTGATCAGTCCTGACTGCGTCCTGAGCCGCGAGATGTCGATGGCACGTTCTCCCTCGGTTCCCGTGATGATGGGAAGCTCGAATTGCTGTCCATCGATGGTGATGTGTGCTGTCTCGGTCATGGGAAGGACCCTTCCAGGCAGGCGGCCCCGGCTGGCGCCGCATTCCGCACGAGAGTACATAGCGGCAGGCCCACATTCGTTCGAGGGTCCATCTAGTGAAAGGGCTAGCCGCCAGAGACACCGACTTCCGCATCGGCCAGGTCCAGTCCGCTGCCTGAGGCATCGTCGTACCAGCCATGGGGCAGCACCACTTTGGCGCGGGGCGATCCTTGCCGCCCACGCGGAGTGCCCAGCTCGGAGGCAGGGAACTCGGCATCGGCGTCGAGCAGCGCGACAAGGCCCGTGAGTTCATCCAGCGATGACACCATGGCGAAACGGCGACGTAGCTCGCCCACGGGATATCCCTTGAAATACCAAGCCATGTGCTTACGCAGATCCGTCAGGCCGTGGCGCTCCCCCATGTGCTGCGCCAGCAATTCCGCATGGCGCAGCAGCATCTGTCCCACCTCTCCCAGCCGCGGCCGCAATCGGGTCCCTTCGCCCGCGAAGGCGGCGGCGAGGTCGCCGAAGAGCCAGGGACGGCCCAGGCAGCCACGACCGATCACGACGCCGGCGCATCCAGTCTCATCCATCATCTGGAGCGCATCCTCGGCCTCCCAGATGTCTCCATTGCCCAGCACTGGGATATCGACGGACCGCACTAGTTCGGCGATCCGCTCCCAGTCAGCCTCACCCGAATAGGCCTGCGCGACCGTGCGCGCGTGCAGCGCGATGGCCGCGGCGCCCTCCTCTTGCGCAATGCGACCCGCATCGAGGAAGGTCTCGTGTTCGGGGTCGATGCCGATCCGGGTTTTGATGGTGACCGGGACGCCGAACTCATCGGCGGCTTGGACGGTCGCGCGAATGATCGCGCGGAGCCGGTCTCGCTTGTACGGCAGCACCCCTCCCCCGCCCTTTCGAGTCACCTTGGGCACGGGGCAGCCGAAGTTGAGGTCGATGTGGTCCACCGCGAAGTCGCGGACGAGGATCCGGGCTGCTTGGGCCATGTACTCCGGGTCGACCCCGTAGAGCTGGACCGAACGGGTGGCCTCTCCCTCGTCGAAGGCGAGCATGTCACGGGTCTTTGGGTCGCCGATGACCAGCCCACGCGAGGTGATCATCTCGCACACGTAGAGTCCCGCGCCCTGCTCACGGCAAAGTTGCCGATAGGCCACGTTGGTGACCCCAGCCATCGGCGCGAGCACGACGGGCAAGCCGACGACGACGGCGTCGGGTCGGCTAGGGGCGTGCAGACGCAACTCTCGAGGCATGGGCATTCTCTGGGTGGTTTGGGTGAGGGACGCAGTCTAGGCCGCATCAGCCATCCAGAGTCAACCGGATCGCGTGTGCCGCCGCGCCGCGCGCGAAGTCGAAGAAGTCGAGTGGCTCCACAACCAGTTCCGGAACCGCGAGGTCCTCGCGCCAGTCCCGTTCCAATTCCTCCCGAACAACACGCAGGTCGTCGCCCAAAAGAGGGATTCCCTCGCCTGTGACGAGGATCCTTGAGGGCGCATAGGCCACTGCGGCGGCCCTAGCGAGTTCGCCGAGGCAGCGTCTGGCATCGTCCAGCACCGGCTGCGCATCCTCGTCGCGAAGGGCCTCCCAGAAGTCGAGGTTTCGGCCCGTCACGGCGCTAGCGGCGCGGGCGATGGCAGGTTGCGACAACACGTCCCCAAATAGCCGGCCGTCGCGGGTCCACAGGCGGCCAAGCACAGACGCCGCGCCTTGGTGCCCGAACAGCAACTGATCGTCCACCACGGCTCCAACGCCAATTCCCGCCCCGAAGGTGAGAAGGCAGAAGTGTTCCGTTCCCCGTCCGGCGCCGAACCAGTGGTGGTACAAGGTGAGGCCATCACTGTCGTTCGCGGTGGCGGTCCTCACCCCGGTCAGAAGTTCCAGCTGGTGGCTCACGTTGCTCCCGGACTGCCAGCCCAGCATGCGGGTCGCGTAAAGCCCGCCCCATACGTCAACGGCCGCGGGAAGAACGATGCCAACGGCTCCCACCGGCCCGGCGCGTTCGACCTGTCGCGCCAGGCCCACGGCAGCTTTCTCGGGCGTGGATGTGTCGAGTTCGATCTGCCACCGATCATAGGGCCGGACCGCTAGGCCGCATGAGACGAGATACGCGGCGCCGGGCACGATCTTCACCCCCAGAAAGCGAGCGGCTCCGTCCACCATCCGAAGCGGCAAAGATGGGCGGCCTACCTGTGCGTGAGCTGGCTCTCCCTGCTCCACCACCCCTTCCTCTAGGAGCGGCTTGGTGATCCGGGTCAGCGAACCCGATGACATCCCCAGTCTGCGCGCAATGTCGGCTCGCGAGATGGGGCCGTGACGCAGCACCATGAGGGCCACGTTGCGGGTCGAGGGGTCGAAGCGCATCAAAGGCGATCCAGTTCGAACAGGACGGCGGTAGCGGGCTGCATCTGCGGGGCGACAATGCCCGCGGTCATCAACGCTTGGCCGGTGAGGACGAGTTCGCCCGCTTGATACCAGGGCACCCAGTGGATGTCGGGGATGAGTTGCCGATCGATGACGCTGACCCGGTAGGTAGCCTCGGGGTCGAGCCCTGCGAATCGCAGCGTGCCGAGGCTGGCACATTCCGGGACGGACAGCATGGACAGTGAGAAGATCGCCTTCTCGTCGGTGACGACGCCCTTGAAGTAGGTCCGTGGGTTGCGCAGGTCGATGCGTACCTGTCGGCCGCCGAGCAGAACGTGCCGATTGGCCTTGTACCAGTCGATCCACCAGCGCAGTTCCGCTAATTCCTCGTCGGTGGCCTGAGCCAAGTCCCACTCGATGCCGAGGTGCCCGAAGACGGCAGTGGCGGCCCGGTAGTTGAGATCGTGCCAGCGGGCGGTGGTGTGGGAGCGGCCTGACGCGATATGGCTGCCTTGGAATTCGGGGGGCAGCAACTGCGAGGTCCAGGTCAAGAGGCGTTGGCGTTCCTCTGGGTCGATGACGTCGGAGACCCATACTCGTTCCGCACGCTTCAACACCTCGAGATCGATCCTGGCCCCGCCCGAGGCGCACGATTCCCATTCGACGTCGGGGTGCTTGGCCCGTAGGGCATCGAGCAGGCGGTAGAAGGCCAGCGTCTGCGCGTGCGCCGCTGGACGTCCGTGCGGTGCGGTTCCCCCATCGATGATGTCGCGATTGCAGTCCCACTTGACGTAGTCGATTCGGTATTCGCTGAGGATGGCATCCATCTGGCCGAAGACGTGCTGCCACGCCCCATCGATGGAGAGGTTGAGCACCTGTTGGTGACGCGACTCGATGGGCAGCCGGTCCGCGGGCCGCATGATCCATTCGGGATGGGCACGCGCGACCTCGGAGTCCAGGTTGACCATCTCCGGCTCGAACCACAGCCCGAACTGCATGCCAAGGTCCTTGACCTTGTTCACCAGCGGGTGCAGCCCGTCGGGCCATACGTCGCGCGAGACCACCCAATCGCCGAGGCCGGAGTGATCGTCGCGACGCGACCCGAACCAGCCGTCGTCGAGCACGTAGCGCTCCACTCCCAAAGCGGCGGCTCGCTCGGCTAGGTCGATGAGGCGTGCCGCGTCGTGGTCGAAGTAGACCGCTTCCCAGACGTTGAGGGTGACGGGACGCTCGACTGAAGGGGCATGGGGCAGAGCGCGCAGGTAGTCGTGGAAGCGGCGCGCGATGTGATCGAGACCGGTTCCGTGATTGAAGTAGACCCACGGGGTTTGGTAACTCTCCCCTTGCTCCAACCGGACCTCTCCGGGCAATAGCAGTTCTCCGCCCGAGAGCACCTGGAATCCCACAGCGTCACGCTCGGCGAGGTGAACGTGGTTGCCACTCCACGCGGTGTGACAGGCCCAGATCTCTCCTGCCCCGAAACCAAAACCGGGCTCGCCCGCATGCATGACATACGCGGCGTCGGCTCCCGTGCGACCGTGGCGTCCCTCGCGTCGATGCTGTCCCACGGTAAATTCATGACGTTGAGCGAACCGTTCCACGCCCCAACGCCCGGAAAAGTCGAGCAGTTCGCTGGCTCGGTTCGGCACCGGGAGGCCCAGCGTGAGTTCGTCGACGTCGAAGGCCCCCCCGGCCTCGTTGGTGAGGCTCGCGCGCACCTTGATCAGCCCTTGCGCAGTCAGGTCGAGGTCGATGATCAGCGAAAGCCCCGCGTGCTCGGCCACGGCATGGAATCGGACCTGGCACGGGCCGGCCTCGACGATGTCTCGGGTCACTTCGGCTCCGTCGAGTTCAACCGTGCGGACCCTCCACTCCGGGGTCCAATCGGCCCCCGAACGGTGCCCGATCAGGCCTGGCTTTCCCGCCCAGCCATAGCGTCCCTCGAGCAGCAGGGTGTGGCGGGGAGGCACGTCGGGGTTGTTGGGAGCCACTTGGATCCGGGAGGCCAGCGCCAGGGTATCGAAACTCTCCCGTGTCATCGGCCCCAAGGGAGCCCCCCAGTGAATCACCTCGGGAAGATGGGCGTCCTCGGCCTTGAGGGCGATGGCGACATCGGCGGCGGTCAGGATGAGTCGTGTGGTCATGGTGTGTCCTTCGAGGATCAGGTGGTTCGGGGGAGGTTGTCGCCTAGTTCTTGGGGAGAGAGGAAGGCCGAGGGCTCGTCCATTGCCTGAGACAGCAGCGGCGTGAGAACGAGCTTGGCCTCATGGCCGTTGAAGGAGCGTCGGTACGCACCGACGGATTCCCAGTGCCCCACGATGGCCCACAGATGCGGCTCATCGATGTTGCGGACGAGGTCAAGGCTGAGGCAGCCGGGCCTCTGAGCCCACCACGCCACTACCCGTTGCGCCTCCGTCTCAAATGCTGGGCCGGGGTTGGTGAATCTGACAACGACGATCATGGTGTCAGCGGTGGGTGATTGGGCTTCATGGGTTCTCCTTTGACATCATGGAAGCGCCTCATGCACGAACACGTGTCCTGCGCAACTGGATCCTACCGCGTTTCCTTCGGGATGAAGCTATCGATCCACGGCATTTGACCACATCGGACAAGGACTTGATAATGATTCTCATGAAGCTGACACCGATACTTGCGTCCGGTGCCCTCGTCTTGGGCCTTAGCGCCTGCGCGGCGGGCCCGTCCACCACCTCGGATGGCGTGAAGATCATCGCCGCGTTCTACCCGCTTGAGTGGACCGCTAAGCAGGTGGCGGGCAAGCACGGAACCGTAGAGACGCTCACGGCACCCGGCGCCGAGGCCCATGACCTTGAGCTCACCCCGCAGCAGATCGCATCCCTTTCCACGGCAGATCTCGTGCTGTACGTGAAGGGCTTCCAGCCTGCCGTCGACGAAGCCATCAAACAGTCCGGGGCCACCGCGCTCAACGTGGGTGATGTGGTCACCTTGCACCCCGCGTCCGAAGCTGAACACGACCACGAGCATGAAGAAGCCAGCGAAAGCCCGTCGGCCACGGCATCGGCCAGCGATTCCCACGACGAGCACGACCACGCGGAATCGGCCTCGCCGTCTGCCTCCCCTTCCGGATCCGAGACGTCGACGGAGGACGCCGAGGAGCACGAGCACGATCACGGCGACTTCGATCCGCACTTCTGGCAGGACCCCACCCTGGTATCCACTCTGAGCGAGGCACTCGGGAAGCGTCTGGGCGAGATTGACTCCGCCCACGCCTCCGACTTCACATCCGCCGCGCAGGCCACATCCAAGGAACTCGCCACGCTGGACGAGGAATACAAGACTGGCCTGAAGACGTGCAAGCGCAGAGAGTTCATCACTACGCACGCGGCGTTCAACTACCTTGCCCAGCGTTACAAGTTGGAAGAGATTGGCATTTCTGGCGTCAATCCGGACACCGAGCCCTCTCCAGCCCGGATCGCCGAGGTGCATGAGGAAGCCAAGGCTCACGGAGTGACCACCATCTTCTTCGAAACGCTGACGTCGGATGCCGTGGCCAAGGCAATCGCAGGCGATCTCAACCTTGAAACCGCCGTCCTCGACCCCCTTGAGGGGGTGACGGAAAAGTCCCCGGGAACCGACTACCCTTCGATCATGCGCGCTAACCTGGCTGCCTTGGAGAAGGCCAATGAGTGCACCAGCTAGTCCCCTAGAGGTCGATGGGATTTACGTCTCGCTGGATGGGATGCCCATCCTGCGAGACGTTTCCCTGTCCGTATCCACGGGCGAGGTGGTGGCTCTCGTCGGCGGCAACGGCTCAGGAAAGTCGACTCTGCTGCGAGCAGCGCTGGGGCTCGTCGCCCACCAAGCCGGCACGGTATCGCTGTTCGGCCAAGCCGTGCCCGGTTTCACCGAATGGGCCAAAGTGGGCTACGTCCCTCAGCATTCGACTGTGGCCGTGGCCAACGCCACCGTGCGCGAGATCGCCTCCTCGGGGCGTCTGTCCCATCGCAAACCCTTTCAATGGCTGAGAAGGCATGATCGTGCTGCACGGGATCGCGCGCTCGACCTGGTAGGGATGGCCGAGCGTTCCCGATGGCCCTTCAGCGCACTGTCGGGCGGCCAAAAACAGCGCGTGTTGATCGCTCGCGCGCTCGCCAGCGAACCGCAACTTTTGGTCATGGACGAGCCGCTCGCGGGCGTGGACCTACACAGTCAGGAGGGCCTGGCCGACCTCCTCGCGACTTTAAGCGGCGAAGGCTTGGCACTACTCGTAGTGCTCCACGAACTCGGCCCCATGGCGTCCCTGCTTGACCGGACGGTCCGCCTCTGCGACGGCCGTATCGTTTCTAGCGAACACCCTCAGTCGGAGGACGCCACCAGGAAACCGTCCGAGTCCTCACTCGGCTTCGACGATCCAGTTGCCGGAGCATTCTCATGATCGACGTACTGAGCCTGCCATTCATGCAGAGGGCGCTGTTCGCCGCCGCGCTGAGTGGCCTGATGGCCCCTGCGATCGGCACGTTCATCGTGCAGAGGCGCATGTCTCTGTTGGGAGACGGCTTGGGACATGTGGCCATCATGGGCGTGGGACTCGCCCTCATGACCGGTTGGGCCCCGCTGCCCATCGCGGTGGCTACGTGCATCGTCGGCGCCGTGGTGGTTGAACTCCTGCGTCAGCACGGCAAGGCATCCGGCGACCTAGGGTTGGCTATCTTGTTCTATGGCGGGCTCGCCTCAGGCGTGCTCATGGCTGGAATGGCCGGCCAGGGTGCAGCGGGACTGTCGAGTTATCTGTTTGGCTCGCTCACGTCGGTCACCGACTCCGACCTGAGGATCATCGTGACCCTCTCTGGAATCCTGCTTGTTCTCACCATCGGCCTGGCTCCCCGCCTGTTCGCCATCTCCGTGGACGAGAACTACGCCAAGGTGCTCGGCATCCGGGTCAATGTGCTCAACCTCCTCGTCGTCGTGCTAGCCGCAGTGACGGTGACCCTGTCCATGCGCACCGTAGGTCTCTTGCTGATCAGCGCGCTCATGGTGATTCCCGTCGCCACCGCGCAGCAGTCCTTCGTCGGTTTTTACCCCATGTTCTTTGGTTCCATGGTCATCGGGTTGATCGCTGCGGCGGGCGGCACCGTCGGCTCGTTCTACCTCGATACCGCCACTGGCGCGACCATCGTGGTGACCGCCATCACGCTTTTGGCACTGTCCTGGTTACTCGGCTCCGTGCTACGACGCAGGAACCGGTTCATTCCCTACGTCGAGGACCACGGCAGAACCGAACATCGTCCGGCCGAGAACCACGATGATTCCCATGCCAAGCGTCGGGGCGTCACGGTCATCCAACATGGCGATCACCTCGATTACGTGCATGATGGACATCGACACGCGAAACACGGAGACCACTATGACGAGCACTAGGCCCACCCGGCAAACATGGCAGCGGGCAGCGGTGCGGGATCTGTTGGCAGACACCGAGGAGTTCCGCACTGCTCAGCAGGTGCATGAGGACCTACGCGGTATCGGTGCGAAAGTGGGCTTGGCTACGGTATACCGCGCCCTCCAAGCCATGGTTGAGAGCGGCGAACTAGACGTGCTGCGTACCCCCGACGGGGAGGCCGCCTATCGACGCTGCTCTTCGGAACACCACCATCACTTGGTGTGCCGCTCCTGCTCGCTGACCATCGAGATCTCTGGATCCGAAATCGAGGAATGGGCCGCCCGAGTGGCTGCGGAACGCGGTTTCACCCAGGCGGAACACCAACTCGAGCTGTCCGGGCTATGCGCCGATTGCGGAGCTACCAACAGTCGTAGTGCACCACATCGGCCAACGGCAGCCGCTCGTTCCAGCCAAACCGGATGAGGTCTGGAGTCTCTTGGAGCTTCGAGACCTTGCCGACGCACAGCCACGCCACCGGACGGATGTGGCCAGGTAGAGCCAGCAGGTCCCGCAGGAAAGGCTCCTGATAGAACGAAACCCAGCCCACGCCCAAGTCGTGAGCCGTGGCCATGAGCCACATGTTCTGTACGGCACACACGACAGAGAAGACGCCCGCGTCATCAATGGTGTGCCGGCCCAGCACGTTGGGTCCGGAACGCGTCGGATCGTAGGTGACGACGATCCCCATGCCGGATTCGCGGATTCCCTCGATCTTGATCGGGTCGAACCGCTTCTTCCGTTCGCCCTCCAGCGACTCCGCGTAATCGAGTCGGCACCGTTGCACGTGTTCGGCGAACCTCCCCAAGACGCCGGCGTCGCGGACCACGATGAAGTCCCACGGCTGGCTATTGCCGACGCTTGGGGCGGCATGGGCGGCCCAGAGGAGTTCCTCCAGCACCGCCTCATCCACCGGTTCGCCCGTGAACTCGGCGCGCACATCGCGCCGGCGTTCAATGATTCTGCGTAGCACTGCCGTCGGTTCAATCATGATCGATACCGTAGCCAGCCGGCAGAAACGCAGGGTTGCGGGGTCGGGTTGAGATCAGCCCTTGGTGTAGTGGGCGACGTAGTCGATCTCGATGTCGGACACGGCGGGCGTGAGCGGCCCAGGCACTCCGTTATCGACGGTCTCATGGTCGCGGTTCTCACCATTGGGGTCCATCGCCCCGGTCTGGAAACCGACCCACATCCGCTTGGTCGTCACGCTCGGATGGTCAATCGACCCCCAGGGCTTACCGTCGAAGGTGAACGTGATCTTGGTCGGCTCCACGATCACCCCGTAGGTGTGCCACCCGTTCATGTCGTTGTTGTCGAAGAACCGGTGCTCCTGCTTGTTGTCCGGGTCCCAGTGGTACACGCCCATGACCTCGGGGCCGTTGGCGAAACCCTCGGCGAAGTTGATCTCCGGAGGCCAGCTTCCGTCTTCCGGCCACAGCAGGAACGCGTAGCCGAGGCCCTTGGCCCGCGGGAACTTCGCCCGCACTTCCCAGCGGCCCTGCGAGGCGGCGAAGATGTTGCCCGAGCCCGCTCCACCGGCGCTCCACTGACCGTTCTCGTATTGGGTGCGGATGATCAGCTTGCCGTCCTTGGTGAAGGAGTTGCGCTGGCTCATCACGCCCATGGCGCCGTGTCCGACCGGCGGGTCGTTCCAGCCGTAGCGTTCCCACTTCGTCTGCTCGATGGGCACATCGAAACCGTCGAAGTAGTCCATCTTCCAGCCGTTCACCTCAGCTTCGGTCTTGGACTGGTTCGAGTTCGAGGCGCTAGCTGGGCTGCTTGAGGACGACACGGTCTTGTTCGAGTTCGCGTTCGAGGTGTTCGACGACTTCGTGGCCGCAGAAGACCGCGCCGACGACGCACGCTTAGATGCGAGCGCGGCCGAGGTCGACTTGGATGAAGCTGACTTCGAGGCGGTCGGCTTCGGCGTGCTCGTGGACTTGCTCGCCGTGCTCGAGGCGGCCTTGCCACCGGTGGATGCTCCGTTCGCCGCGGCCACTGGGGTCGATGAGGCCTTGCCCCTCGACGCCGGCTGCACCCGCTCCTCCGCGGCAGACGCTGATGACGTCACGTCCACCGAGGGGGCGGAGACGGACTCGCTACCGCCCGCGGCAGGGGCTCCTGTCAGCACCTCGTCCGACAAATGCGGCCGGACGAGAAGCCCTCCCGCGAGGACCGCCGAAGCGATACCGAACGAGACCAGGGGCCGGATGATTCGGCTTGTTTTCATGTTCCCTCCCTTAGTTTCAGGTGCCACGCTAACCCGAGACGGGGTCACAACCAGTCTCCAAGCCTGCACCGAAATCCAAATCAATGACCCCAGAGCACCCCATGGGAGTGGGCCGGTAGGATGGCAAACGGTCGTGGAATGGGCGTCTGGCAGCGCCCTTGGCAGTTTCGCGGGGAGGTGATGACAGCCGATGAAACCACAGGTATCCGTGTGCATCCCGGTCTACCAAGGAGCCGCAACCGTGGGGGCAACTCTACGATCGGTGCTGGCCAGCCAGAACTCGGACTTCGAGGTGGTGGTCAGGGACAACGGGTCGACGGACGGCACGGGCGAGATTGTCGCTACGTTCGATGACCCTCGCATCCGCTACATCCGCGCAGACGAAACCACCCCCCTACCCCACAACTGGCAAGCGACCGTCGAGGAGGCGCGCGGTGAACTCATCAAGGTTCTGTGCGCCGACGACCTCATCCACCCCCGCTGTCTCGAGACCCAAGCCGCTTACCTGAGCGATCACACGGTCAGCCTCGTCGCGTGCCGCCGCGACCTCATCGATGGGAATGGAACCGTACTCACCCGCAATGCCGGTTTACCCCACCTACTGGGCCGACACACCGCCGCCGAAGTGGCCAAGACCACGGTACGTCTCGGCATCAACCCAGTAGGTGAATCGGCGTGCGTGATGTTTCGCCGCAAAGACTTCGACGCCATGGGCGGCTTTGACGCCTCGACGGTGTTCCCCATGGACATCGATGCATGGTTACGTCTTCTCGACCACGGCGACATGATCGGACAGACCCAAGCCTACGCGGCCTTCCGCATTTGGACGGACTCGCTGTCGAGCCATCACAGTCAAGCGCAACTGGACGAGCACCTCCAGTTCTTGCGCAAGGTCGCCAACGATCCCCGCTACGACATCCCGCATACAGCCCGTCGGCAGATGGCGGCGTCGGCCCGCCTCGCGTGGCGTGCATGGGCCGTGCGGCAATGGATGTGGGCCACCCTCCCCCGCCCCAAGCACGACCATCGCTGGGACTGAAATCAGCCAGCTACTGCGCCTGAAGCCGCCGAAGGGACCGGAAGAACGGGACAAGGCAGCAGCAGGCGAACACGAACCGCCCGATATTCCATGCGAGACTTTGGGGTGCGAGCACCGAGGCGGCGCAGCCCAACACCGCGAGCGCGACCAGAAACACCACGGCTTTGGCCGGCCGAATCGGGGCATGCTTCCTGGTCACGGCGACACGTAGCACCACGGCTTGCGCCAGAAGGGCCACAAACGTGGCCAACGCCGCCCCATCGAGCCCGAGCGGCCCGATCAGGATGAAGGTGGCCGCGATCTTGACCACCACCGCCACCGCGGACGCCCACGCCATCGGCAACGACCAACGCATCGTCACGAGCATCTGGCTGCTCGCGGCAGCGGCCGCGACGGGAAACGCCGCTAACCCGATGAGGGCGACGACCGAAACGAGGCTCTCCTGCTCGTAGGACTCCGGCGCGAAGATCCGTAGCAGTGCGGGTGCGGCGACGGTGATGCCGAGGACCGCCCAGGACACCAAGGCAAACACCCCATCGCGCGACGAGGCGATCAATCGCCAGCGCAGAACGTCATCTGCGACGCTCTTGAGGCGCGGAAGCCAGGCCCGGTTGGTGAACGTCAGCATGAGGGTGACCACGTTGCCGACGGTGAATGCCACCTGATAGCGCGCCACCTCAACCTTGCCCAACATGAGCTGGATGATGAACCGATCGCCGGCGGTGAGCAGGAACGAAGACAGGCCCGCCAACGCTAGCGGCAGCCCTAGCCGCAGGCCTCGTTGAATCGTCTCTCGATCCAGCAACCCCGCCAGTCGCGGCCGGACCCAGATCAGCCCCAGCAGCAGCGCTGATACCTGACCCACGACCCCACCCAGCGCGTAGACCTCTGCACTTTTGTCCCAGGTGAACAGCAGCCCGATGCCAATGACCTGACTCCCCACTGTCGACAGCAACGACACCGTGGCGAAACGTGCCAACCGGTCCTCGGCCTGCAAGAGAGACAGCACCAGCAGCACTCCCGCACCGGGCGCCGTCCAGCCCAGCGTGATGAGTACCAACGTGAAACTCGAGAACCCCAGCGCGGGGGCCCAGAAAGGAGACAGTAAGGCGACGGCTCCGACAATGACCACGTCGATGACCAGCCCCGCAGCCAGCAGCCCTCTCGAGCGGGTCCGGTCGGAATCCTCGACCCGCTGCATCTCGAGTGCCTGATCCAGGCCAAGCACGGTAACGACGATAAGCAGTTGATAGAGGGCGATGGCTGCGGCGAGCGCACCAAAACTCGCCACGGGAAGGGTGTGGGCAAGAATGGGCGAGACCACGGTCGCCACCACCATCTGCATGGACCAAATGACCACGTAGATCATGCCGCGGCCGAACAGATCCGAGGTGTGCCCGCGCGAGTCGGTTCCTACATCGGTCACGGGAGCCTCCACAGCTCCCGCTCTATCAGATCCAGAATCGGCCACGAGTCCTCCGTGAATTTTCGGGCGAACAGAGCAGGGGCGGTATCGCGGGTCCGGGAGGCACGCAGCGCGGACAAATCCTCGAGCCCAAGTATTCGAGGATGCGGGCCGGGTTGATCTCCCCAGTCGATGTGCCACGCATGCCCACCACGCACATGGCTCTCCGGCCAATTCATCCCGAAGTCAGGCGAACACAACAGGCTCGGAAGCATGACCTCGTCTGGAATCCACACGTGATGGAAATACTCGACCACTTGGGGGCGGGTATCGACCAATTCCAGCAGCGTCTCGACGTGCCTGCGTGCCAGAATCTTCAGTTGCGACCCGCCCGCCGGCCGGACGCCCTTCGGCCACCGTCGTGGGACGAATGACCATACCCGTTTGCCATCGCGAACCCGATTGCCAAAGATGAACCGATCGTAGCCACCCATAGGCCCCCAAACCCGGATCGGTAGCCGGGTCACGTCCGCCCAGGACACTCCACGCAGGCCGCCGAGCCGGTCGACCAGACGATCCACGCTCACCAAGGGGTAGTCTGCACCAGTCATCATGACGAAATGCTCGGCATCGGTGCTCTCGCACGCGGCGCGATACCCAGCCAGTTCCGCCTCTACCAATTCGAACGTGGCCCAACCCGACGCCAACCGTGGCAACAGTCGCACCCGATCCGGCAGATCGCGGATCAACTCCGCGTGCTGCTTCGCATTGATCCGGGCGTCAATGTGCAAGAACACGGGCAATCCGTCCAAGGCACCCACGATCCGCCTCAACAGCCTGGGTTTGTCGTGGGCAAGTAGTACCACCGCAACGCTCATGAGACCCCTCCCGCCGGTAATCGGTAGACCGTGACGCCATTTCCCTCGTACGTGACAACAACACCGGGATGGTCCCGCAACGCCTGCTCCAGCCTCTTCTGGTCGGACACCAGTTGCTGACCGTAGCGTTCGTCGAATTCCTTCATGGCGTCGCTGGCCAGCACGTATCTGACATCCGCTGGCACCTCCATCCAGTACTTCATCAAGAGTGCGAGATCCGCCTTCGGGTCGTACTCATCGCCCACCTTCGAGGGATAGACCTCGTCGACCTTCTCGATGAGTAGCATCTCCCGGGACATGTAGAACACAGGCTTGCCGTAGAGTTCCAGAGGGTCGGCCAACTCCGTGCCCAGAGTGAACACCTGGGTATGGTCCGTAACCCGACTTTCCAGCCACTCCAGCGCCTTGACGTTGTCCATCCTCATCACGCGCGTGTAGTCCATGCCCGTGGTCCCGATGACGAACACCAGGGTCAAGGCCACCACGCCCGCGTTGCGCACTGGATGCCATGGAACGGTCCAGAAACGGCGGCCCGTCTGCGGGAGGTTGAGCGAGCTGAGGATCGCGAGCCAGGGTAAGCAGAACAACGACGCGCGAAAGATCCCCTCGGATCCGTAGGCGGAGGCGACAAACAGCCCCACAGGGCTCGCAGCAGCCAGGGCCAGCCCCAGAGTCATCCAATTACGGAATCTGAGCAGGGCCACGAGCGCCGCAATGCCGATGCACACCAGCGCGATGGAGGGCACCATGAAGGTGAGTCGATTGATCAGGTCCGGCTCGAGCGCGGTGGAGCTGGGTCTCGCGGGCGTCTTGAAGTTGGCGAAGACGTTGAACAGCTCATCGATGGAGACATACGACGTCAACACGCCCCGGTTCATGAGCGCCCAGATGACGGCGGGTGTGACCACGACCACAGGAGCCCACCACAGGGTCATGAACCGCACCACCACCAAAGCCAGACAGATCAGAACAGCCAGATATGGGCTCAACTGATGGGTGAACGCCACGATTACCGAGAGCAGGAACGCCGTCAACACCCGAGACCACTTCAGCCCCGTGCTATTGCGCAGCAGGACGGCGATGGCCAGCATGACGAAGGCAAAGCCCACCACCTGCGGCGCATAGAAACTCGTAGTGAGGCTGGAACCGAGCGCGAAGACCAATGCGGCCCACCAGGCTCGATCTTCCGTGACGAAATACCGAGCGAGAGCGGCCACAACCAAGCAGTTCACGCCTGCACCCACGGCCCCGAAGTACGCGGCGTACAGCGTCACATCGGGCCAGCCCGCCGCTTCCTGCACCAAAGCGCTGGATGCGAAGAGCCCGGAATAGGCCTGATAGATGCCCTCCGAGCGGTTCAGGCCGCCATCTTTGAGCAACAGGTCGACCATTCCGATGTGGCGAGCGGCCACTTGTACCGTCGGCATGCCATACATGGCGGCTTGGCTCATTGGCACGACGGTGGC
>JBHADA010000038.1:0-4248 GCA_041854805.1 Arachnia sp.
AAGCACTCATGAGGGCGGCCCCACCCTGAGTGTCCTCAGGCGTGGGGCCGTTTCGTCGCTGGAGCGGATGACGGGAATCGAACCCGCACCATCTGCTTGGAAGGCAGAGGCTCTACCATTGAGCTACATCCGCACGCTCACTCGAGCGAGTGCTCCATGATGGTAGCGCGTCCGCGGCCCCTTGGCGAACCGAGACGATTCCACCCCTGGGGCCACGGGGGCCTATGATCGTGTGCGACCCGGTTCGTACCGGGTCACCGGGGCGTAGCGCAGCTTGGTAGCGCGCCTGCTTTGGGAGCAGGATGTCGCAGGTTCAAATCCTGTCGCCCCGACGTTGTGATGTCCCGGGTCATTGTTCCGCATTGGCCCGGGACTTCTTGTTGGGGTCTGGTGCATGGATTGGTGACACCTGATGTGAGCGCACGTGGGTGCGTTCTGGAAGGATGTTGATCATGCCGAAGGCTTACCTTAGGGGGTTCCGCGAGGACGTGGTGAGGGTGGCTCGCACGAGCGGCGAGCCGGTGCGTCAGGGTTGCCCTGGATTTCGGTATTGCCGAGTCGCGTGTGCGCCGCTGGATTCAGATAGCAGAACAGGCCGAGGACCCGAATGCCCCGGTCGTGCCTAGGGTCTGCTGAGCTGCGTGCCCTCAAGGGCCGCAACCAGGTCCTCGAACAAGAAATATCGAGGTCCTACTCAGGGCCAGCAGCCCTCGATGCCAGGGATCGTTCCCACAATGAAGATTCCCGCTCGTGTGTGAGCTGGCAGCTGACGGGATTCCCGTTGCGCCCTCGTGTCGGGTGCTCGGCGTGTGTCGCCAGCACTACTACCGGTGGTTGAAGAACCCGGTCACGGACACCGAACTCGCCCAGGCGTACCGGGCGAACGCCCCCTTTGACGCTCACCGTGATGACCCTGAGTTCGGGTACCGGCTCCTGGTGAGGCTCGGGTGGCGGGAGAGCCGATGGCAGATCGGACCGCGTGGAAGCTCGCCTCCGAGAACGGGTGGTGGAGCGCGTTCGGCAAGAAGCGGGGCAAGAACCCCCTGGGTCTGCGGTTCATGATGACCTGCGCCCTCGTCGACGACAAGGGCCGCACTCGTTGCGAGTTCAACGCGAACCGGCCCAACGAGTTGTGGCCGACCGATATCACCGAGCACGCCACGGGTGAAGGCAAGCTCTACCTGTGCGCCGCCTGGGACGTGCGTGTCCAACAGGATCGTCGGCTACTCGATCGGGTGGCGAACTGAAAGCACTGGCTCGCGGTTGACGCGCTCAACAACGCTGTGCGCATGCGCGGCAACGTCACCGGTTGCATTGTCCATTCGGACCGGGGCAGCCAGTTCCGCTCACAGAAGTACTGCAAGGGCACTGGCTTGGCACAACCTGGTCGGGTCAATGGGGGAGGGGTTGCCCCCTCTTGCGGGGAGAGCGCGGCGATGGAGATTCTTCTTCAGCTCTTGTCCAAAAGAACGTCCTCAACCGGCGCACATGGGCCACGAGGGACCAGGGGAGGATCGCGATCCTCCCCTGGATCGAGCGCCTACCGCCGCAGACGACGCCAAGCACGTCTTGGCCGCCAGGCCCCCACAGGATGGGAGACCATCATGACCCAGACGGCAACCGCCGCCTAAACCCCACTGTCACCAAACCCCGCACCAGACCCCTCCGCTCTGAGCGCGAAGGCCGCGCCGCCGAAGATCCACACCTGGCGAACTGTCCGCGTTGCGACTCGCAGCTCGTCGCGTAACGAGTACTATTCGTAACATGAAGAGTCTGGGTAATCTAACTGACGCGGGCCTAACAGAGTTGGATCGTGCTCTGCGTCGCGAGCGCCTTCGTCGTCGCGACGCATGGCGAGATTGTGAGCACTGCGGCGACCCCTTTCTCGGTCGAGGTGACGCGCGCTTCTGTTCTGCTCGCTGCCGAGTTGCTGCACGTCGAGTGAGGGAAAGACTCCAATGAATAACAGCCTGCGTGTCGTTGGATCACGCCGTTACGGCACACTCTCCCCGCTTCGATACCCAGGTGGCAAGTCAGCGCTCGCCGGGTTCTTTGCTGACATCATCACCGCCCTGGGCGTCGAAGAAGCCCGATACATCGAGCCCTACGCCGGGGGCGCAGGCGCAGGGATCGCACTACTTCGTGAGGGCATCGTCCGGCACTTGGTTATCAATGACATCGACCCGGCCGTCCATGCCTTTTGGAGGTCTGTCGTTGCCCACAATGCGAGCTTTGTTGAGCTGGTCGAGTCAACGCCGTTGACCATTGACGAGTGGCTGAGGCAACGAGAGATATATCGGAGCCGAGATGAAAGCGATATATTACGCCTCGGATTTGCCTTCTTTTTCCTGAACCGAACTAATCGCTCGGGGATTCTGAACGCAGGTGTTATCGGTGGGCAGCGTCAGGAGGGGAAGTACAAGATTGATGCCCGGTTCAACCGACAAACTCTCGTTCAGCGGTTGACCGCAATCGGCGACCTGGCAGATCACATCACGGTCTCTGACCTCGATGGCCGGACCGTGATTCAGCAGTACTCTCACGATGAACGATCGTTTATGTACATCGACCCGCCCTACGTGCGGGCAGGCTCGCAACTTTACTTAAACGCCTTCGACGGGCGGGACCACAAGGCCCTCTCGACGATCGTCAACTCAGTTGAAGAGGCGCACTGGTTGATAACCTATGACGCGGCTCCACTGATCGAAAAGTTGTACCGAGATCAGTTCCAGTGCCGACTAGAGCTCACCTACTCCGCTAGGTATCCGGGACAGGCGGAAGAGCTGCTCGTAGCATCCCCTTCGGTCGCGCGGGTGATCAAGTCGTCGCTGACGACGCCTGCGATGGCGGGCGCAACAAACGCCTAAGCAGCGGGTTCACAACCTTCCAAGCCTGCCGGACGTCATCCGCACTCACCCAAGCATCAGGATTGTGCGCGATGACGTTGAACCACTGGATCGATCCATGCTTTTGCGCGCTACCCGACTGAATAGCGGCAATGGTCGACTTGAGAGACTTCTCTTGTCCGTAGGACTGCACGACATGCTTGAATACAACGTTCAACTGGCCGGTGGCGGAGTCTGGGGCGCCCTCGAAATGGACCTTGATGGTCGCCTCCAATACTGAGCGCATGAGGATCGCGGCCGCGATCGGGAGATCCGTGAGGCTGATCTTGCGCAGCTCGAAGTATCGCTGCTTGAGATTCAGTGGCGCGTTGTCGTAGTCAAGCCCCGACAGGTCAAGCTTGTCCTTCGTGTCTGGATGGTTGGGTCCACGGCTGCCGGTGCCACCAGGTGAGCCAGGTGGGGTCGGACCGGTTCCACCCCCATCAGTGCCGGGCCCGCCGGGCACACTGGACGGACCACCTTGGGATGGTCCTGATGGCGTTGGTTGTGCGGGAGGCTTGGGCTGGGCTGATTGCGGCGGAGCAGGAAGCGAGACGCCGTTGAGGAGATTCACTAAGTTCTGATATTCCTCCTTGCTCTTCTTGAACTCTAGTGAGCGAGTGTTGAGATGGCCCTCACGAAACTCGCTGACGAGATACTCCAGAGCGCTGAGCTTCTCTCTCGTCAACTTCACAGCAATCTTTTCGGGCGTCGATGTCCGTGGCAGAAGCATACCGTCCTTGTCGAACTCCACGCCGATCGCGGAGGCAATCTCCTTGTTTCGGTAGGCATACTCGAAGGCCGACATCTTTAGATCATCACTTGCGGCGTACTGCCGGAGGGTATGGTCAGAGAATGGCGCTGCGCTAAGGAAGCGCCGCATCACGGCCATCTTCATGAACCTGGCAACCTCGACGTCTGGGTATTGTGCCTTCACATCGTCAACCGTGGTCTGCTCGTCGATGAGCGAATAGTAAAAAGTGGCCTGCTGATCACGGCTCCAGCGCCTCTTCGAGATGCCGGTATGCAACCTTGCTACGTGAGGTGCCGCTGCCGCTCGGTCGGGAGCGACGATCACACGAATCCGTTCCGGAAGATTCTCCGCCTCCACTGCGTACCGCTTCAGCAGGGATCGAATCTCTGCCTCATGGCCGGGCACGATCGTCGGGTCCCGAAGCGCCTTGAGCGCGCTGACTCGACGGTTGCCTTCCAACACGGTGTATGGAGAACCACTCCCGGAGTCCGATGCCGACGTCACAATCGGGACTTCGTTGTCGAAGTATCCGTCACGGAGGATCAGTCGCGCCGCTCCGATGACGTCCTCCGACGCAAACAAGTACTTCAGCGCACCGACTTCGTCGTC
>JBHADA010000039.1:0-13131 GCA_041854805.1 Arachnia sp.
AAGCCATCGGTTGGTGGACCAAGGCCGCCGACCACGACCACCCCGACGCCATGTACAACCTCGGCGTTCTCTGCTATGAGCGAGGCGAGACCAAGCAAGCCATCTGCTGGTACAAAAAAGCCAGCGACCACGACCTTCCCGAGGCCATGTACAACCTCGGCCTCCTCTACCACGAGCAGGGCAACACCAACCAAGCCATCCACTGGTGGACCAAAGCCGCCACACACGGGAACCCCCGAGCGATGTGCGCCCTGGCCCACCTCGGCGATTTGCCCGCCGCGGAGGCCCACGAGTGGGCGCGACGGGCGCGGGAGGCGGGGTTCGACTGCCCGCCGTTGGATGACGACGGCGCAGCGCAGGAATGAGGCGTCCCTACCCGGCGTAGCGCACGCCCACGCCTCCGGCGAACATCGCCCTCCTTAACGCATACAATGGCGACCGCCATCGCCTTAGGAGAGGCATGACTGGGTATCGGATCGACCTGGCGTCGAGCAGGTGCTCGTCCCAGGACAGATACGGCTTCAAATCGCACCCCGAAAAGAAAGAGGCCCCTCCCAGGCGGTGTGGTCAAGGGCACCGAGTGGGCGGTGCCCATCGGATCCTGACTTGGGAGCCGGGATCAGCAGCCGAAGGGACTAGCACGGGCCAAGCGGATGCTCCCACAACGCGGCCACCGGCATGCCCCAAAGGCCGGGACCCATACGCACCGTCGTCGGATGCAGGCTCAGCACGACCCCACCCCGAAACCGATCACCGATGCGTTCTTGAAGCTTCTTGAGGTGCTTGAAGGAGTCGGCGCGCAGCGTCTGCGAAGCCTTGACCTCGATGCCCCAAATGTCGCCGTCATCAAGCTGGATAATCAGGTCGACCTCGCCACCCATCGAGTCTCGGTAGTGATAGAGGCTGTACTGGACTTCCGACCACCCCTGCTGCTTAATCAGCTCCGTCGCCACGAGGCTCTCCAGCAGCCCACCGAAGTGTGGACTGTCGAGCCGGGAGAGTCGTTCGGGCGTGGTTGAAAGCAGGTGGGCGGCTAATCCGGCATCGCGAATGCCCGCTTTGGGCTTGCCGGTAACACGCTTGAGTGAGTTGTTGGTCCAGGGACGCAACACATAGGTGAGGTAGAGATGCGCGAGGGTGTCAAGGTAGGTGGTCACCGTCGACGCAGGCAGTTGAGCTCTTTCAGCCAGGTGTGCCTTAACCAGCTCTCCGCCTTGGCTGGCCGCTAGGACGTGCAGCAGATCGGTTAGGCGTTCGGGCTGGTTTGTGGCTAACGCGTCGCGCGCGTCGCGCTGCACGGCCTGTTCCAGGTATGAGTTAAACCACAGCCGGCGGGCCCTCGCGCCGAGTTCCTGAACCTCTGGGAACCCGCCCCGGATGAGGATTTCGGCATAGTCCTGCCGCGCCATTGCCGACTCATGACGATATTCGACGCCAGAGTTGAGGTAGGCGATGAAGTCATCGAGACGCCCCCGCAGCTCGCCCTGAGAGAAACCCTCGACGCTAACCAGGATGGCTCGACCGGCCAAGGAGTCTGGGGTGCGCTCTAGGCGCAGCAAGTCGGCAGAGCCGGTGAGCACGAACCGGCCGGGGCGACGATCCCGATCAATGCTCGCCTTGATCTCTAGAAGAAGCTCGGGGCGACGCTGCAATTCGTCGATGACGAGTGTGTCATCGCCTGCGCTCGCGATGAATCCGACGGGATCCTCGGCGGCCATAGCGCGGGTTACCGCGTCGTCGAGCGTTGCGAAGCGCGCCTTGGGCAGGTTCAACAGCCTGGTCAGTGTGGACTTTCCGACTTGCCGAGCCCCGAGGAGCAGCAACGCGGGGAAGGTGTCGATGACCTCGTCGGCAATGGTCGCCAGGTGTCGGGGTCTCAGTTCCATACCGCCATGCTAACCATCGTGTCGTAGTTCTGCAGCGCTCTGATCGTAGTTCTGCAGCGCCTTAATCGCAGTTCTGCAGCGTCTTGATCGCAGTTCTGCAGTGGCGCGGCGCTACATTGGCAGTGGCGGGTTGTCGGCACCAGTGAACTCGCCCAGACCGGCGTCTCCCACACGTCTGACCAGCCCGTGGGCGCGACGGCCCGGAGCCCGTGTCAGTGATTCGGGCGAGCAAAGGCGCCGTTAACACATACAATGGCGAGTAGCATCGTCTTAGGAGGGACATGGCTGGGTATCGAATCGATCGCCAACTGGCCGACTTCGGCAGGCACGTGCGCGGCTGGCGGATGGTGCTCGGGCTCACCGCCCAGCAGGTGGCCGAGCGTGCCGACATCACGCGCGACACCCTCCGCAAGATCGAGCAGGGCGACGCCAGCGTCGGTTTCCGCAACGTGGCGCAGGTGCTGCGCGCCTTGGGGCTGCTGGACCAGATGGTCGACACGCTCGACCCGCTCAACAGCGACCTTGGGCGGCTTCGGGCTGGCGAGCTGAACCGAAAGCGCGTCCGGTGACCAGCGTCGAGGTCTACCAGGACGAGGCCCTGCCTCGCCTGGTGGGCGAGGCCCATTTCACGCGCAGCCGGGGCCGGCTGAGCACCACCTTCCTCTACAGCCCTAGCTATCTGGCGGCGGGAGGCCGCAACATCGACCCGGCTCTGCACCTCGTCGCCGGGGCTCAGCATCTGCCTCGCCTACTGCCTGCCTTCGCCGATGCCGCCCCTGACCGGTGGGGCCGAAACCTGATCCTGAAAGCAGAACGCACAGCCGCACGGGAGCAGGGCCGCGCGCCGCGCACCTTGGACGAACTTGATTTCCTGCTTGGCGTCAGCGACGACACCCGGCAAGGGGCATTGCGGTTCAAGCTCGTCGGCGACGACGCCTTCCTCGGCCCGCCCGCGAAGGTACCCAGGCTCGTTGCGCTACCCGAGTTGCTGCGCGCCAGCGACGAACTGGATCGCGAGCACGAGCCGCGCAACGCGCTCAAACGCCTCTTGGACACCGGCACCACGGGGCTAGGCGGGGCTCGCCCCAAGGCATCGGTCCTGCTCGACGATGGCCGGCTGGCGCTGGCGAAGTTTCCACACTCCGCGGACGAGTGGGACGTGATGGCTTGGGAGGCGACTGCCCTGGACCTGCTTGACGCCATCGGCGTAGCCACCCCTAAGCGCCGACTGCTGCGAGTTGGGGACCGAACGGTGCTGCTGTTGCGACGCTTCGACCGCAGGGCAGACGGCACACGCCGCGCCTACCTGAGCGCGCTGTCGGCCGTCGAAGCCGTCGATGGGCAGCAGCGGGACTACCTCGATGTCGCCGACGCGCTAAGGGACCTCTCGGCAAGCCCCAAGCAAGACCTCGCGGACCTATTCGATCGCACCGTGGCCAACGTAGCGCTCGGTAACACCGACGACCACCTGCGCAACCTTGGGCTGCTGGGCAGCGGCAACGCTTGGCGGCTGAGCCCGGCCTTCGACGTCAACCCCAACCCGGACCTGAACCGCGCGCGGGCCACGTCGATCCTCGGGGCAGACACGTTCCCCAGCGAGGCCGACGCCCTGACCGCGTTCGCCGATGCCTGCGGACTCGACGCCTCGAATGCCCATGAACGCATCACGGCGATCGCGGGCAGGTTGTCTGGGTGGCAGGCGACGGCACGCGCCAACCATGTCTCCGAGCAAGAACTGCCGCTGATGGCTGAGGCGATCGAACCGCGGCTAAGTCGTCTTCTGCTGGTCGGGCGGGGTGGCTAAGATTCACCGGCCGCGCTGGTAGCACAAGTGCTACTATGTCGGTCGTGACAACTGTTGGTTTGCGAGAGCTACGCCAGGACGCCTCGGGCCTGGTGCGTCGTGCGCAGGCCGGGGAGGAGATCACGATCACGGTGTCCGGACGACCGAGCGCCCGGCTCGTCCCCACCGAAGCCACGGCCTGGCGCACCTGGAACGAGATCTCTGAGCTCTTCAACGGCCCGGATGATCCTGACCTGACCCGCGACCGACAGTTGTTGGACGAGGAACTCCGCGATCCATGGAGCCAGCGTTGACCTCCATGCCGGGCGGACAGGACCGGGCCATTCTTGACACGAGCATTGTCATAGCTTCCGATGTGGCACCAATCCCTGGAGTTCTCGCCATCAGCACGGTCACGCTGGCAGAACTCCACTTCGGGCTTCTTGTAACGAAGAACGCCGCAGTGCGCGCAGAGAGACTTCGCCGCTTGAGTGTCATCCAAAGGCACTTCGTTGCCCTACCCGTCGACGATGCGGTTTCAGTCAGCTACGGCCAGTTAGCCGCAGCCGTCGTAGAAGCTGGCCGCCAACCGCGCAGGCGAGTGATGGATCTCCTTATCGCCGCAACGGCGCACGCTCATCAGGCCTGTCTCTACACCCGCAACCCCGATGACTTCGCGGGCCTCGAGGACCTTGTTGACATCCGTTCTGCATAGGCCTGCCCGGAGCAGTCGATACCCCGAGTAGGTGGCGAGTTGACGACCACTACCATGACCAGCGTCGTCTTGGGATTGGAGGTTGCAACGGTGACAAAGCGGGTGGTCGGCGAGCGTTTACGGGAATTACCAACCGCCCAATCAGAGTTACCGGGCGCCGCACAGGCGCTGGGGCTTAGCCGATGAGCGCCACGCGCACCACTCGTCTGGCCACATTGGCCCTGATCGGGATCACCGCAATCTGGGGCTCGACGTTCTTCGTCATTAAGGACGCCGTCGGCGCCATCGACCCGGTGGACTTCCTCGCCGTCCGGTTCACCATCGCCGCGGTCACCGCCGTCGCCTTCTGCTGGCGCCGCCTGCGGCGCCTCACCCGTCGCCAGTGGGCCGTGGGCCTGGCGCTGGGCACGGTCTTCGCCGCCGCACAGATCACCCAAACGGTCGGCCTGTTGTACACCTCCGCCTCGGTGTCGGGATTCATCACCGGCACCTACGTGATCTTGACCCCGCTGATCCTGTGGCTCGGGTTCGGCGCCCGGCTGCGTCCGGCGACGTGGGTGGCGGTGACGCTGGCCATCGCCGGGCTCGCGGTCCTAGGCCTCAACGGGTTCGACGGCAACGGGCTGGGCGAGGCGTTAACCCTGGCCGGAGCGGTGCTGTTCTCGCTGCACATCATCCTGCTGGACCGGTGGGCCCAGGCCGCCGACGCGCTGTCGCTGTCGGTGGTGCAGCTCATCGCGCTGGCGGTGATCTGCGCGGCCCTGGGCGCGCCAGGAGGCTACCCGGTGCCGTCGGCGGTGAACGTGTGGGCCGCGATCGCCTACACCGCCATCGCCGCCGGGCTGGTGACACTGCTGGCCCAGACCTGGGCACAGCAGCACGTGCCCCCAACCCGCGTCGCGCTCCTGATGACGCTGGAGCCGGTCTTCGCATCGACGTTCGCGGTCACCCTCGGCGGAGAGGAGGCCACGCCGAGGCTGCTGCTGGGCGGCACGCTCATCGTCGCCGGAACCATCGTCGGGGTGAGCCGAGGTCAGGCACAGCGCAAGCCCCACCCACTCCCCGACCGTCACGACTAGTCGACCCGTCGGACATCGGTATGAACAAAGTCGTTGCCCTTGTATAGCAAAGGCCCACCCGTCTCAACCGCCAAGGCATAGGCGATGCAGTCCCCGGAGTTCAACTTCGCAGGCTGCCCGCTCTCTCGGCCATATCTCGCGAAGGCAGTACGCGCAGACCGCATGCTTGGGCGTGAACGAGACGATCTCGATACCAGGGCCCGCCCCGTCGTTACCCCAGGGCCGTCTTCGGGAGGGCCACCAGGTAGCTCTCCACCGGGCCGCCGCCGAGGTTGCTGGTGAACATGATCCGGGTGAGGTCGCGTGAGGCGGTGGCCTGCGGCTCCAGGAAGTAGTCCTTCTCAGCCGACTCCTTGGCCCGGATGTGGGCGACGTTGAGCTTGCGTCCGCCCGGCTTGAGCTCCAACAGCCATACCTTCCGGTACTCCGCACGCAGGGTGGGCGCGGGCCAGGTCTGGGCGTAGTCGGCGCTGTCGGCGTAGGTGGAGATCACCGCCCACCCTGGACGCCCGAAGCACTGGCCGCTGATGTGCACCGCGTAGGACTCCCCTGTCGCCGGGTACAACGAATGCAGCGAGTGCTTGCGCCCGTCCACCAAGTCGATCGCGACGATGGCGCCGGCGCCGTAGTCGCTGTAGACCAGGTAGTCCTCCCGGTTGGGGCCGAAGGCCAGGTCCGAATGCTCGGAGCCTGCCGTGAGCTGCCGCTTGGACTTGAAGTCGAGCGAGTACGCCCAGGTGCCGCCCTTGGACGGATCGTTCGAATCGAGCCGCAGCCACGACGGCACGGCGAACTTGCCGCTGGCGGAGGTGCTGATGTGGTCGGGGAAGGCATGGGGTGTGGGGAAGTTCTCGGCATCGAGGGTGCCGACGATCTTCTTCTTGCCCAAGTCCAGCGTGACCAGGCCGTAGATCTTGCTGGTTTGGCTAGCCTCGTCGTAGGTGGTGGCCATGAGCGCGAGGTAGAGCCCGTCGGCGGACATGGTGCCCTCGCTCTTGGTCCAGAACGACTTGGCCTGCGGCCAAGGGGTCTTGCCGGTGAAGTCGAAGAGCACCTCACGCTTGCCAGTGTTGACGTTGAACCGCCACCACACTAGGCCGCCATTCGGGCTGGTGTGGTAGATCACGGACGGGTCGCTCGCGTGCCACAGCGGCTCGCAGTCACCCGCGAGCCCGGCCAGCGTCTTGATTCGCTTGAGGGTGCGGCCGTCGTACAGGTGCCAGTATCCAGCCGCGTCCATCGCCAGGTAACAGGAGCGATCCGCGTTGAACGCCTGCCGCCTGGAGTAGTTGTGACGCATCCGCCCGCCCGACCCGTCGCTGGCGTTGGTGGCGCGGTAGACCGCCGTCGAGTACGCCGGGTCGACGTAGGGAGCTGACGGGCTGGGCTTGGCGACGGGTTTGATGGCGTCGGCCGAGAGGGACCGCAGCCGGAAAGCCGGCGAATACCGGGAGGTGAGTTGGTCGGCATCGGCGGCGGCAGGCAGCATGGGCCCAACGGCTAGGGCGCCCGCACCGACGACGGACAGCAGGCCAAGGCGGCGTCGAGAAATCGGGCTAGACACGAAAACTCCTTCGGTTGAGCCCCCCTTCAGATCTTCCTGGGCGGGCCCCCACCGCAGGCTGCATTCTAGGGTGAGAGCGCTTTCAGGAACAAGGAACGACGAGCCGCCGTGCTCACCTGCCGTCCCGAACCGTTGGGCTCGGGCCGCCGTGAACCCGATGTGGACTCACGGCGCTCGACCGGCAGGTTCTTCTTGGGAGGGGAATCCCCCGACGCCACTCAGCATCACTCCGTTGTGCTGGTCCGAACGGCGGCACCAGCGATGGCCGCGATGGGGTGTTTCCGCAGCGTGCGGAGCCGCGCACGCCAACTCTCTGGCCAGCCGAGCCGGGCCCCCTGCTGGGTCACGCCTGCCAGCGCGACCGCTGCGGCGCCGGGACCGTCCATGGTGATCAGTTCGTCAAGATCCTCGATACTCAGGCCGGGACATTGGTTCTCGTCGGCGGCCCGCGCCAGCGCCCGCCATACTTCCAGGTGCAGTTGGTGGGCTTGGCTGACATCGTGCAGCGTTTCGGCTACTCCCATCAGATCAGGCATTGGGTCTACCCAATCCACCGCCTCCAACAGCACTTCCCAGGTCAGCTCGATCACGTCCGGAGCCTCACCCAGCATCCCGGCGACGACGCGGAGATTCTCTCGGTGCCAGCGGGCCTCCGCCCAAGAGCCCGAGGTCAGCTCGTCGACCAAGACCCGCAGCCGTCGAGCGTGGGGCAGGTCTAGCTCGTCTTGCGCGTTTGGCTCCTCTGGGCTGCGGGATCGGCGCAGCAGCTCGCCAACCACCTCGAAGATGATCGACCAGTCGCCACCGGCCAGCGCACAACTGGCCAAGGTGGCGGCGGCCCCGTCACCGACCGCGGTGACATCGTCGAGCACTGGTGCGCGGAACGCGGCCATCGGCACGTACCGCACCCAGGAGCTCAGGTGCGCCAGCACCTCAGGTTCCGCTCTGGCCGAGGCGATGATCTTCGCGTATCGGGCGCGATGCCTGACCGCAAGCTGCCTCGGGCTCGTGCGGGCCAGCGCGATGGCCTCGTCGCGGCCGCCTCTGGCCAGTTGCGTCAATACCTCCCAGGCCCGCTCGTCGTGCAGGAAGTCCAGCAGGGCGCGCCCCGCCGCGATCCTCAGATCCAAGTTCTGTCGCGGATCCAATCCGGCCTCCGCGATCACCGGCAAGGACTCGGGCACCCGGAGCAGACCGAGCAGACGCAAGGCCTCCTTTCGTGCCGTGAGCCTCGACGGCTGCCGAAGCACCGGCGCGAGCAGCGCCGCCGCCTGGACTGGCGCGATCCGCAAGACGACGCGTCGTGCGGCATACATGGCGATGTGCGCGTGGTCCGTGTTGGCATGGGCCACCAGACGAGCCAGCGCGGCTTCCGGTTCCTCGACGTAGGCCAACGCCTCGAGCGCGCCCTCGCGGACCGGCACGAGTTTCGAGGCGAGTTGCGCCGCGATCTGCTCCACCGTGGCACCTGGCAGCTTGGCCAGCGTGAGCAGGATGCGGCGACGCTCGTGCCCCGGCGTCGAGGACTTGACGAGCTTGGCGCTCAGCAGCTTCCCATAGGCCTGCACGTGCTCGGGCAACCAGCCCCCGAAGGGCCCGTCCAGGACGGGCAACCAACGTGATCTACCGCGCCTGAAGCGTCCCGTCGCTGGCCCCAAGAACACCTCAACCAGGTCTTGGCGTTTCAGGCAGATGGCCCGTGCCACCACATCCACCGTGGCGAAGGAACGGTCCCGCTCCACGAGTTGCCCGACGCGCAGGGCACGGGTGGCCGGGTCGGCTAGCCACACCCGGGCGGCGCGGATGGCGTTGCCGTGCGTGGGGGCACTGAGCCCCAACTCGGCCACCCGATCCAGCACCGGCTGCCCCCAGCCCGCACGGCCCAGCGCACTGGAGAGCAGGACCAGCAGGGTGTAGTCGTCGCGCTGGCTCGCCGCCACGAGCTGCGGCTCCACTGCGGTCAGCAACGCGGAGGCCGCGGCGCGATTGAGCTGGAGCCGCCACGGGACACAGTGGTACTGGGCGTCCTTCGCCAAGGCCTCGAGCAGCGACGCTGCCCGCTCGTCGACGCGGCACGCCGCCGCGGCATGGTGAAGCAGCGCCCACGCGATTCGCTGCAACGCTGCCAGCGTGCCCCAAGACGTGTCGCGGGCATCCAGACAGGCTCGGGTGAGTCGCTCCAGGGGAGCCAGGTCCTGCCTGGCCAGGACGGCGACGGGGATATTCGAGATCTCCTCCACCACTGCCAGCTTCACCGGGTCCTGCTCGCGACCGATCTCGTCACACAGCGCCAACGCTCGGGAGACCTCTTGATCCTCTCTGCTGCGGCCGGCCGAGGCCACCAAGGCCGCCAGAGCGGCGGCGCGTTCCTCGGCGTCGGTGGCGCGACGGCGCGGCGCGGCGATCGCTCGCGCCTCCTCGGGATGGAGGTAGGCCGCCAATTCCAGTTGCCGCATCGGGGCTGCCTGGCTTGGCAGTGCGGCCATCCGGCGCGCCTCGGCCTCGCGCACCTGGCGGGGCAGCGCGCTGAGCAGCCGATCGCTCCAAACGCGCGTCGCGGTGCCGATGCCCGCCAACGCGTCCCGAAACAGCGCGGCCCGCTCGCTGGGCGGCAGTGCCTCAAGGATGGCCGCGAACTCCTGGTCGAGGTGCGCATAGGCCCGGGCGAAGGTGACCCTCACGTCGTGGCTGACCTGCGGCAGGGCGCGACGCAGGTTGCGCACCAATTGCCTTCCGCGGCTACCCGCGCGGAATCCGGCAAAGGGGGCTCTGACCAGCAGGGCGACGGTGGCTTCTGGATCGTGACGCAGTAGGCGCCCGAGGTGTGGCGTCAGGCCGGGTGGGATCACGCGGCTGGGGCCATGGTCGGCCAGGAGCCGCAGCACCTCGTCGGGATCGTGTGACACCAGATGCTTCAGGGCCGGGGAGGCCCATTCCCACCCGGCGTCACGCACCGCTGGAGCCGCCGCCTCAATCCGGCGGCGCAGCTCCGCCAAGACCTGCTCTGGGCAACTGCGCGCCAGGCGCGCCACTTTGCCAACCAGATCCGATAGGTCGGGCAGGTGGGCCGCCACCTCGTCGGGCGCGGCCCCGACGAGCAGTCGCGCCCGTTCCGTGTCGCTCAGATCCAGCTTCAGTAGGCGAGCCGTGAGATCCGGTCGCTGCTCCCGCGCGAGCCGAGCGGTCAGACGTCGCCGTTCCGACAAGGGCATCGTGAGATAGCGCTCGGGGGTGGCATCGTCTAACGGTAGGAGCTCCCAGGCGCGGATCCGCACGGCCGCGCTGGGATGGGCGGCGAGCCGCCGCAGCCTCGGCAGATCGCCCAGCGCGCGGGCGGCCTCCACCACCATGCGGGCGTGATAGGCCGACGCGGCTTCCACCTCGTCTAAAGCGGCGGGCAGCGCCGGGTCCTCGTGATGCTCGAGGGCCCAGCGGACCACGGCTTGGACTCTGGCGCCATGAGGCAGGTTGGGAAACTCGGCGGTGAGCTGGGCAGGGGTGAGCATGCGGCCAACCTAGCCGAGACGCGTCAGCCCCATCGAAGCACCTCCACTTGCCCAAAGCGCATCTACTGTATATGCTGCCTATATACAGATAGGAGTGAGCGTGGACATCGTCTTGTCAAACACCTCAGGCCAGCCCATCTACGCCCAGATCGAGGACCAGATCCGGGCCGCCATCCTGCGCGGCGAGCTGACCGAGGACGAAACCCTGCCGTCCATCCGCGCTCTGGCGCGAGACCTGCGGGTCTCTGTGATTACCACCACCCGCGCGTACGCCGAGCTCGTGGCCAGCGGCCTAGTGGCCAACGTGCCCGGCAAGGGCTACTACGTGCTCCCCCGCGACACCAAGCTCGTGCGCGAGCAGGTGCTTCGGGAGATCGAGACCCACTTCGCCGCCGGCGTCTCCGCCGCTCGCCTAGCGGCCATCGACGACGACGAGCTGCGCTCAATCCTCGAACTCACCCTCAACCAGGAGGATCGCCATGCCTGAGCACCCATTCGAACTGCGCGGTGCCGTGAAACGCTACCGCGACTTCACCCTCGGCCCGATCGACCTGGCCGTCCCCCGCGGCTACGTCATGGGGTTGATCGGCGCCAACGGCGCCGGCAAGACCACCGCCATCAAGGCCGCACTTGGCGCCATCAGGATCGACGAAGGCGAGGCCGCCACCATCGACAAGACCCGCGTCGGCGTCGTCCTAGACCGGCCCTGTTGGACCCCGGCCTGGCGCGCCCTCGACCTAGAGCGACTCCTCTCGCCGTTCTACCCCACCTGGGACCGCGACCGGTTCGCGGAGCTACTGGGCTGGGCCGGGGTCCTACCTCATACCACGATCAAGGAATGCTCGCGCGGCATGGCCATGAAGCTCCAGATCGCCGTCGCCTTGGCCTACGACGCCGAACTGCTGGTCCTCGACGAGCCCACCAGCGGCCTGGACCCACTGGCCCGCGCCGACCTGCTAGACCGGCTGGCCGAGTTCATGACCGATGAGCGCCACGCCATCTTGTTCTCCACCCATTACACGGCCGATCTGGACCGGATCGCGGACCTGGTAACGCTGCTCGCCGACGGCGCGGTCATCGCGTCCGGCCCCCGCGACGACCTGCTGGAAAGCTGGTCGCTCGTGCGTGGCACGGCCTCGGACCTGACCGCTCAGTTGCGCCCCCGGGTCTGGGGCCTGCGCGAGCACTCGGTCGGCTGGGAAGGCGTCGTCGCCGCCCAGGATCTAGCCCTCTGCGGCCCCAAGGCAGTGGCGGAGACGCCAAGTCTTGAAGACCTGTTCGTCCATCTAGCGAAGGGAAAGTGACATGCGGGAGTTGGCCGCCATGCTTCGGATCGATGCCTACAACGCCCTCTCCTACTCGGCTATCGCCGTGGGGCTTGGGGTGGTGTGGCTCTTCATTGCCTGGGTGGGCACCCCGGCGGAGGCGCTGCCCATACTGGTAAGCATGCCAATGATGTTGGCCTTGATGTCGTTCCAGCTCGGCACCGCCGGCCTCGCCTACGACACCCTGCCGCTGCGGCGCGCCACGGTGATGATCTCGCACTACCTGATCGCGCTGGCACTGATCGTCGCGTTCGCCATCATCGGCTCCGGCCTATCTCTCCTGATCGCGCGCCTGCGGGGACTGCCGGTCGACGGCGCGATGGCGAGCCTGACCGGGATCATCCTCGCGGGGGTCGTGTTCGCGCTGGCGCTGCTGCTCCCGCTCGCGCTGCGGTTCGGCACGCAGGTCGGGATGCTGGTGTTCGTCGGCATCTGGTTTGGCGCGTTGTTTGGGGTCCGGGGGCTGATGGGGCTTGCCCCGGACCTCGCGCGCGCGGTCGTCGAGGCCGCAGCCAACGTCGCACCCTGGATGATGATCGTGGCCGCCCTCCTGGCGTACGCGGCCTCGCTGCTGATCTCGATCCGGATCTACGGCGCGCAAGACCACTGAACATGCCGTGATGGCTCCGCAAAGCTGCCGCCGAGCCGCCGCCCGGCGACAGCGCGGTTCACGCCGTGGCGCTGCAAATGTCCGGGGCAAGACGCTGCAAACGTCTCAGCGGGAGAACGATCGGGGCCTATAGCTTAGGACATGAGCCAGCGACTCGACACGTCGGTGCCGTGGTACCTGCCGAAGGCACGGGCCATTGCGCTCACCGGTAGCGCATTGGACCGTTGCCCGACAGGGTCCAGCGCTGGTCTCAAACCAACAACCCCAAAGCGTCTAAGGACCAGCGGCATTGCAGTCGAGGGGTTGGGGCCGACCTCGTTGGCGACGACTTGGTTCGCTAAGGCGCGCTGGGCCGCCGAGCAGTGTGCATCTACAGGAAAACTGCGAGTCAATCCTTTCCCATCGACTCCACCCTTGTCCCCCAGCAGCCTGGCCAACTCCGCCGTAGTCACGTGCCGCTCTATTGACTCGAAATGCCATGCCAACCAGACCTCGAAACTGGGGGTGCTCACGATTAGTTCAACACCACTCTCCTTAGCCAAAGTGATCGCCTCCTGAAGCATTGCATGCTGATCCACGTCAACGAGGCAGAAGCACCAAGAGAAGTCGTCTCGCTCCATCGCTTTCACGGCCCGCTTGACCACTCTTAGCGGGTCGCACCCC
>JBHADA010000040.1:0-9916 GCA_041854805.1 Arachnia sp.
AGTGACCCTCGTGGCGAGCCATTACCTGCTCCTTGGTTGCCGCAGCGAGGCCCAGTCCCACTGAGCCAGATACCCTCGCTGCGGTGTTTGTTGCGTGCTGGCGAGATTCACCTACCAAGGGAAAGATCATGACTCAGTTCAACACCCGCCCCCAGCCTGCGCCCGTGCAGCAGCCGACGCCGATGCCGGTTCACCGGTACACCCCCTTCCGCCCGGTGGAGGTGCCGGACCGCACCTGGCCCAATAAACGCATCGAACAAGCACCCCGCTGGCTGTCGACCGATCTGCGCGACGGCAACCAGGCCCTCATCGACCCCATGACCCCGTCGCGCAAGATGCGCATGTTCGAGTTGCTCGTCTCCCTCGGCTACAAGGAGATCGAGGTTGGCTTCCCCTCGGCGTCCCAGACGGACTTCGACTTCGTCCGCCAGCTCATCGAGGGCGACAAGGTGCCCGACGACGTGACCATCTCCGTGCTGACCCAGGCCCGCGAAGACCTGATCTCGCGGACCGCCGAGTCGCTGATCGGCGCAAAGCGAGCCACCATCCACATGTACAACGCGACGGCCAAGCTGTTTCGCGAGGTCGTCTTCCGCATCACCGAGCAGCAGTGCATCGACATGGCCGTGCGTGGCACCGAACTGGTGATCAAGTACGCCGATCAGTATCTGCGTGATGTCGAATTCGGCTACGAGTACTCGCCCGAGATCTTCACCCAGACGCCCACCGAGTTCGCCGTCGAGGTGTGCAACGCTGTCGGAGACGTGTGGCAGCCAGGGCCGGGCCGAGAGATCATCTTCAACCTGCCCGCCACGGTGGAGCGTTCCACACCCAACACCTACGCGGACCAGATCGAGTACTTCTGCCGCCACGTCAAAAACCGCGACCACGTCGCCGTGTCCTTGCACCCACACAACGACCGGGGCACCGCCGTGGCAGCCGCCGAGTTGGGGCAGATGGCCGGCGCCGATCGAGTGGAAGGCTGCCTGTTCGGCCATGGCGAACGCACCGGTAACGTGGACCTGGTGACGCTGGCCCTGAACCTGTACACCCAGGGCGTCGACCCGCAGGTCGATCTCAGCGACATCGACCACGTGCGCCGCACCGTCGAATACTGCACCGGGCTGCCGGTGCACCCGCGCCACCCCTACGCCGGCGATCTGGTCTACACCGCCTTCTCCGGCTCCCACCAAGACGCCATCAAGAAAGGCCTGGAGTACCTGGAGGATCAGGCCACCGCTGCTGGCACGTCCGTCGGCGAACTGGATTGGGAGGCCCCGTACCTGCCGATCGACCCACACGATGTCGGCCGCACGTATGAGGCCGTCATCCGGGTCAACTCGCAGTCCGGCAAGGGCGGCATGGCCTATCTCATGAAGAACGAGTTCAAGCTGGACCTGCCGCGCCGCTTGCAGATCGAATTCTCTCGCGTCGTGCAGCAGCACACCGACTCCGAGGGCGGCGAGGTCACTCCGCAACAGATCTACGACATCTTCAAGGAGGAATACCTCACGGTGGAGCCGTGGGCGCTCACGCACGCCGGGTCGACGTCCAGCAACGGGCATTTCCAGGTGACCGCGGTGGTCAACGACACCGCCGGGCGAGACGTGGAACTCACGGGCGAGGGTAACGGGCCCGTGTCCGCGTTCGTCGACGCGCTCAGCCAGGCCGGCGCCAGGGTCCGGGTGCTCGACTACGCCGAGCACGCCATGGACACCGGCGGCGACGCGCAGGCCGCGGCCTATGTCGAATGTGAGATCGGCGACGGCGACGACGCGCAGGTACTGTGGGGTGTCGGCGTCGATCCGTCCATCACTTCGGCCTCGATGAAGGCAATCTTGAGCGCACTCAACCGGGCGGCGTGAGCTTGATCCGGATACTGAGGAAGCACTGGGGACGCGTGGCGATCATCATGGTCGCCACGCTTCTTCTGCTCGGTGTGGCCACCTATGCCCGGGCCAAGTGGGAGGTCGAGCACACGCGACTTAACGAGGCACGATTCGTGACCTCCGAACTCGACGGCGAACTGCGCGTCGTCCAGGTGACCGATTTTCACAACCTTCCTCGCGCCGCCCAGGTCGACGAGGTGATCCATTTAGTGGCCAGTGCCAATCCGCATTTCATCGCGCTCACCGGCGACCTGATCGATACCTATAACGAGAACCTAGACCGCGTCGAGCAACTCATTGAGGGGCTGGCTGGAATCGGGGTTCCGATCTATTCCGTCGACGGCAACCACGACCACTGGGCGGCAGAACATACCCAACTCCTGGATCTGCTTCACCGGCACGGAGTCACCACGTTGCGCGATGAACACATCAACGTCACGGGAGAATGGGGGTCCTTGACGCTGGTGGGTGTCGACGACTACTTCAGCGGCTACGGAAACATCGGCAAAGCCGTTGAAGCCGCACCGGAAGACGGATTTCGTTTCGTCCTCACCCACTCGCCCGAAATTTTGCCGGAACTCGGCTCCCACGGCGTCGACTACGCCATCTGCGGCCACACCCACGGCGGACAGGTAAGGCTGCCGCTCATCGGCGCGTTGTATCAGCCCGGCGACCACTACCTTCCCCGAGTCAGCAAGGGCTTCTACCGCAACGGGGACGCCACGCTGTTCATCGACTCTGGGGTTGGCATCACTGGACCCGCCTATCGGCTGCTCAACCAGTCGCAGGTGACGCTCCACCGCATCGGCCCATGACGCAACAGCGCTAAGGTTGCGCCATGCCGTCCTCACCGAAACTCACCGATCGCGTCGGGGGCGACGAGGACTCGCTGTACGAACACTTCACGGCCTGGGCCGAGGCACAGGGCATCTCCCTGTATCCCCATCAGGATGAGGCCGCCATCGAATTGTTCAGCGGTAACAACCTCATCCTCGCCACACCCACCGGTTCGGGAAAGTCGTTGGTGGCGCTGGCCGGCCATTTCGCCGCGCTGGCCACCGACCGGGTCAGTTTCTACACCGCCCCCATCAAGGCCCTGGTCAGCGAGAAGTTCTTCGCCTTGTGCCAGGTCTTCGGGGCCGAGAACGTCGGCATGGTCACCGGCGACGCCTCCGTCAACGCGGACGCGCCCATCATCTGCTGCACCGCTGAGGTGTTGGCCAACATCGCGCTACGCGAGGGTGGGCAGGCCGACATCGGTCTCGTGATCGCCGACGAGTTCCACTTCTACTCCGAGCCGGACCGCGGATGGGCCTGGCAGGTTCCCCTGCTGGAATTGCCACAAGCCCAGTTCCTGCTCATGAGCGCCACACTTGGCGACGTGACCCGCCTCTCTGATGGACTCACGCATTCCACCGGGCGCGACACCGTCCTCATCGACGACGCGGTGCGCCCCGTGCCGCTCAGCTTCGAATGGTCGATGACCCCGTTGCAGGAGCGCGTCATCGACTTGGTGCAGGAGATGAAGGCGCCGGTCTATATCGTCCACTTCACGCAGGCGGACGCATTGGAGCGAGCCCAGTCACTGCTCAGCGTCAATTTCATCACCAAACACGACGCCGAACGTCTCGCCGAAGAGATCGGTGCGTTCAGGTTCGGCCCGGGGTTCGGCAAGATCCTCTCTGGCCTAGTGCGGCGAGGCATCGGGGTGCATCATGCGGGGATGCTCCCCAAATACCGGCGCCTCGTGGAACAACTGGCGCAGGAGGGCCTATTGAAGGTGATCTGCGGCACTGACACGCTGGGCGTCGGCATCAATGTGCCCATCCGCACCGTCTTGTTCACCGGGTTGACCAAATTCGACGGGTCCAAGGTGCGTCGCCTCAAATCGCGCGAATTTCATCAGATCGCGGGCCGGGCCGGCCGGGCCGGCTACGACACGCAGGGCTTCGTCGTGGTCCAGGCACCCGAGCACGTCATCGAGAACGAACGCGCCTTGGCGAAGGCGGGCGACGATCCGAAGAAACGCAAGAAGGTGACGCGGAAGAAGCCTCCCGAGGGGTTCGTCAACTGGACCGAGGACACGTATCACAGGATTATCGTGGCTGAACCGGAGGACCTTCATTCACGGATGCAGATTACGCATGCCACCATCCTCAATCTCGCTCAACGTCCAGGCAATGGGTTCGAAGCCATGCGTCACCTCATCGAATCCAGCCACGAGTCAGGGCCGCGGAAGCGGGCCCTCAAGAGACGTGCTCTGACGCTGACCCGTGGACTACTGACATCGGGCGTCCTGATCAAGGCCAACGAGCCGGATGCGACGGGGTCCTACTGCTCGTTGGCGCCATCGGTAGGGGAGGATTTCGCTCTCAACCAACCCTTGGCCCCGTTCGCGGTGGCCTCCTTCGAATTATTGGACGCGGATTCTCCCACCCACTATCTAGACGTGGTCTCCGTCATCGAGGCCGTGCTTGACGACCCGTTCCAGGTGCTGCTTGCGCAACAGCGCGCTGCCCGGGGCGAGGCGGTGGCACAGATGAAGGCCGACGGCGTGGAGTACGAGGAACGTATGGAACTGCTCGAGGACGTGACGTGGCCGCGGCCTTTGGCTGACCTGCTCGTCCACGCCCTGGAGATCTACCGGCAAAGCCACCCCTGGGTCGACGCGTCGGCGCTGTCGCCCAAGTCGGTGGTGCGCGACATGTGGGAGCGGGGAACGGGCTTCGCCCAGTACATCGCCACCTACCAGTTGCAACGTAGTGAAGGGACCGTATTGCGTTACCTCTCCGACGCGTACCGCGCCCTACGACACACCGTGCCCGACGAGTACCGGTCGCCGCTCTTCGACGATCTCGTCGAATGGCTGGGGGAGACGGTACGCCAGACAGACTCATCGCTGCTGGATGAATGGGAGTCGTTGACGGACCCGGCCAAGGTGGCTGAGGCCGCGGCCTTGGCCGCTCAGGGCTCCCCACCTCCGCCGCCACGCCCGGTTACAGGCAACGAGCGGGCCTTTACCGCCATGGTGCGCACCGCCATGTTCCGCCGCGTGGAACTGGCCGCCCGCGACAAATGGGAAGAACTGGGCCGTCTGGAGGCCGAATCCGCCGCGCTCTCGGATCCGCCGCTTCCCGTCATCATGGACGAGGCAGCATGGGACGACGCCCTAGCCGATTACTGGGACGAGCACAACGAGATCCTCACCGACGGCGACGCGCGAGGCCCCGCGCTGCTAACCATCGACAAATCCAACTCGGCGTGGATCGCGGTGCAGACGATTCACGACCCTGAGGGAAACCACGATTGGTTGATCCGCGCCGAGGTGAACCTGCCAGCCAGCGACGCCGCAGGGGTGGCCGTGGTCCGGACGCTGAGTTTCTCCCGTCTGGATTAGGGAACCCGCGATGCTGGCGCATCGGGCTTGGACCCTCGACCATGCCTTGAGTCGATTCCCGTAGAGTTAAGGCGTCGAGACGCTGCCGGAGCCGGGCACAGCGTCCATACCAAAGGAGCCGTGATGCAAGCCCGTCCCGTACTGCCAGACATCGAGAGCCTCTCCAGCGTCCCCACCGGAGACATGCCCGGAGACAGCGTCCAGATTGGGCGGTCCCATGTTGACAAGGCTCGCACCATCATGGCTCGCCTATGGGAATTGCTGCTACCGATGGTGGAAGACGGCCGCGCGGTGGTCTCCGTGCATGGCGGGTCCGGGGTCGGCAAATCTGAGATTGGTTCCCTGCTGGCCCACTATCTGCGGGCCAACGGGATCGGAGCCTACGTGCTGTCAGGCGACAACTACCCGCACCGGATCCCATCGGCCAACGACGCCGAACGGCTGCGTGTCTTCCGCGCCGCCGGCTTGCGTGCCCTGGTCGATGCCGGGCTGTACGACTCGCGAGTGAAGGCTGCGCTGAAGGACCTACGCGACCGCGACGCCGACCCCTCGGCCGTGGCGGAGCATCCCTGGCTGGAAAGCTACCAACGGGGAGGACGGGCGGCCCTGAGGGAATACCTCGGCACCGATCGGGAGATCGACTTCGACGAGATCAACGCCATCATCGGCCGCTTCCGGGACGGAGCGCAACGCCTTGAACTCAAGCGGATGGGGAGGCAACCTGGCGAACTCTGGTACGACACCGTGGACCTGAGCGACGTGCAGGTTCTCGTCATCGAATGGACCCACGGAAACAACGAGCGGCTGCGGGGCGTCGATGTGCCGATCCTGCTCAACTCCACGCCTGAGGAGACGCTGGCACACCGCCGTTCCCGGGCGCGTGATGGAGCCACCGACAGCCCGTTCACGACGCTGGTGCTGCAACTGGAGCAGGAAAAGTTGCATGCCCAGGCGCCGCACGCGGCGATCATCGTGACCAAGGCTGGGGAGCTGGTGGATTACGCCACCTATCTCAAGGCCATGGGCAAAGATCTTCCCGATCCCGGCGCCATGCTCAACGTATACCCCGACAGCATCGGCGGGAATCTGGCTGGCACCGCCGCATTCGTCGCTCAGCCAGCGGTGCGGGGCGCGTTCACCTCCGCCTACCTGCTGCCCAGCGTGTTCGACTCAGACCTCGATCGCGGGTTCTCCGTGATCAGCTATGACCTCAACGCGCGTTATGCCACTCATCGCGACATCGATGCCCTCGCCGATGCGGGACTGAGCTTGAAGTTCGACGTCGTGCTCAACCATGCTTCCGTGCTGTCACCGCAGTTCCAGGACCTTCTCAAGCGGGGCGAACGCTCCAAGTACAAGGATTTCTTCATCGACTGGAACAAGTTCTGGGCGGGGCATGGTCGCATGACCGAGGAAGGCTACATCCAGCCCGATGAGGAGGTCATCGGTGAGATGTTCTTCCGCAAGCCTGGCCTGCCCATCCTCATGGTGCGTTTCCCCGATGGGACGGAGAAGCCATACTGGAACACGTTCTACCAGGAGGTGCGTTACCGCAGGCCCGAGGCCGAGGACATCATGGAGGCCACAGGGTTGCAGTACGGGAGGGCCGACGAGTTGGCCCAGCGCCTCGGCGAGGCACTGGCGGAGGGACGCCGCCCCGCCGAGATGGATTTCTCCAGTTTCGAGGATGCGGCCGATGATGTCGTCGAGTGGCTGGAATCGCGCCGTCGGTACTTGGGACAGATGGATCTCAATATCGAATCGCCGCTGGTGTGGGACTTCTACGCCGAGACGTTGGACAGGCTGCGTGGCTACGGCGCCGAGATCGTCCGGCTCGATGCCTTCGCCTATTCGTCGAAGGTGGTAGGGGAGCGCAACTTCCTCAACGAGCCCGGCACCTGGGACGTGCTGGATCGGGTGCGGGAGCTGGCCGATGCTCGCGGCCTGACTCTGTTGCCCGAGATCCATGGCCGCTACGAGGAAGGCATCCACGAAACACTGGCGGAGAAGGGATTCCTCACCTACGACTTCTTCCTGCCGGGGCTGATCATCGACGCGCTGCATCGCGGCGACGCGAGTGTCCTGGTGAGGTGGTTGAAAGAAGTGATCGACCGCAAGATCCGTACCGTCACGATGCTGGGCTGTCACGATGGCATCCCACTGCTCGACCTCAAGGGTCTGCTGACCGAGGAACAGATCCAGGGCCTAATCGAACTCGTCGTGAGCCGCGGCGGCTACGTCAAGGACCTCCATGGCTCCAAGGCCACCTACTATCAGGTCAACGCCACTTACTTCTCCGCGCTGGGTGAATCCGAGGACGCAATGCTGCTCGCCCGAGCCCTCCATCTGTTCACCCCTGGCAAGCCACAGGTGTGGTACCTGGACCTGTTCGCGGGCACGAACGACCATGAGGCGGTGGCCCGGGCCGGTGCCGGCGGCCACAAGGAGATCAACCGCACCAACCTCGACGCGGAGGATGCGGCGGCTCGGCTGACGCGGCCCGTGGTGCAGCGACAACTGGAACTGCTGCGATTCCGCAACACCTTCGGTGCTTTCGGCTGGGATGCCGAGTGCGAAGTGGTTCAGACGGCCGCGTCGCGCGTGACGATCACGTGGCGCAGGGAAGGCCACGAGGCGCGGCTCGATGCGGACTTGGCCAATGGCACCTTTACGATCACGGCCGACGGCGAGGTCGTGTAACTAGCCTCAGCGGGTCAGCCAGTCGGTGGCTCGCCGCTCCAAACCGTCGAAGGCATCGCGGATGAAGGGCTCGACCTGTTCCTCCACCTTCTTGCCCACAAGGGGGATGCGTACTTTGAGTTCGCCGAGATAGCGGGCGAGCGTAGCGTTGCCGCTGGGGGCGAGTTCGGCGGTGGCTGAGGTGACCACCGGCATCCCTGGCACGTCGACCTCGACGGTGCCGGGGATGGTGCCGTCAGCTCTGGGGGCCTGGAAACGAAATGTCTGGTTGAGTTGGAGGGACTCGCCAACGAACCGGGTCAGATGCTGAGGAACGGGAAGCTTCATGCCAAGCATCGCCCCGTCGTCGCTGACCTTGACCGTGTGTTCGAGAGCGCCCGCGTGTTTGGCTAGATCGTCGAGGAAATCGGGGGTGCGTAGGAGGGCGACGACTCGCTCGGGCGGAGCGGGATAGGTCTGGGTATAGGCCAACTTCATGCGCCAAGGGTAGCCGGGGACTCCCGGGATCAAGCGGATTCATGTTCCCAGGACACGTGTCCGCTCCCGGGGCCCCTAACATTGGGCCCATGAAGATCGATCTGCACACACACTCGCGGGTCTCCGACGGCACCGACACCCCGACCATGCTGGTGATGAAAGCGTTCGCGGCTGGGCTCGACGTCGTGGCCTTGACCGATCACGACACGTTCGGTGGGGTGGTGGAGGCCCAAGAGGCAGGTCGCCGCATCGGGGTCAAGGTGCTCTCGGGCATCGAACTGTCCACCGAACACAACGGACACTCCGTTCATCTTCTCGGCTACGGATGCGATCCATTCGATCGCGATCTCAACGCGGAGCTTGGCCGCATCCGGGTGGGGCGCACCGAACGTCTTCCAGAGATGGTGCGCCGCCTACAGGAGGAAGGGCTGGAGATCACACTCGACGATGTACTCAAGAGCGCTGGCGGCACCCCCACACTGGGCCGGCCGCACGTGGCCGACGCGCTCGTCGCGAAGGGATACGTCGCGAGCAGGGACGAGGCCTTCGCGCAGTGGCTCGCCGAGGGAAAACCCGGATACGTGTACCGCTACGCAGTGCCGCTCGAGAAGGGCATCGATCTCATCCATGCCGCCAAGGGCGTGGCGATTCTCGCGCATCCGTGGAGCCGGGGAGGCCAGGCCATCCTCGAAGCCCCCTATATCGAGTCGCTGGTGCGTGAGCACGACTTGGAGGGCATCGAGGTGGACCACCCCGATCACGATCCGAAGACCCGCGATCTTCTCTTCGAGATGGGCGGACGATTGGGACTGTTGCGTACCGGTTCCAGCGATTATCACGGCACGGGAAAGAAGAACAATCCGCTGGGCGCCAACCTCACCCGGGCCAGTGCCTACCGCGATCTCCTCGCCCGGATCAAACGGCGCGGGGGCCTGGCTTAGCGCCACGTCGAGATAGGCTAGGGCCGACCAATCAGGAAGGACCCCGCCATGACGGATGAGGCAACGTTCGACCCCGAGGCGTCGTTGGCCCGCTCTACACAGCGAAGCCAAGAGATCGAGCGGGCCATCGCCAAGGATCCATCGAAATTTCGGATCATGACGGGCGACCGCCCCACCGGGCACCTGCACATCGGCCACTACTTCGGGTCGCTGGAGAACCGGGTGCGCATCGCCGCGATGGGAGTGGAGACCCTCATTCTCATCGCCGACTACCAGGTCATCACGGACCGTGACGGCGTCGGCCCTATCCAGGAACGCGTCTATTCCCTGTTGGCCGATTACATCGCCGCAGGGATCGATCCCGAACACACCACCATCTACACCCACTCCCAAGTGCCCGCGTTAAACCAGCTCATGCTCCCGTTCTTGTCGCTGGTCACCGACGCCGAGCTGCGCCGCAACCCCACCGTCAAGGCGGAATACGAGGCGACGGGAGGGCGTCCCCTCTCCGG
>JBHADA010000041.1:0-10475 GCA_041854805.1 Arachnia sp.
AACACATCCCTGAAGCCCTCGAAGGTGACTCCACCGTCGACGAAGCCGTGGGCCACGAGGGTGGCCGCCGGCCACGCGAAGAAGACGGCGAGGAAAAGCGCGGGCAAGGCGCCCGCCAACCCCCACCAGAGGCGTCCCAGGAGGGTCACCCCATGGCCTCCGACCACTGCCGCAGCCACTGGTCGCGGTTGGCAGCGATGTCGCCGGCCGGGACTTCGATGGGCGCGGTGGCCAGCGGCGCGAACTTGGTCCAGTCCTTCGGCAGGTCGACGGCGGTGTTGGCGGGATACATGTACATGTTCTCTGGGATGGCTGCCTGAACCTCGTCGGAGAGCATGAAGTCGATGAATTTCTGGGCACCCTTCTCGTTGCGTGCGCCGGCTATGACCCCGGCGTACTCGACCTGCCGGAAGCAAGTCTCCAGTAGGGCCCGTGTGGTGGATGTGCCTCCGGTGACGGTGTAGGCGGGGGACGTGGCATATGAGAGGACGAGAGGCCGCGGGCCTTTCCCATCGGCGCCGGAGAAGTCGCTCTGATAGGCCTGCGACCAGTCGGCGGCCACCCGCACGCCATTGTTCTTGAGCTGCTTCCAGTAGTCGAGCCAGTCGTCGCCCTTGGCGCCGACGGTAGCGAGTAGGAACGCCAGCCCCGTGGAAGAGCCGGTGGGATTGATGACGGCGGTGAGGTCCTTGTACTCAGGCTTGGTGAGGTCGTCGAGGGTGGAGGGGACGCGAAGACCCTTGCCCTCGAACCAGACGGTGTCGGCGTTGAGACACACGTCGCCGAAGTCGATGGGCGTGAGCTGGTCCGCGGCAAGGCCGGCGGCGCTTTCTGGCAGGGCGGGCGAGTCGTAGTCGCTGAGCACGCCCTCCTGAGCCGCCCGGGAGGCGAAGGTGTTGTCGATGCCGTAGACCACGTCGCCCAGAGGGGAGTCCTTCGTGAGGACGAGTTGGTTGACGAGGGCTCCCGAGTCGAGAGTTACGTAGTTGACCTCGTAGCCGGTGTCCTTGGCGAAGCGGTCAAGGAGGCCTTGGGGCAGCGTGAACGAGTCGTGTGTGACGACGGTGAGTTTCGTGGTGGTCTCGTCCGCGGTGTTCGAGACGCAGGCGGTGGCCAGCAGCGCCAACGTTGCGGCGATGACGAAAGGACACTTCATTGATCTTCTCCTTTCGGAGGCTCGGCGTGAACCGAGGAGAGACTCCCTACGCCGGTGCTAACCGGATCAGGTTCGAGGGTCTGCGGCCATCCGCACTCTCAGCGCCCCTGTCGGCGCTCCCCTGTGTGACCGCAACGATAGCGCAGTCTTCTTTGCATGCTCTGGCCTGGGGCAAGTCGCCTCGTCTACGCCCGGCGGTTGACGTGGAGCGCGATTGCGCCGTTGACAGGGACGGTCACGGTGACCTTGCCGTCCTTGACCGCGATGGCCTTGTCGGCCGTGCAGTCGCCGCCAGTGATCGCGTCGCAGTACGCCCCGTCGGGAAGGCCGGTGGTCAGTTCCACCGTCCACGGCTCGCTGCCCGCGTTGGCGGCCAACAGGCCGAGGCGGCCTCGGTCGAAGGCGACGTTGTACCCGTCGGAGAACGCGTTGCTCACCCCGGCATCGCCGACGACGGCGCGCCACTGGGCCATGCCTGCCGCGGCGCGGTGCTGGCATAGCCACCGTCCAGGCTGGGTATCGCCCTCGGTGCAGGTGACATCATTGACGCGTCCGTTGGTGGCCGCCGGGCCGGCGTCCTTGTCCGTGAAGGCATAGCCGGAGTAGACCACAGGTGTGCCGTAGTCGATACCGAGCAGCAGCGAGGTGGCCAGCGAGTACCGTTCGCCGTCCTTGTAGGTGAGGGTGCGGCCGTTGCGTTCCGTGTCGTGATTGGCGACGAAGGTGTACGCCCGTGCGGAGGAGACCTCCCCATCGGCTAGGTCCAGCACCTTCTCGAGCGAGCCGCCGCGCACGATTCCGGTCAGGTCGGTCGCGGCTTGGAAGGCGAACACGTCGCCCGAGCCTAGGTATTCCTCGGGCTGAATGGGTTCTCCGGAAGCGCGGATCACTTCGGAGATGATCTGGGGATCGCCGTCGAGTTCCTTGACGATGGCCTCGATGTCAGCGGCGGGCATGTGTTTGCCTGCATCGATGCGGAACCCGTCGACGCCTAGGCCTTGCAGATCCTTGAGATAGGCGGTGATCTTCTCACGCACGGACGCCAGGTCGGTGCGCAGATCGGCCAGGTTGGACAGTTCGCAGGTCTGCACCTCGGCCCGGTCCTGGTAGTTGGCGATGTCTCCGCCGACCGCGGCACAGTGGTGGAAGTCGTCATAGGTATAGAGACCCGGGTATTCATAGTGGCTGAAGACGGTGCCTGCGAAGCCGGTTCCCTTCTCGACGCCAGCCATATGGTTGATCACGGCGTCGGCGTAGACCTTGACCCCGGCGTCGTGGCACGACTCCACCATGGCCTTGAACTCGTCGCGGGTGCCTAGCTTGGAGGCCACCTTGTAGCTGACGGGCTGATACGAGGTCCACCACTGAGGCCCGGTGATGTGCTCTTGGGCGGGGGAGAGCACCACGAAATCGTAGTCATTGGGGCCGAGGAAGTCGCCGCATTCCTTGCCTACCGAGGCCCACGGCCATTGAAAGAGTTGGACACCGGCCACGGGTTTGGTGGGCGCCTCGCTGGGAGGTGTGGCTGGCGGGGAGGGGGCGGTGCAGGCGACGAGGGCCAAGGCGAGGGCGGGAATCGTGCGGCGCATGGTTCATTCTTTCAGCCCGACACCTCGCCCAGCGTCCAGGGCGAGGGCCCAACCGCTAATCGTTCTCGGTGATTCGCAGGAGGGCGTCGCGGATCTGGCGGGCGCGGCGCGAGCCAATGCCCTCGATCTCCATGAGCACGGATACAGAAGCACCGAAGAGTTCCTGAAGCGAGAACTGGTCCACCAACTTGTGCACGATGGGGGAGGGCAGGCGCCCCACCTGCGTGAGCAGCCGGATGCCGCGCGTGTTCAGGGGGTGTTCCAGATTCGGATTGGGCCCAAACCCCAGGCGCTCCGCCACGAGTTGGGCGCTGAACAACTCATCGGTAGAGAAGTTGTGGAGGCGCGCGAAGTCGAAGTCCACGGGATTGGCCACGTTGTCCTTGTAGTCGTCGACGATGCACTCGGCCACCCCGTCGAACGCGGAGGCCAACTCCTGGTGCTGCATGGCGACGAGCCGGCCTTCAATGCCCAAGACATCGACGTGGAACTGCATCTCCGCGGAGAGCCGCCGCGACAGCTCGAGACGGTGGATGACGTGGGCTAGGTCGCGCAGGCGGACCGTCTCACCGATCTCCATCGTCGTGAACTGATCCAATACCACGGAGAGCCGATTGGTGACTCGCTCCAATGTGGCGAGAGTCTGATTCGCGCGACTGGTCACCTCGCGCACGGTTTCGACGGGGTGGCGGCGGCCGTCGAGGAATAACGAGATGGTCGACATCGAGGCGGAGACAGTGACAACCGGAACTCCTGCTGCCTGGGCGGTGCGGTCCGCCGAGCGATGCCGAGTGCCAGTCTCAGCCGTCGGGAGATCTCCGGCTGGGACGAGATGGACACCAGCGGCCACGATGGTGCTGAGGTCCGTGGAGAGGATGATGGCCCCGTCGAGCTTGGCCAACTCGCGCAGTGCCTGCTCGGTGCATTCCACGCCGATCTTGAATCCTCCGGAGGAAACCGCTTGCACCTTGGGGTTGTTGCCCAGCACGATCAGGGCGCCGGTGCGGCCGTGCAGGATGCGGTCGAGGCCCGCGCGCACCGGGGTGCCGGGCGCGAGCGCCTTCATGTAGCGACGAACGGTCGACCTCAAAATCTCTCCTCTGGCGATTCCGGCCAAGTCTACTGATTCGCTGAGGCTTCACGGGTGCGTTCGAATCAGGCGTACTGCCTTCGCGCGGTGAGCAACAGCCCAGCGCGCAACTCGGGGACCAGCGTCGAGGCGAGCGAGCGTCGCCATGCCGTGCTGGCCTTGGAAGCGAAGGCGACCGGCGAATGAGCGAGTTGCTGGCCAGCCCAATCCCGGAGTTGGCGCACCGCCCACGTCCTCAGCAAGTTAGGTCGCCCGGAACACTTCGAGGCGCGCGGTCCCGGCGTGGGACAGTTGGGAGAAGCCCGGACGAGCCGCAGTGGCGGGTCGCGAACGGCGACTCGAGGCCGGTGCGGGCGTGCTCGGCTCGTTGCGCCAGGTAATGATCGTTTCCAGTTGAATCGAATCGGCTATACCATTTCCCTCTGCGCAGTGTTCTGCGTGTCAATTTCGTGTCATTTGAGTAGGCGGGGTGGCCTTCTCCATGGAGATCTGAGTAATGTAACTTCTTTGGGAGTAGTTAAGTGGATCCGGGGATCTAAAGTAGGGAAAGCCTCGTTGGTCGAGTCATTGGGCCCGGGTTCTTGGAGGGAAAAGACCTCGCTGGTCGAGTAGTTCTGCATGACAATGCTGAACGCGGCGATGTCATCTGTGAGTGTTATGGCCATGGTCTTGGCACGCCTCGCTTCGTTCCACGCGAGGCTACTGGCGGCAGGAATTTTTGGTTCGCTAGCGCAGTGAGGGGCGAACGGCCGTGCCGAGGCCGGGGGTGACGATGCTCGCCAAGGGCCTCGACACGCTGGCTGCTACCGCGTCCTGCTACTCGGTCGACGGATCTTCTCCTGTCAGAAGAGCGCCTGGTCGTACCCGGGCGTCGCGTTCAACGATTGGCATACGCACCCCGGTGATTAGTGCCGGATTCAACAATTCCGACATCTCTAAGAAATTGAGAAGAAAGTGAAGAAACTTAAGAAGAATCTTAGGGTCGCTTTCGTCTCGGGTGGGTCAAAGTGGACTACCCCGTCATTAATGTGAGGCCCGCGGGCCCTTGGGGGGCATGTTCGCAGAAGAATTCAGTTCGACCTGGGCCTTAGGCCAGAGGAGTCTCATGCCCTTTTACCTCTCTCGACGTAGTTTGCCCCTGCTCGGTCTCGCTGGGGCCACGGCGGCTGCAATACCGGAAATAACCGCACGAGCGGAACCGTTCGCCTCGAGCCGTCTCGCGGGCCCTACCGGGGCGGATCCCAAAGCATTGGCGAAGGCCGGAAACGGTTCGCCAATGCTTAACCCCCTCGGGGCCGGAGGGTCCTCGGCGGAGGAGGAACTGCTTCAGGCGGTCGCCCGCTCATGTACCGGGGGAGGCCCGGTGCTCGATCCCGTCGGAAAGGCAGCAAGGGCGCTGCCGCCGTCGCCGGATCCCGACATCCCAGAGGCCGAGGCCGCGATGCTGCGGCGCCCGGTCGCACTGCCCGGGAAGGCATCGGGGCTTGGGCTGCGCAAGTTCCGCGACCGCCTGCCCATCCCGCGGACAATCAGAGCACAGGACGCGCCCATCACCATCCGGGCGCAGGTCGCCTATGTGCGTCACCACGCGGACCTTCCCGCGGCGCTCGGCTGGACCTACGAGGGCACATCGCCCGGCCCCACCATCGAGGTGTGGAGCAACCGACGCGCCATCATCCATTGGATCAACGACCTTCAACGCAATGGACAGGCTCAGCGCCTGCCCTACGACGTGGTGCGCGTCGACCCCTTGAACGGTGGGCTCAACATGGGCGAGACGCTCCGCCCAGGGGGACGATCCACGTCTCGGGGGGCGGGCCCAGGAGCGCATCCACCGATCCCGCACACCGAGGAGCTGACGGGTTATACCGTGGTTCATGTCCATGGCGCCCTCACCTGTGGACACAACGACGGCTGGGCGCACAACGTCGCCTCGGTCGGTCAGGTGCAGCGGTGCGAGTACCCCAACCAGCAGGAAGCGGGCACCCATTGGTATCACGATCACGCCATGGCGGTGACTCGGTTCAACGTTCACGCCGGCATGGCGGGGTTCTACCTCATCAGGGACCAGCAGGAGGCAAGCCTGAGGCTGCCCAGCGGCGCCCAGGAACTGTTGCTCGCCATCGCGGACCGGAACCTGGAGACTCGCCCGACGCGCGATCCCGACGCGCTCGACTTCACCGGACGCCTGCTCTACAAGCAGGCCGGGTTCGACCTAGGCGAATCAAAGGGAGCCGTCCCCGTCCAGGGCCCTTACAACATGGTCAACGGCAAGATCTGGCCCACGCACACCGTTGAGGCTCGGTGGCACCGGCTCCGGCTTCTCAACGGCTCTAACGCTCGGATCTACCGATTGGCGCTGCACGACACCACGCGAGAGGTCCTCCCCGCCGACCCGATTAAGCCGGATGATGCCGCATTCGCGGCCAATAGGCTCTCCGACGCCTTCGTCGTCATCGGCACTGAAGGCGGCCTGCTGCCCGAACCCGCCAGGCCCGAGGACGGAGTCATCGAGCTCGGCCCGGGCGAACGAATCGATGTGCTCGTAGACTTCTCCCGGCTCGAGGGGCGCACGCTGGAATTGCGTAACGAGAATGGCACGGTGCTCAACGCCCACCCTGGGCAGGCAGACGCCACCGTCATGCAGTTCACGGTGGCTCGCGCGCGGGTGCCCGAGCGGTGGCGGCCGCCCTCCCGGCTCAACTCCCGGTACCGTCGCTACAGCTACCCCGACGGCGCCCTTCACGTGGGCGACCAGAAGATCGACGCCCCCAAGCAGATATGGGTGGGAGTGATTCCCAGCCGGGTCCGGGGCAGTACCCATCCGGAGCTTTGGGAGCTGGCCGAGGCCCCCGAGGGCGACCACGATGGAGACCTGATCCAACTCCAGCGACGCGGCGGCGGCGTGCTATCGCTGCATCCAGTGGCCAAGCTGTTCGACGACGCCACCACCATCCGGATCTCTCGCGGCGAGTGGGCGGTGTGGAACTTCCTTCACCTGGGTGGGCCAGAGCACCCCATGCACATCCACATGTGTGAGTTCCAGATGGTGGAGCGGCGCTCGTGGCGGCCCGAGGAGCTTGAACTGTTCAAGGATGGCCGTACCGTCAGCCCGCTGCCTCAGCCGGGGGCCGGACGGCCCATCACCCCCATCGCCGCGGGGATGAAGGACACGTGGGTTCTCAAGCCGGGGGAGTGGATCAGCGTGGCCGCCCACTTCGACGGTGCGCAGGGCTCGTTCATGTACCACTGCCACATCCTGGATCACGAGGATGCGACCATGATGCGGCCCTTCCTGGTGCTGCCGAAGGACATCATGGCCTTCCACGCCGGCCACGGCGGGCACCACTGACCCGGTGGGCGACCCCGCCGGTCGAGTAGCCTCGCGAGGGACGAAGCGAGGCGTGTCGAGCGTCTCTTGTGAGCATCATCGCCATGGCCTTGGCGGGGTTTCCTTCCAAGAAGAACGCCTGCCGGGCCCAGAGGCTCTATAACGAGCACCCGGGCCCGTCAGCCGGCGATCCGTGGCGCGCCGGTCATTGGGTGCGCCGTAGGTCAAGGACCCCCAGGGCGTCGGCGAGCAAACCCACCTCCACCACCTTGAGGCCGCCGAGTTTGGGCACCTTGACGGTCACGTCGCGCGATCCGCTGGGCACCAAGGCCAGTTCGAAACCCAACCGGCCGGCCTCCGCGAGCCGGCGTTCCACACCAGGGACCCTCCGCAACTCGCCGGCCAGGCCCACCTCGCCCAGGGCGAGCACCTTCCTGGGGTGGTGCCGCTCCAAGGCGGCGGAGGCGACAGCGATAGCTGCGGGCAGGTCCACCGAGGGGTCCGTCACCTTGACGCCGCCTACGGTCGAGACGTACACGTCATGGGCCGACAGAGGCAACCGAGCCTTACGCTCCAACACGGCCAGCACCATCGCGATCCGCGACCCATCCAGCCCATGCGTGGCGCGGCGCGGCGAATTCTGCGGAGAGGGGGCCACCAAGGCCTGAATCTCCGCGAGCAGCGGGCGGCGGCCCGCGAGGGTCACCGTGACGCAGGTTCCCGGCGTGGGTTCCTCGTGCGCGGTCGTGAAGAGACCCGATGGGTCTGGCACCTCCACGATCCCGGATTCGTTCATCTCGAAACAGCCCACCTCGTCCGCAGGGCCGAAACGATTCTTCGTGGCTCGCACCATGCGGAACCCGGAATGCCGGTCTCCCTCGAAGGTGAGCACCACGTCCACGAGGTGCTCCAGCGTGCGGGGGCCGGCGATGGCACCGTCTTTGGTGACGTGCCCCACGATGATCACCGGCATCGCGTCGCGCTTGGCTACTCGCGCCAGGGCGCCCGTCACCTCGCGCACCTGGCTGGGCCCGCCGGGCGCGCCCTCAGCCTCCGCGGTGGAGACCGTCTGCACCGAATCCAGCACCAGAAGCGATGGGGACACCGCGTCGATATGGCCGAGCACCGTGGCCAAGTCGTTTTCCGAGGCCAGATACAGCGAATCCGCCACGGCCCCCGTGCGTTCCGCTCGCAGACGCACCTGCGACGCGGACTCCTCACCGGAGACGTAGAGCGTGGTTCCTCCCTGCCGCGCCCATTTCGCCGCCACATCCAGCAACAGGGTCGACTTGCCTACCCCGGGCTCGCCCGCGAGCAGCACGACCGCCCCGGGCACGATGCCGCCGCCCAACACCCGGTCCAGTTCCGTGATCGTGGTCCTCCGCCGGGCCGCCGAGTCCGTGGGCACCTGGGAGATGGGAACGGCCGCCGATGCCGGCACCGAGGCGGTCACCTCGCGCGGCGCGGGGGCGCCCCGCTCGACGACGGTTCCCCAGGCCTGGCATTCTCCGCATCTGCCCACCCAACGTACGGTGGTCCAGCCGCACTCGGTGCATTGGTAGGAACCGGTCTTCTTCGCCACGCCTCGACATTAGCCCGTCGCCCAAGCTGGTTCGGCGATCTGGGTGAAGCCTCAGATGGTGACCTTTCCCTTGGCGGGCGACGCGAAGGTCACCGAGTTGATCCCCGGCGTGCCATGGGGAGCCACGAGGTCCAGCGTCACCGAGTCGAGGGTGGTATCCACGGAAACCCCTAGCCATTCGGATAGGCGTTCTGCGGAGCCCGAGATCTGCAGCGCCAGCAACGAGACGTCGCCTTGCAGCGCGGCCGGACGCAATGAATCGTCCGATTTCCACTGCAGGAAATAGGGCAGTTGAGGGTCCGCCATGAGGCCTCGGATGCCAAGCTGTGCCCACTCCAAGCGGCGACCGTCGGGGAAGTGCCGGGTTCCGACGACGGCCGAGCGTTCGAGGCGTTGTTCGTACGGCGAGATATCGGGGACGCTGACCGCCCAGCCCATCCAGCCGCCACCCATCGAAGACCGGGCGCGCACGGCCTGGCCGAATGCCGCCTTCTCGGCGGCCGGGTGATCGAGGACCTCGACGACCTCGATGTAGCGGGCTTCAGCCAGCGGGATGATGTGGTTGCGGGTTCCGAACCGCGGGTGGAACCCGCCGTCCTTGAAGTCAGTGCCGAGCGCCTCAGCGAGCCGGGCCGCCTCTTCCTTGAGGCCGTCCGGTCCGGTCGCATAGATCAGATGGTCGACATGCATAGACCTATTCTCACCGAGCTTCGCGGTAAACCGCCAATCAGGGTGCTCGTCCGGCTCTCCGCCCTCGGTAAGCGGGGTAGTGTTGCGGACGTGCCCGGGCCCAAAATCTTGCTGTCGACCACCTCGGTCTTTCCAGAGGCCTCGTCAAGCGCATTCGAGATCGCTGCGCGCCTCGGCTACGACGGGGTGGAGCTGATGATCGGAGTCGATGCCGTCTCCACCAACATCGGCACCGTAGAGAAGCTATCCGAATATCATCAGGTTCCCGTCTTGTCGGTCCACGCGCCCACGCTGCTGGTGACCCAGACCACGTGGGGCTCCGACTCGTGGGAGAAGCTGCGTCGCTCGGGTGAGGCTGCCATACGCCTAGGTGCCGACGTGGTCGTCGTTCACCCACCGTTTCGGTGGCAACGTGACTACGCCGCGGGTTTCGTGAAGGGCATCAAGGAACTCAATTCCGAGATGAATGTGGTCTTCGCCGTCGAGAACATGTATCCCTGGCGCACGCCCGCAGGCCATTTCCAGGCCTACCTGCCGGGCTGGGACCCCACCGGCTACGACTACGACCATCTCACCCTCGACCTGTCCCACGCATCCACATCCAAGCTGGCCAGCCTCGATCTCGTGCGTGGCTGGGGCCAACGGCTGGCCCACGTCCACCTCACCGACGGCCGAGGCTCCCTCAAGGACGAACATCTGCTCCCGGGCGAGGGCGACCAGCAGGCCTGGGCGGTGGTGGCCGAGCTGGCCGCCACCGGGTACGCAGGCCACATCGTGCTCGAGGTATCCACCCGGCGGGCCCGTTCCCGGCACGAGCGCGAGGAGCTGCTGCGTGACTGCCTCGAGGGGACCCGCGCCGCGCTGAGCCAGGAGGCGCCGGCGTGAAGGCCGGAACCCATGGGTTCGTGCGGAGGGTGGTGCGCACCAGGAAACTCGAGGCGGCGGCCCTCACCTCTGGCGCCGCGGAGGACTTCGCCAAGACCTACGTGGCGGGCAGCGCCGTCGACGAGGCAGTCGCGCTCGCGCGGCGGCTCACC
>JBHADA010000042.1:0-12880 GCA_041854805.1 Arachnia sp.
CGACTATCGCTCGACCGATGGGATCGGCGTGAAGCCGTCGTAGTCGGAGAAGACCGTGGTGGTGATGGCACCGTCCAAAGTCAACTCCGTGCGTTCAACGCGGAACTGCTCGTCGACCTGGATTCGCAGCGTGCCGGAGTCGAACCCGAGGGCGGGCTGATCCACCTCGACCTCGAACACCCGCTTCTTGGCGTCGGTGAGTTTCACGCTCCGGTAGGTGTCTCCAGCACGGGCGAAGCCATCCAGGGGAAGGGGCGCGTCGGGGCTCTCGGACTCCTCCCAAGCACCGTCTCCCACACGCACCCAGGTGACTCCCTTCTCTGTCACCGTCTCCGTCGTCGTGTTCCCACTGGTCAGGGTCGTATAGATCCGCCGATCCTCGGGATCAGTGTTGTCGAGATAGGTCACGGTCTTGTCCTGGGAGCCATCGACGGTGATCGTCATTGTCACGGTGCCGATGCTGAGCATTGTGTCGCGCAGTTCAGAGACGAAGGCGTCCTTGTCGACGGTCCCTTCCGTGGCGAACGGAAATGCCGGAGCCTGGATCATCGATTCCTCCGGTGATGCGCTCGGCTCGGAGCTCGACCCTGTGGGCGCGGGAGCGCATGCCCCCACAAGAGCGAGGGAGCTGGCCAGGACGGTGAATGCTGCCTTACGCATGGGCTCATCGTGGCACTTGGACCGCGCCCAGCCAAGGGACGACACTTGGAAGCTATGGACGCCGCTCAGCTCGCCGCGCAACTGACCACCGCTGGATACACCGTCGACGCCGTGCTGGAACGCATCGGCGATCTCGGGCAGGCAGGCCTGGGCCGTAACTCGACGGTGCCAGCCAGTCGAGCCCTGGACGGCGCCACGGACCCACAAGCCGCACTGATCAGGCTCTTCCTCTTGGGGCAGCAGGTGCCGGTGACGCAGCTTTGTAACGAGGTCGACACCGACGCATTGATCGCTGAGGGGCTTCTTCGCTCTGATGGCGACGCGCTGCGCGCCGAGGCAGATATCCGACCCTACGGGTCGCCAGACGATGGGGCCACCGGATGGGTAGTCTCCGATCCCACGCCGGGCCTAGACTTTGCCGCCGAACAAACCCGTCCTGACTACGTGTTAGGTGTGTCTCCAGCCTCCACTACGCTCGCTCAGATCACCTCGCGCGCCCGGGTGGGAGCGGCGCTCGACCTGGGCACCGGGTGTGGCGTCCAGTCGTTGCATCTGTCTCGCCATGCCCGCCGTGTGGTGGCCACCGACGTCAACCCTCGGGCCTTGCGCCTGGCAGGCATCACCGCCGCGCTCAACGGTATCGCGGTGGACCTGCGCGAGGGCTCTCTCTACGAGCCCGTGGCTGGGGAGAGGTTCGACCTCATCGTGTCTAACCCGCCGTTCGTCATGAGCCCGCCGAGCCCGCCGGGGGAGACCCTCGCCTACCGCGAGGCCAATCTTGAGGCGGACCTGCTCGTCGAGACCCTCGTTCGAGGCGCCGCAGATCATCTCAACCCCGGCGGAAGCCTGCAACTGCTCACCAATTGGGCCATCGTCGATGATGACTGGGCCGCCCGCCTGCTGGGGTGGGCGCCGCCCGGCTGCGATATGTGGGTCATCGAACGCGAACGCCTCGACCCGTTCGCCTACATCGAAATGTGGCTCGCCGATGCGGGATTGGCGGGCACGCCCCGTTGGCGCCCGGCCTATGACGAGTGGCTGGCCTATTTCGACCGGCTCGGTATCGACGCCGTGGGCATGGGGTGGATCCAGGTCACCCGTGCTGGGCGTTCCGAACCCCACCTAGAGGCCGAGTCTTGGCCGCACGCCGTGGCCCAACCCGTCGGTGACGTCTTCGCGGGGCGTGCCGATGCCGTCACCGCCAGCCGCCTGCCCACCTCCGAGCTTCTCTCCAGCGCACCCAGGCTGGTGGACGTCGCGCAGGAGAGCATCGGTGAGCCTGGAGCCGAGGACCCTAGCCATATCGTGCTGCGGCAGCGTGCCGGGCTGTTGCGGGCGATCGCGGCGGACACTGCGCTGGCCGCAGTGTTTGGGGCGCTCGACGGCGACTTGACTCTCGGCCAGATCCTTGCCGCTGTCGCCCAAGTGATGGACCTCGAGGTGGCCGATCTGGCGGCCGCGGTGGTGCCCGAGGTTCGCACGGCGCTGCTGCGTGGCATGCTGACGCTGGCCGCCAATGGTTGAGTCGCGGCGCTGAGCGGCTATTGTCTGAACAGTTTTCCGAGCAGTAGGGACTGAAACACATGGCATCCAAGCGTCTCGTGATCGTCGAGTCGCCAACCAAGGCAAGCAAGATCGCCGGCTACCTGGGCTCCAGCTACATCGTGGAGTCCAGCCGAGGCCACGTATGCGACCTGCCCACTAAAGCCTCCGAGGTGCCCGCCAAGTACAAGGGCGTTCCCTGGGCCCGCTTGGGGGTGGATGTCGACAACGACTTTCAGGCAATCTATGTCGTTTCGTCGGACAAGAAGGCCACCATCAAGGAGCTCAAGGCCAAGCTCGCCGGGGCCGACGAACTCCTCCTCGCCACGGACGGTGACCGCGAGGGCGAGGCCATCGCGTGGCACCTCAGGGAGGCCCTTCAACCCAAGGTGCCGGTCAAGCGCATGGTGTTCCACGAGATCACCAAGTCCGCCATCGACGAGGCGGTCAACAACCCGCGCGATCTCGACGAGGACCTCGTCGACGCGCAAGAAACCCGCCGCATCCTCGACCGGCTCTATGGCTACGAGGTCTCCCCGGTGCTGTGGAAGAAGGTGATGCCGCGCCTCTCCGCCGGCCGGGTCCAGTCCGTGGCCACCAGGCTCGTCGTCGACAGGGAACGCGAGCGCATCGCTTTCGTGCCCGCGTCCTATTGGGATATCGACATCACGCTCGACTCCGGCCCAGACACCGACCCACGCAACTTCCCTGCACGCCTGAGCGCCATCGACGACGCGAAGGTGGCCACTGGCCGCGATTTCGACGCCTCGGGGCGGCCCGTGGGCGGCGGGGTCGCTGTGCTGGACGAGGCCTCCGCCAAGCGACTGGCCGAGGCTTTGGCTGATGCGACGCCCGTGGTGGACGCCGTCGAGGCCAAGCCCTATACCCGCCGCCCCTATGAGCCGTTCCGCACCACCACCATGCAGCAGGAGGCGGGACGCAAGCTCGGTTTCTCCGCCCAACGGGCCATGTCGGTGGCGCAGGAACTCTACGAGCGAGGTTTCATCACCTACATGCGTACCGACTCGGTGACGCTGTCGAACCAGGCCATCAACGCCGCCCGGCAGGCCGTCGAGTCGCTCTATGGCAGGCAATACCTCCCGCCCAAGCCGCGCATCTACACCTCGAAGGTGAAGAACGCGCAGGAGGCTCACGAAGCCATCCGCCCCGCCGGCGAGGTGTTCCAGACGCCGGACGACACCGGCTTGGCCGGAGACCAACTTCGCCTCTACAGGCTCATCTGGCAGCGCACTCTCGCGTCGCAGATGGCTGACGCGCGAGGCGAGTCCGTCACCATCCGTATGACGGCGAAGGTCGCCTTCGCGCTGGGGGAGGATGCCTCGTCGGCGGTCACGCTCGTCTCGTCGGGACGCACTATCACGTTCCCCGGGTTCCTCAAGGCCTATGTGCAGGGACACGACGACGACACCGCCTCCGACGATCAGCAGACCCGGCTGCCTCAACTCGCCCAAGGCGCCGAACTGGCTGTGGCGAAGGCTGACCCCGCGGGGCACGAGACCCGCCCGCCCGCCCGGTACACGGAGCCTTCGCTGGTGGCGAAGCTGGAGGAACTGGAGATTGGCCGTCCCTCCACATACGCGTCGATCATCCGCACCATCACGGCACGCGACTACGTGTTCAAGAAGGGGTCCGCTCTGGTGCCCACGTGGCTGGCCTTCGCCGTGACCCGGCTGCTGGAGGAACATTTCGCGGGGCTGGTGGACTATGACTTCACCGCGCAGTTGGAGGAACAGCTCGACGAGATTGCCGCGGGCAAGGCGAAGCGGATCGCGGTGTTGGGCGACTTCTACCGCGGCGGCGATGCCCACGAGGGCTTGCAGCGATTGGTGACCGAACTCGGTGAGATTGACGCCCGTGCCCTGTCCACCTTCCCGTTGGGCGACAGCGGTATCGACGTGAGGGTCGGCCGCTACGGGGCCTATGTGGAGGCGGCCGATGGACGTCGCGCCAATGTGCCCGAGGATCTCGCGCCGGACGCGCTCACCATTGCCGTGGCCGAGGAGCTGCTGACCAAACCACTCGACGAGGAGCGCGAGTTGGGCATAGACGAGGCCACTGGACACATGGTGGTGGCCAAGAACGGGCGTTATGGCCCATACGTGACCGAGGTGCTGCCCGAGGACGCGCCGAAGTCCGCGAAGGCCCGCACCGGCAGCCTGTTCAAGACCATGTCGCTCGACACGATCGACTTGGCCACTGCGTTGCGGATCCTCAGCCTGCCCAGGGTGGTTGGCGCCGACCCGGACGGCAAGGAGATCACTGCGCAGAACGGACGCTATGGTCCCTACCTCAAGCGCGGCACCGATTCGCGCTCGCTCACTTCTGAGGAACAAATCTTTGACATCACCCTCGACGAGGCGTTGGCCATCTATGCCCAGCCCAAGACCCGCGGCCGGGCCGCCGCGCCTCCGTTGAAGGAGTTGGGCACCGACCCCGCATCCGGGAAGGCCGTGGTGCTCAAGTCTGGAAGGTTCGGACCATACGTCACTGACGGGGAGACTAACGCCACGCTGCGTCGTGACGACTCGGAGGCCGAGATCACGCCGGAGCGGGCCTACGAGTTGCTGGCGGAGAAACGCGCGAAGGGGCCCGCCAAGAAACCTGCTCGCAAGACCACCAGGAAGGCCCCCGCCAAGCGGGCAACCACGAAGTAGCTCGGCGCGCAGCGAGGAAGGAGCCGCTGGACACGCAGGATGTGGAATCCTGAGCGGTCAGCGTAAGGAGGAGGGCGACATGGCCAAGAAGCGCATGGCGGTGCTCCGCTTCGAGTTGCCATTCGCCGCCGACCCGCCCCGGCTCACGTCCGAAGAGATGGGCTTGCCGCGTATCGTGCGCCGGCCCGCTGCCAGCTACACCATGGACGTCACGGTGCTTGATGCCGCCGACGCGAGGCTGTTGCGGGCGGGGGTGGTGGTGGCGCACCGGGTGGTTGGCGGCCAGGGCGACTGGTATCTCGCCGCGCCGGCCTGGGCCCCTCATCTGCCCGCGGAACGCGTCGAGCCGGTCCAAGCTTCCGGCGACCTTCCCGAGCGGTTTGCCGCCCTCATTCGCCCTATCGCCCGCCGCGCGCCCATCGGCCCACTGGCCGGGCTCACGGTGGAGCGCGATGAATGGAGCCTGCGGGACGGTGAGGGGCGTGCGGCGGCGGCCGTGCGTGACGAACGCGTCACCGTGAGGCGCAGCGGCATGACCACGGCCCGCTACCGGGAGGTGACTGTGACGCCGACGACGGGATTGACGCGGCGGCAGCGCGACTTCCTGGTCAACGCCGCCGTCGCCGTGCATGGGGCGGTGACCGAGCACTTCCCCAACTTGCAGAGCCGCATCGGTGCGCCCGCCAGCGGACTCAGCGGTTTCCCTCAACCTGCGGCCTTGAGCTCCTCCTCGACGTTGGAGGAGTACGTCGCCGCGATCTTCGCCCGGCATCTCAGAGGGCTCGTCGAAGCGGACTTGGACCGCAGACATGCCGATGATGAGGAGGGCATCGGCGTCGTCAACGATCGGCTATGGGCGTTTCGTCGCGACCTCAGGGGTTTGGCGGCCTTCTTGGAGCCGGGCTGGCGCGAGGAGGTGGAGCGCAGGCTGGCCGGGCTTGCCTTCGAGACCGCCGCTCAGCTCGATGAGCCGGTGCTGGGCGTCGTGGATGCCCTCGTGAGTGCCGTTTACGCTCCCCCGTTGGGGGATGAATCGAACGCTCCGGCTCGGGAAGCGCTGCTGCAGCGTGTCAGCCAGGCGGCTTCGATCCTCGACGGCCGCTGCCAGGCGCTCACTATCGACGCGCCCGATGAGCGGTGGGCGGGGGCGCTGAGCGCTGCCCAGCAACTCGGGATGCTCATCTCCGTTGCCGAGGACGCCGTCTCGCCGGCCAAGGGGCTGCGGAGTCGCTGCGACGAGATCGTCGCCCGGCTGACGGAGGCGGCACGTCCCTCTCCGCCGGAGCCGGACCTGGATGGGCTGAGCCTGCAGCAGGCGTACCGGATGGGGGAACAGGCCGAGCGGCGCCGTGGCGAGTTGGCCCGCTTGCGGGAGGAATTCATCGCGACCTGGGTTGGGCAGGCTCGCAAACTGGCCAAGAGGACGAGGAAACCATGACGTTCATCGTGTTCGAGGGCGGCGACTCGGTGGGCAAGTCCACCCAGGTCGGCCTCCTGTCCCGCTGGCTTCGGGGACAGGGGGTGGCGCACCTGATCACCCGTCAGCCTGGGGGAACGCCCATCGGCGACGAGTTGCGACGCCTAGTGCTGAGCCCGTCCTCCGGCGACGTGTCCGCTCGCGCCGAGGCACTCATGTACGCCGCCGACAAGGCGCAACACGTCCACGAAGTGATCGAGCCGGCCTTGGCTCGCGGCGAGATGGTGGTGTGCGACCGTTATGTGGATTCGATGGTCGCCTATCAGGGCGCGGGCCGGGCGCTGGCCATCGAGGAGGTTTCCCGCATCGGATGGTGGGCCGTCGGGCATCTCAGGCCAGAGCTCACGGTACTGCTCGACGCGGACCCCGCCGATGCGGTGGCCCACGTGGCTCAGAAGGACCGCTTGGAGCAGGCTGGCCTCGACTTCCACCACCGCGTCCGGCGGCATTTCCTGGACTTGGCCGCCGCCGATCCCGGCCGCTATCTGGTGCTCGACGCCCGCGACACCCGCGAGGCCATCGCGGAACGTATCGCCAAGCGCGTCCTTGGCCTGCTGAGCCGCCAAGAGGCCAAGGAGTGAGCGCGGCCATGAATGACCCCGTGAAGACAGCAGGACTGATGGCCGGAGCTGTCGGCTCGCTTTAAGCTTCAGCTATGAACTGGCTGGCAAGATGGGGCTCATGGGTGACGTCTTCGCCGAACTGATCGGTCAGGAACGGGCGGTGGCCACGCTGCGGCGAGCGGTCGAGGGCCGCAGCCACGCCATGACGCACGCCTGGCTGTTCGTCGGTCCGCCTGGTTCTGGCCGGTCAAACGCCGCCAAGGCCTTCGCCGCTGCGCTCCAATGCCCCGACGGCGGATGCGGACAGTGCGAGGAATGCCGAACCAGCCTCACCGGAGCCCACCCCGACGTGGAACTGCTACGCACCGAGAAGCTCAGTATCGGTGTTGACGAGGTGCGCGCTCTGGTGGGGCGCGCCAGTGTCAGTCCAGTCAAGGGCAAATACCAGATCGTGGTGGTGGAGGACGCCGACCGCATCACCGAACGCGGCGCTGACGCGCTACTCAAGGGTCTGGAGGAGCCCGCGCCGCGAACCGTGTGGCTACTGTGCGCGCCCAGCCCGGACGACGTCATCGTCACTATCCGTTCCCGTTGCCGCGTGCTGAAGCTGGTTACCCCCAACGACCAGGCGGTGACGCGGTTGCTCGTCGAGCGAGACCAGGTCTCTCCCGAGATGGCCGCTCAGGCCGCGAGAGCGGCGCAAGGGCATGTGGGCCGGGCCCGCATGCTGGCGCGTTCCGAGGATGCTCGTAACCGCCGCCGGGCGGTGCTCAAGCTTCCCGGTGCGTTGACGTCGATCACCGCCTGCCTCGACGCCGCCAGTAAGCTGGTGGCCGCAGCCACGGAGGAAGCCGCCCAGGCCACGGCCGAGATGGATGAACGCGAGATGGATAAGCTCAAGCAATCGCTCGGGTTCGGCGCCAAGGGGGCCCGGCCCCGGAATGCTCAGGCGGCCATCAAGGCCTTGGAGGACGAGCAGAAGATGCGCGTCAAGCGTTTCGAACGCGATGCGCATGACCGGGTGTTGACTGAGTTGACGGCCTACTACCGAGACGTGTTGACTCTCCAAGTCGCTCCCGAAGTGGCGCTCATCAACGAGGACCTTGCCGATGAGATGGAGACCATCGCCAAGCGGTCCACTCCGGAGCAGACCGTTCGCGCGCTCGACGCGATCCTCGAGGCGCGCACCGCGCTCGAGGGCAACGTGGCTCCTTTGCTGGCGTTGGAGGCCTTGTTCGTCAGCCTGTCACTGGCCCTGCGGCAGCCTGCGTGAGAAACACTCCGGGTGTCCGGGCGTGTCTGCTGCTAGGTGAGTGGTGTGCAGGCGAAGATGGTGCCTGAAGACTGCCCACAAACTGCAGGGAGAGGCAATGTCCAATAACGATTGGGTCCAGCAGTCAACTCCGCGTGAGCCGAACACCGACTGGCCCGCCGAGGACACCGAATACGGCATCCCCCTAGATGAGTGGGATGACTACGCCACCGAACAGGCCGTACCCGTCCCTGCTCCTCAACCCCAGCCCGAGGCCGTACGTGGAGACGAGACGCCGCGGCAGGCCTCCCCGGACCTGGGCGGGGAGGACCACGATAACCTTCCGCCTCGGCCGCGGCCCGAGCCTGTGGTCATCGTCAAGCCCGAGCATCTGCCCCAGTACTTCGAAGGTGAGGAAGGCGGCGAGGAAGCCGCACAGCCGATGCACCGGGCAGAGGAAGAGATCGAGAACGAGCCCACACTGGTTCGGGTCTTGGCCGACGATGAGGAGCGCCCTATCGTCGACGTGGAGACCACCTTCGGGGATCTTCCCCGGATCGATGCGCCGATCCTCGGCTCGGATGAGTTGCGTTCGCCGGGTGAGACGGCGCTGGGGTCCTCCGGGTGGCCGGAGACGCAGACCTACCGTGAGTCTGAACCGTCCGCATGGGGAGAGCAGAGCCAGCCGCGTTATGAGGCCGACCGAGGCTTCCATGCGGAGGACGTAGAGTCCACCGAAACGCAGGCGGAACCGAGGTTCGGGGCGTCGCCCGAACCCGCGTCGTGGTCCCCGGCCGCCCCGGGCGCCTTCGAGGGGAACTACTACGGCTCTGGAGAGTCGTCGCGTGGCGCCGGTTATTCGGCCGACACGCCGTACCTCACTCCGCAGGCCATCTACGACCCCGAAGCTGAATCGTCCGCTGAGGCATTTGCCGCGGCCGATACGCCGGTCGCCGATGCGCCCGGGCCGGATCCTCTATCCCCGAGTTCCGAGATGGGCTCCCGGTACGAGCCCCAGGCCAGCCCGTATACCTCTGCCGCGTTCACCCCAACTCCCGCGACCCCGGCCGAACCGCCGCGCCCGGTGGGGGCCGAGACGGATTTCTCGCTTCCCGAGGTGACGCCCGCGGCCGACCCCGTCGTCCAGGAGCCCGCAGAACCACTCGCGGCGATGACGGAGGAACCCGAACGGCCTAGGCCAGTTGACGTCAAGGCTGAGATGGCCGAGGCCAGGCGCGAGGCTGGCCCGGAGACGATGACGCCACCTGCCGGGCAGGCCGAGCCTGAGATGCCCGCCCGCATGGCTCCTGCTGAGTCGTCCGCCGATGAGGTTCCTGCCGAGGCGCCAGTTCACGAGGCTCTCGCCGAGGCGGCAGATCACGAGGTTTCTGCTGAGACGCCCGCACCCGAGGCTCCTGAGGTTCCAGCCGAGGCGCCGGCCCCCGAGGTTCCCACGGAGGGGCCGGCTCGCATGGCTGCGACATCGGCCACCCCGGACGAGGCCGTGACCGAGCCAACTCCGGCCGCCGAAGTCGCTGACGGTGCCGAGGCCGAGACCAAAGCCGTGGCTCTGGAGGAACCGGTCGCCGCGGCCGCCACGGCTGGGCTCTACCGCGCCGACGAGACTCGGGTCGATGACCGCATCCAGGCCGAGATGGCCGAGGAGGAGCGCCGTGAGCAGCAGGTCAAAGCGGAGAAGGAGGCCCGAGACCAGCGCCTCGGCAGGGTGGCCACCTCGGAGGCCAATGCCGTGCGCGAGGCCGTGCCACCGCTGCCCAGGAAAGGCGTCGGCTGGCTCGGCAGCGTCGGGCTCCTGCTGCTGCGGTTCATCGTGGCTGGCATCGTTGCCATCATCGGATACCAGATGCTTTCGGACGTGGACGGCGCTGCGGAGACATTGGGAGCCACCATCATCCCCGAACCGCGGCTGGTGACATGGATCGTCGGCTTCGCGCTATTGGGGATCGCGGTGCTGCTGGTCATTGGCTTGGCAGTGCGTTTCGCTGGCCTGCTGTTGGCCCTCATCGCCGGGTGTGCGTTGGCCTTCCTGCGCTGGGGCGCGTTCACCCCCTTCGTCGCGGGCGTGGAGGGCTTCCTCGGTGACCGCGATCTTCTGCTCGCCACAATTGGGGTGCTCTTGCTCACCCTGGGCGGTGGGCGCCTCGGCATTGACGGCGCCATCGCCAAGGCGAGGGCGGAGGCCAAGGCCGCCAAGCAGGGCTGAGGCAGTCACCGCGCCTTGCGTCACCCTCTAGGCTAGGCCCATGACAAGGGTGATGGCGGTCGAGTTTGAACGATTCGGGCCGCTGCATTACCTGGACGCGGGGGAGGGCACCTATGCGGTTGGTGACTGGGTGCGTTTTCCCACCCCAGACGGCGTGGAGGTGGCCAAGGTCGTCTGGGCCGCGGAGGAGGCTTCGGCGGAAGGACTTGAGGTCTGCCTTGGCGTGGCCAGCGAGGCGGACTTGGCACGCGACGCGCTGAACCGTCGCCTGCGCGCGGAGGGCGCCGAGGCCGCGAAAGAACTGATCGCTCAGCATGGTCTACCCATGAAGGTAGTGGGCGTCGACTATCTCGACAGCTCGCCAGAGTTCGACCGCATGTTCGCGATCTATTACACGGCGCCCACCAGAGTTGATTTCCGGGCATTGCTGGGCGATTTGGCGCGCCGCCTCAGTGCGCGCATCGATCTGCGCCAGGTTGGCTCCCGGGACGCGGCCCGGCTCGTCGGAGGCCTCGGGGTGTGCGGCCGGGAATTGTGCTGCGTCGCCTTCCTGAACGATCTTGAGCCTGTGTCCATGCGTTTGGCTAGGAGGCAGGGACAGCAGCCGAATCCACTCCAACTCATTGGACAGTGTGGCCGGATGAAGTGTTGCCTCAAGTTCGAGCAGCCTTGCCCCAAGGAAGATATATGTTCGTCACGCGGGCGCCCGGCGCGTCCCGGGAAGGGTGCATATGAGTAGGACGGTGACCACGATCCAGGTGATCCTGGGGTCCATCGCTTTCTCGCTCGTGATGGTCTTGTTCCTCACCGGGATGGTGGCTGGACAGAAGCGAGACCAGATGGCCGAGCCGCCCGCGCCCAGCGAAGGTGAGCAGAGCGGCGCCCCCGTGGACCCCGGCAAGCGCGTCCCAGGCATGCCGGAGAAGAAACTTTCCGAATACGAGACCTTCCCCGAAGCGGGCAAGAAGAACCCGGACCGGCAGCTCGAGTACAAGGCTGAAGGCAAGCCAAGCGTTGAGTTCAGGGACTCTCTCCGCTCGCACGAGGCATACGCAACGCAAACCGTCGAATGGAAAACGTGTGCGGGAGGCGACGCGAGTTGCGCCATGGTTCTCGTCCCGCTCGACTGGGATGATCCCAGCGGGCCCGCGCTCGAGATCGCCGTTACCCGAGTTTCCGGTGCCGGCTCCGGGAACCAGCCGCTGTTCGTCAACCCAGGCGGGCCAGGGCTTGGCGGCACCTCGATGGGCGTGTCGCTGGCCGGGCGGTGGAAGGACTACGACGTCATCGGCTGGGACCCTCGTGGCACCGGGAATTCCACCCACGTGGTATGCGGAACGGGGAAGGAAACCGATACCTGGCTGAACTTGGATGCGTCGCCCGACGATGAGGCCGAGGACAAAGCCCTGCGCGATGGCTCGGCCGAGTTCGCCCGCCAATGCCGCGACGGCTCGGGCGACCTGCTCGACCATCTCACCACCATCGACGTCGTGCGCGATCTCGACCTGCTGCGGCATGTGCTCGGTGCCGAGAAGCTCAACTACCTCGGCGTCTCGTACGGCACTTACGTGGGAGCGACGTACGCCCAGCTATTTCCCAATTCCGTGGGGCGCATGATCCTCGACGCCGCCGTCGACATCACCGGCAAGGACGATGTGCCACAGGCGGCGGGTTTCGAGTTGGCGCTGAAGAACTTCAGCACCTGGTGCGCCGGCAGCAATCTGTGCGCCTTAGGCAATGACGAGGCGGCCATCACCAAGCGCATTGGCGATTTCCTCTCCGGCTTGGACTCTTCACCGCTGAAGGTGGGCGATCGGCTCCTGACGCAGAGCCTGGCCACTACCGGTGTGGCCATGTTCCTCTACCACGACGAGACGGCGTACCGGACGCTCGCCGCCGTCCTGGGGGCCGCGATGAACGGGCAGGGAGAGGATCTGATGGAGGCGGCGGATTCCTACAACAACCGCAACGACGACGGCACCTACGACACCCTCGTCTACGCCTTCCCGGCGATGTCCTGCGCGGACTGGGCAGACACGGGCGCCGCCGACATGGCCAAACACTGGAAGGAGACCTTCTCCGACGCCCCCACAATGGCGCCGAACCTGGGCCTCAGCTACACCTGCCAATTCTGGACGGCGGACTCGGCCCCGCAGCTCAAGCTCACCGCGAAGGGTGCCCCGCCAATCCTGGTGGTGGGCACCACTGGTGACTCGGCCACTCCGTACGAGCAGGCCGTCTCCATGGCCAAGCAACTGGACTCCGGCCGCTTGTTGACGCTCAAGGGCGCCGGTCACGGCGCGGTGACGGGAGACAACAAGTGCATCGCGGAGGCCGTCGACAGGTACCTCTATGAGGGAACCCCGCCGGAGGAGGGCAAGACCTGCTCGTAGGCTTCCGGTCGCTTCCGCGTCGACTGGTTGGTGCAACTGCCCTCGGATTGGGTATAGTCCTCTCCTGCCGCCGCCCTAGCTCAGTCGGTAGAGC
>JBHADA010000043.1:0-25268 GCA_041854805.1 Arachnia sp.
AGGCCCACGAGGACGCCATGCGCAGGGGCTGGCATGACACCTTCCGAGCGGACATGACCGAGGCGCACGTGACGGAGGCCACGGCGGCACGCATCGTCGCCACCGCCATCTACCACGGAATCGCCTCTGGTCAGAAGATCCGCATGGCTGCCAGAGAAATCGCCGGCCACTCTCCGCAGGAGACGCACGACGAAGCGAGCCTCACGAGGAGTGAGGGGCAAAGGATGGATCCGGCAGCTTTCAATCGGGCCTGGAATTGGCTGGCGGCGAATCAACAGCGGGCGGAGGCTTTGCTGATTCACAATGACGAGGACGCCATCAAGGAGTACGAGCGGGCCGCGGACGAGTTGGGCCTGCCGCGTCTCGATGCCTTGAGTCAGACTATGGAGATGAACGGGACATGAGTGCCTCATTCGATGCACAACAACCAGTACCGGTGACGTCCCTTGGGCTCGGCGCTGTCCTTGTCGGGGCGGAGGGAGCGGCTCCGGCAGGAAACGTGGGCGTCGAGCTGGAGGGCGCGGTGCTCTTCGTCAACCCCTGCCTGCCTGGACGCATCCCGGCCTGCCTGATTTCCGACCCCGCCCAAGCGGAGCCCGTCATCTCCCAGCTCTATGGGCAGGAGGTGGCCCGGTTGGTGGAGCGCATGGCCGAACGCCCTCAGGGGGACGCGTCGATGGCGACGTTCGCACCCGAGGACGACGAGGCCCTCCCATGGCTGACCGGGCTCGGCACCATCCGGTGGCTAGAGGCCCGCTCCCCGCTCCCCCTCGACCGGCGCCTGCTGCGGTTGGAGGAGCTCACCCTCGTGGGCCTGTGCGGGACCTACCTCGCCGACGAGGAGGATCCGGTGGACGAGTTGGCCGAGTTGTGCCGCCACTACGTGCCCATCCTTGAGGAGGAAGCGGATTTCGCTTCCCTTGGCGCGTTGCTAGAACTGGCTCTCGAACACGTGGCCAATCACGCGCCAGTCACCTCGAGCCATGGGTCTTGGTCCCGTGAGGCCTTAAGGGTTCTTCCGGTCAGGGATTCTCGCGGCGAAGGGCAGGTCGCCGTGCCGTGGAGCGTCCTCTTGCGCCCGCAATTCGCGCTGGCCGCGGGGACGGATCAGGCACCGGAAACGGCGACGGGTACCCACACCGTCGGGTGGGATTCCCTACCGCCCGGCTGGGTATCGACGGCCGAGGACAACGCGCACTGGACGCTGGAATCGACCCCGGACGGCGTGCACGCATGGGTAGGGATCGACCTGGCCGAGCCGGTGAGGTGGTTCGGCGGGTCCGCTTGGGAGCTGGGCCCAGGGGCCGCGGAGCTCGGGTTCCATCTCACCTGCGCCGGAACGCCATGGCTCAGCGTCTCCGGCTCGCTGAGTCACGCCCCCGCCGTCGGGTGGGAAGGGGGCACCGCCGTGGATGGGGCCTTGGGCGCGTCTCTGCGTCGGGCCGTGACGGATGGGCACCGCATGCGCCTACGCGTTTGGCGTCCAGGCGTTCGGCCGCAGCCCGTCAGCGACGTCGATCTCCCCAGCCGCTGGTCCGCTCGGGGCGTCTCGGCCTTGCGGCTCCTCGCCGGCGCAAACGAGGCCTCTCTGGTGCCCTGCGTGAGGGACGTGATGCTGGAGGCGGCGGCGGCCTGGGATGCGGTGGGTGAGCATCAGGCGGCTGAGGCGTGCCGTGCCGCGATCCGTGTGGCCGACTCGGGAGAACTGCCCTCAGTGCGGCTCACCCTGGCGGAGCAGTGGCTTCTAACCGCGCCCTGACAGACCTGCCACCCAGGTCTTCAGAACGCCAACGTGGGGCAGGCCATCGGCCTGCCCCACGAGGATTGGTTACACGGATCTCATCCGCCCTGCGTCACCACGACCAGACCATCTCGCCCTCCTTCCCGGAATCTTCGCGTGTTTTCACTGGAATTGCGGTTCTGGCGAGGAAGGCGGATGAAGGGCCCGTCCGTCATGTCTCTGGTGAGACGCCTCAACCGGAAGGACCCCCATGACCAGACGTCGGCTCCGCGGGAATCGCCCGCCGGGAAGGAACCGCGCGCGAGCGTTACGACGACCTAGACGCCGCGATGTCGCGGTCAGCGCAACCGGCCCGTCACTCACTTCCCAGACCGAAAAATGCTTCCGGCTGCCCGAAGAACGCCCTGCCTGGCCGCGCCCAGCCTCCGATGGCGCGTGGGCGCGACGCGACGACCCGTTGGCCCAGGAGTGGCCGTCGATGCCGGTATCCGTGTGGCGGGTCACCCTGCGCGCGAGCGGCGGAAAATTCGGCTTGGCCCCCACGCCGGCTGGGATCCATTCGCTGGTCTCGGCCTGGCTGCACAGCTCCCCGGTGGACCGCGCGGGCGAACCACACGACAAGGAACACAAATACGCCGTGCGCTGGGGGCAGGTCTCCGAGACGATGATGGTGCTCGAACTACGGCTCTTCGACGCCACGCTCTCCCCGGTGCTGCTCAGCCGTGCCAGGATTGGCGCATCCGTGGTGCTCGGTCGGGTGCCACTGAGAGTGGTCGGCCTCACCCAGGCCTTCGAAGGAGACCTCGCCGACCTCACCGGCGTCGCTGCGAAGGGATGGCGTGTGCGCTTCCCAGACGGCATCACCTTCAAGCGAGGCGACGCGTTCATGCCATGGCCCGCCCCGCACGCGGTGCTCGGCAGCATCCGGCGTCGGCTCGTGCTGAGTTATGGCTGGGCGACGGACGAACGGCTGCCCCGCGAGGTGGCCTCCTCCGTAGTTCCCATCCATGTCAACCTCCACACCCTCCGCTGGCCCGAACGCTCCTCCCAGCGCACCCGCGTGGTAAGCGTCGCCATCGGAGAAGTGGAATGGATCTGCACCGGTTCAGAGGCCATAGCGACCTATGTCGATCGGCTACTACAGGCGGGACAGTTCACCAGCGCGGGAGCAAAGACGGCCTGGGGCGCCGGTGTGCTGGAAATCATTGAGCGGACACCTCGTCGCGGTGACACCACGCCCTCGCGCTGACCATGACCCTCACACCGACCATGCCGCCCCACGAGGCCGCGCCCGAAGAAGCCGCGCTCCTTCCGTGCTGCTTCACGCTGCCCGCATTGACGTGCGCCTGGGAGCGGGTACTGAAGAAGGATGCCCAAGACGGTGACGTGTCGGACTCGGTGGAACGTTTCGCCGAAGAGGCCAAGGAGAAACTCACACAACTCGCCGACGAACTGACGCGAGGACTGTATCGCCCAGGCGACCTCACCCGCGTCGCCATCCCGAAGAAGAACGGCCAACGGTTTCTCGACATCCCACCCGTGAGAGACAGAATCGTCGAACGCGCCATCCTCGAACAGGTCAACCCGCGCATCGACCCGTTGTTCGGCGCCACCGCCTACGGTTATCGCCCAGGCCTCGGCGTCGCCGATGCCGCCGCCGAGGTGGTCCGGCTTCGGGAGGAAGGCTACACGCACGTCGTCCGTACCGATGTCCACGACTGCTTCCCGTCGCTGCCGGTGTCCCTAATCCGGCAGCAACTCGAATCCCTCATCACCGACCAGCGGCTACTCGACGTCATCGTCCTTCTCCTCGACCGGCGAACCCGGATCCCAGGTGCGGGCTGCAGAGCCTTCCCGGGGCTACCCCAAGGCAGCCCTCTGTCGCCGATGCTGGCGAACCTAGCTCTGATCCCCCTCGACGAGGCCCTCATGGACGCCGGATTCCCAGTGATTCGCTACGCCGACGACATGGTCATCGCCCTAGAGAAACCACACGACGCGGCCACAGCCTTACAGATAGCCACCCTTGCTCTCAAGGAGATCGGAATGGAACTCGGGCCAGACAAGACCGCCGTGATGTCCTTCGACGAGGGATTCGCCTTCCTCGGAGAGGAATTCGGCCCCCGCTACCCTCCAGTCGTACCCGAGAACCGGGTGCGAGAACCCGACAAGAAAGTGCTCTATGTCGCCAAACAGGGAAGCTACATCCAGGTACGCAAAGGCAGAATCAACGTGCTGCAAGGCGATACGGAGCTGCTGTCCGCTCCGGTCAGCGAGATCGCGCGGATCGTCTGCTTTGGCTCCATTGGCGTCACGGCCGGTGTGCGGAGCTGGGCCCTGCACAACAGCATCGACGTGCTCCTCGCCTCACGGCGCGGCACGTACCAAGGAGCGATCGTCAACGACTCCTGGCCGGCCCGCCGAAGCCGGGTACTCGCACAACTTCATCTAGATGAAACCCCGCGAGAACTCGAACTCGCTCGGGAGATCATCCGCACCAAACTCAGCCACCAAGTGACGCTGCTGGGCAAATTCACACGGCGCGAAAACGCCGACGAAACCCGCGAGGTCGCCCAGCACATCCGCCACATGATCCGCATGCTGCCCGACGCCACGACCCGAGACGAACTCATGGGTTTGGAAGGCTCCGCCGCCAAGGCCTACTGGCCCCGCCTCGGAGCACTCGTACCCGACGATGTCGCATTCACCAACCGGTCCAAACAGCCGCCCATGGACGTACTGAACTCGGCCCTCTCCTTCCTATACACCGTCCTCCTAGGCGAATGCGTCACGGCTCTCAGAGCCACCGGATTGGACCCCGACATCGGCGTCCTCCATGCCGACTCCGACAGCCGGCCAAGCCTCGCCCTCGACCTCATGGAGGAATTCCGCCCGCTCGTCGTCGATCACATCGTCATCGCCGCAGCACGGCGCGGCTCACTGAAACCAACACACGGCAGAAGCGAGGAAGGCAAGAGCGGTGTCTACCTCACCGCCACCGGAAAGGAGATAGCCCTGGAGGCCTATGAACAGCGAATGCTCAGCCACGTCGCCGGCGCCCTCGACGACTACCGCGCCACCCGGAGGGCACACCTCTACCGTCAAGCCCAACGCCTTCGCGCCGCGATCATGGACCCCACCGCCGAATGGACGGGCCTGGCATGGCGATGATGCACCTAGCCGCCTACGACGTGACGGAGGACCAGCGCCGCGCCCGTCTATCCGCCCTCCTCCAAGCCTACGGAGACCGCATCCAGTACTCGGTGTTCCTCCTGTCCATCACACCCGACGAACTCCACACCATCACGAGCATGGCCGCCGACATCATCGACCACGACACCGACTCCCTGTGGATCGTGCGGCAGTGCGCCGCCTGCTGGGACGACGTCGCGACCATCGGCCAAGCGCACCCGCCGGCCCGGGTGCTCCACTACGCCGTGCTGTGAGGGGTGGTTCAGGGATGCCCAAAAACCGGCTCTGGTGTGTATGGCACCTGACAAGGCATTTTGGCCGAAATCGAACCTCTAGAGACCCCCGCCACGGCCCGCCAGAACCTCTGGTGTGTAAACGCCCCACAAACCCCCTTGTCAACACGGCGTGTCACAGGGTAGGGGTCTGAACTACCCGCGAACCACAGAGCGGATTGAAACTGGATTACTTCTAGTTCTTGCCGAGTGTGTTCATTTGTCTGAACTACCCGCAAACCACAGAGCGGATTGAAACACTCACCAGTCGAGGAGCAGAGACTCTCATCCCACAACAGTCTGAACTACCCGCAAACCACAGAGCGGATTGAAACCTTGCCCCGAAAGGCAGGGACGGAGCAAACAGAGTGTTGTCTGAACTACCCGCAAACCACAGAGCGGATTGAAACTCCTTATCGAATGAATATTTTTTGGCGAGGAAGGAACGTCTGAACTACCCGCAAACCACAGAGCGGATTGAAACAAGGCAGCATATTCACAAGGCCACTCGCCGAATTGTCTGAACTACCCGCTAACCACAGGCGCGTTAGACCCCCGCGCAGAGCCCGAAACACGGGCCCGCCCTGGTGCTGCACGCCGGATCGTCTCATACGCCCTGACCCACTCACGATGTAGCCTGATGCGCGAGGCGGCACCTCCCCCAGCATCGGCCAGAAGTGCCGAATTTGTGCCACGGTGCCGCATGACCACTTTCGCGTGACGTCACGGGCGGCGCAGGGTGTGACCATGGGGAACGTAGCCGTAGATCACAACCCGCCTACTGCTTCGTGGCAGGGCATTCACGTCGCTCCCGTGGCAGAGGCCGCTTGGAGCGCCGCACACGACGAGAGATCACGGCTTCACCCGTCCACCCGTTGCCCCACACACAACGCTCCATACGGCGACAAGGACCCATGGGGAGAGCGGCTCCACCCGCAATGCCAAACGACGGGATGCCTGGATCTGCATCACGAGTTGATGGAACGCATGATTAACCAGGTCCGCAAAAGCACCGCCCGCGCCCCAGAGAGAACCATCCACCGGCACAAGGCCTATCTCTCCCGGGTGGCCACGACACAACTGGTTGAGCTCTCCCGCGCCGCCCGGGTCAAGCTCGGGTTTCCCGCCAAACCCACCCGTGATGACGGTGCCGCCGGGCGCGTAACCCGCGCCCTCAGCGAGGAACCACGCGGACCATGGCTGGTCATCCTCTTCCGGATTCTGCGGGCCTATCCCTTCACCCAGAACCACACGACGGCACAATGGCCGCTGGGCGGATTCGCCGAAGAATGCGGCAAGGTTCTAGGGACCCCCTTACCCACCGCTGAAGAGATCAAGGCAGACATCAACCACGTCCTCCACGTGGCACGATCCCTACTGGGCAACGCCTGGGTTCACGACAACATCATCCTCCCTCTGCGCAGCCACGCCCCCACACTAGAACTGTTCGAGGAATACCCCTCCGAAAGCGACACCACGGACTCGCTCATGGCGTGGCAACTCACCGCCACCCACCGCAAGCTGCTGGCCCAAGGCATGGCCTCCGAGGACGCCCTGCGGAGAGCCTTCAAACGCATCTACGGTGTCGTGTTGCGCGAAATCACCCCCGCCATCAATTCGGCATTCGAGGATCTCGCACTGCTCTCAGCGATGCCACGCTGACCGGCATCACACGGCACGAATCGCCTGGCGGATCCGCTTAGCCGAAACTGGCACCGACGTGCGCAACTGCTGGGCAAACAGGCTCACCCTGAACTCCTCCAGCAGGAACGCGATCTCCTCCACCGCCGGAGCGAGAGGGCCAGGCGGCTGCGCATCCGTCAACTCAGCGTAGAGATCCTCCATCTCGTCAATCTGATCCTGCAACCTAGCGTCCCGCTCCGGCTGCGCGGCCGCCGCCTCCAGCCTGGCCACCGCCGCCTCCGCATAGCGCGGCAGATGCCGAAACCACGGGTCTGGCGTGGCGGCGATAAACCCCTTGAACAGCAAATTGTCCAACTGCGCGGTCACGTCCCGGCGGATCGCACTGGCCAGATCGAACCCGGTGAGCAGCACACGCGCCCGCGTCGCCGCCGCCAACGCTGCCGCGGCGATGGAAACCACCTGACGCGTCTGATCCGGGCAACGCTGCCGCACGGCCAAAGCCACCTCCGCGTAGCGCTCCTCGCTTCGCACATCGCTCAAGGTCCCCTCGCCGGCGGCGAGTTGCTCACCCGCCTTGAGCCAGGCATCAGCCAGCAGGTCCGGCACACTCGGGTAAGCCGAATCCGCCAGGCTCAGCTTCTCCTCCCGGCCAAGGTGTCCCACCACCCGCTTGATCGGGTTGGGGTTGGTGAGCGTGAGCAGCCGGCGAACCCCCAGCCGGTGCGAACGGGCCGCCTTGGCCGGCGAATCCAGCACGGCCAGCCCCACCCCCGTCAACTCGTCCACCAGCGCCGGATATCCAACCGACTTGCCCACCTTCGTCTCACGGGCAACGTCCCCGAAGGTCCACGACGTCTGCCCGTGCACCACACGCCCACCCGCCGCACCGGTGAGCTTGGCGGCCACCTCACCGGACAACCGCGTCTGCAGCGCGGCCAAGTCTTCCCCGCGGGCCACTTCCCGGCCCTGATCCACGACGACGAACTCGGGCCGCAGATGCGGATCCACCCTCTCCGGCGCCCAGGCCCGCTCGTCGACAACGGTGCCAGTGAGCGCGGTAAGCGCCCGGCCCAACGCGGCCGTCAACGCGCCCCGCCCCGTCTCGCCCCGCTGAGCGATGCGCTCCAGCGCACGCTGAGCGAACTCCGGGGCAGGCACGAAGCTGGTGCGCACCGCTTTCGGCAGACCGCGGATCAGCTCGGTGGCCAGCTCGCGGCGCAACCCCGGCACCTGCCAGGTGAACGCGTCCGGATCGAGCTGGCTGAGCAGTTCGAGCCGCACCGTCACGGACACCCCATCCGACCCGGCCCCCGGGCTGAAGGTGTAACGCACCGGCAGCCGGTGACCACCCACCTCCCACCGGTCGGGAAAGTCGGAGACGCTCATCTGGGAGGCATCGACGACAGCCTCCTCCAGCGTCAACCTCGGCCACCGGTCCTCCGGCACCCCCCGCAGCCACTTGTCAAAGGTGGCCCCAGAAAACACGTCCTCGGGAACCCGCGCGTCGTAAAAGGCGTAGAGATTCTCGTCCGAGATCAGTAGGTCTGGCCTGCGCATCCGGTCGGTCAGCTTGGTGGCCTCCTCCAGCACCGCCCGGTTGGCGGCCACAAGCTTGTTCCGGGTGGTCCACTCCCCCTCCACCAAAGCACTGCGGATGAAGATCTCGCGGGCCTCGGCAGGATGATCCGCCGCATAGTTGGCGCGACGCCCCGCCACGATGGGCACGCCGAACAGGCTGAGCCGTTCACTGGCGACGACCGTGGCTGACCGAGCCGACCAGCGAGGCTCGCTCACCGTGCGGGTCAGCGCCGCCCCCGCGACAGCCTCGATCCACTCCGGCTTGATCTCCGCGACGGTGCGCGCCCACAGCCGCGACGTCTCCACCAGCTCGAACGCCATGACCAGCGGCGGCGTGGACTTCGCCAGCGACGAGCCGGGCTGAATGACGAACCGGGCCCCGCGGGCACCCTGGTACTCGGTGAGCGGACGACGCTTACCGCGCTCAGGCTTGGGGCGTTCCTCCGCCAAACCGACATGGGACAGCAGTCCGGCCAGCAGCGCGGTGAGCACGTCAGGCATGGAGCCGCGGCCAGACGTGTCGAGATCCAGCTCCTTGGCGGCCTCCCGCAACTGACTGACCAAATCCTCCCATTCGCGAAACCTCACGAAACTGAGGTACTCCTGGCGGCACAGGCGCCGAAACGCGCTGCCGCTCAAGGCCCGTCGTTTGGCACGCAAATAACCCCACAGGTTGAGCAGAACCTCGAAATCACCGCCCTCCGGCGCCCGTCGGCTCGAGGTCCCATTCTCCTTGCGGGTGCCGGTATGGACGGTGTGCCGTTTGGGCGGGGATGCGTCCTCCACGTCGGGTGTGGCCAGCGGGTCGCTCCAAAAGCGGCGGTGCAGTTGGTCCGCCTGCTCCTGGAACTCGGCCGGACGCTCCCGCACATCCGGCACCGTCAGCCCCGCCACCACCACGAGTACCGTGGCCAAGGTCTTGCGGCGGGCTCCCTCGATGAGCATGCGGCCCAGACGGGGATCCACCGGCATACGGGCCAGCATGCGCCCGATACGGGTGAGGCGCACCTGCTCGTGACGCTTGCGTGGGGCGATGGCGCCCAACTCCTGTAACACCCGGATGCCATCGTTGATCTGGGAGACGACAGGCGCCTCCACGAAGGGGAAGCTCTCGATATCGCCCAAGCCCGCCTGAGCCATGAGCAGAATGACGGTGGCCAGGTTGGTGCGCAGGATCTCAGGGTCGGAATAGCGAGGCCTGGCCTCGAAATCCTCCTCGCTATAGAGACGGATGGCCACGCCCGGCCCGACGCGGCCGCACCGGCCGGCGCGCTGGTTGGCGGAGGCCTGGGACACGGGCTCGATCGGCAGCCGCTGCACCTTGGTCCGGGCCGAATAGCGCGAGATCCGGGCCGTTCCCACGTCGATCACGTAACGAATTCCGGGCACGGTGATGGAGGTCTCGGCCACGTTGGTGGCCAGCACGATACGGCGACGCCTACCCGGCGCGAACACCCGCTGCTGATCCCCTGCTGACAGCCGGGCGAACAGCGGCAACACCTCCACACCCGTATCCATGGCCTCAATAGCCTCGGCGGCGTCACGGATCTCCCGTTCCCCGCTGAGGAACACCAGCACGTCGCCACCGCCAGGCTCGGTGAGGACCTCCTCGACGGCGCCGGTGATCCCGTCGATCTCGTCTTGGCCCTCCTCCAAGGGGCGGTAGCGCGTCTCGACGGGATAGGTGCGGCCAGATACCTCAACGATGGGGGCGTCGTCGAAATGCTCGGAGAAACGGGCTGTGTCGATGGTGGCCGAGGTCACCACGACCCGCAGATCTGGGCGTCGCGGCAGAAGCTGCTTGAGGTAGCCCAGCAGGAAATCGATGTTGAGGCTGCGTTCGTGGGCCTCGTCGATGATGATCGTGTCGTAGCGGCGAAGATCCTTGTCGTGGGCGAGTTCCGAGAGCAGGATGCCGTCGGTCATCACCTTGATCCGCGTCTCCGCAGAAGCCTTGCGGGTGAACCTCACCTGGTAGCCCACGAAGGACCCAAGCTCGACGCCACACTCGTCGGCGATGCGCCGCGCCACGGTCGAAGCCGCGATACGACGCGGCTGTGTGTGCGCCACCCGCTGCCGCCCCGCCAAGAGACACAGCTTGGGAAGCTGAGTGGTCTTACCAGAGCCAGTCTCCCCCGCGACGATCACCACTTGGTGACGCTCAATGAGGTCACGGATATGGCGGGCCTGCCCGGCGATGGGCAGACCCGCATCGATCTCAATACGCGGCTCGGAGGAAACCTCGCTCATCGAGCCACGTAGAGCGGGCACGCGGAATGCGCCATGAGCCCGCGGAGCAAGCCTCCCAATCCGAACCCTGGCAGGCTGCGCCCGCCCATGCCGAGCACCAACTGGTCATAGCCGGCGCTGCGGCCGACCAGCTCGTTGATGGGACTGCCGATGACCACGTCGACGCTGTACTTCACGTCGGGGAACCGCTCGGAGACCTTAGCCGCCACAGCCGAGATCCCTCCGGTGGCGAAACGCACCTGTTCCTCGAGCTGCGTGGGGCTGAGCTTGCGAGAGAACATGCCCACGGGAGGCTGCACGACGTGCACCACCTCCAGCGCGGCGTCACGCAACTTGGCTTGGCCAAACCCAGCCAGGAGCGTGTCCTCGGCCCCCGGGTCGGTTTGGAGCCCCACCCCGATGAGATGCTTGTCGCCCACCGGATTGGGGGTAGCCGCAGCGGAAATCACCACGACGGGACATGCCGCGTTACTCACCACGGCCACCGAAGTCGAACCCACAAACATGCGTTCCAAGCCCGAGGCGGCACGCCGCCCCACGACAATGAGGTCGGCCATCTCGCTGAGCCGCGACATGACACCCGCCGGGGAACCCATCACCACCTCGGTCTTGATCCGTTCCTCGGGCAACCCCATGCTCAGCACCTCGGCCTTGGCGGCCTCGTTGGCGGTCACCCCCGCCTCCTGCAACACCTCCGGGTCGTAGACCACCCCCCAAGCACCAGCCATCAGCGTGTCGTCGACGGCGTTGACCAGCATGAGGTCGGCCCCCAACAATCGGGCGCTCCCAGCGCCATAGCGCGCGGCGCGCAGACCGTCGTCGCTGCCATCCACACCCACCAACACCATTGGGTTCTGCTTCGGTTCGGACATGATGACTCCTTACTTCCGGTAGCCGGAGAGCACCCGGCCGGAGATTGTGCGTACCGTGAGGGCGATGCCCACGGGGCGGTCGCCCGCGAGCCCACTCACGCTGGGCGTCCCAGCCACGGCCGCGGTGGTGCCCCGCGCCAGCACGGACCAGCCGATGGCGGTCTCGAGATCGATCTCGTCGACCTCGAACGCCACCTCCGTGGGCTGCGTCAACTGCGCCAGCTTCGCCCCCTCACGGGTGCGGAAGGTGATGACTGAGTCGGCAATCGAGAAGTTGACGGGGATGACGGTGACTCCCTCCTCGGAATGCCACGCCACGCGCCCCACCTCGGCGCCGGACAGTAAAGACCAGCATTCCTCGGCCGAAAGGCGCGAGAAGTAGTCCACTGGCTCGCTCATGCCCCAGACTCTAGCCGCAACTGACCCGCGACGAAGGAAGCCTCCTCCGCTACCTCGTCACCCGAGCGTGCCAAACGTGGTGCGGCCGCCAAGTTTGGTGGCCAGTTCGTCATCGATCCCATCGGCGATGCTCGCGATGATGCTGAACGCCCGGCGCAGATGCCACGGCACCAGCGGACGTGCGGACACGGACAACTGCACGAAGACCCGGTCCCGGTGAAGGGCGAACCGGCCGTAACGCGACTCGACGTTGAGGTCATTGAGCACCTCGCAGGCGCGGGAACGGCCGCTGACATCATGCACGAGAATGGAGAACAAGATGAGTTCCTCCGCATCGGGCGTGGTGCGAAGGAAGACCATGGTGGAACCCACCCTGATGGCCACATCGCCCTGCTCATTGCGCAGCGCCGGGTGGCCCGACGCGTCCCTGACCACGGAATCGACGATAGCGTCGAGTTCGGCCCGGTTAGCTGGCATGACCGCCTTGATCTCCCGCCGCACCTCCTTAGGCATCTCCGCGACCGGTTCACCACCCTGAAGGATCTCCACGAGCTGATCCGGTTCCAGAAACACGGGATGCAGTACCCCCAAAACCTCGCTGAGAGTCTGGCTGGACAACCTCGCCAACTGTTTCGAGGACTCCTGCGCCATCGCCACCTGGTACTCGCCCCCAACCGGGTCGCCCCAGCCGAGTTCCCGCAGTCCCAAGGCCTCCTGGGCCGTGGCTACACCGGCATTGGAGCCAGCGAACGACGCGGTAACCACCTTCGGCTGATCAACCGAATAATGCAGGCCCGGTCTAGGTTCGGGCGCGCCGGCCACCGAGATGTTCAAATCCTCCGTCGCGTCCATGACCGAGAGCACCATATCCAGCCGCTCGGTGAATTGCCCCCACGCATCGCGCTGGGTAGCGTCAAAATCGAAATCCAGGTAATCAGGCACGGCACACCTCCTGGCACCCAACCTAGCCCCCCGGCGGGGCAATCACCACTGGCCCTACTGTGGTGCCTATGTGGCAAGCGCTCGACGGGTTCGGCACGATCGCACTCCTCATGGCCGTCGGGTACGTGTTGGCCCGTTCAGGCGCGGTGGATGCGTCGGCTCGACGCTCTCTCAACGATGTGGCCTTCTATGTTGGCCAGCCCGCGCTCGTGCTAGTAGCCATAGCGGGTGCCAATATGGACATGCTGCTGGGCTGGCACGTGGCCGCCTTCGGCGCGGCCTGCATCCTGACCGGGCTCGGTTTCGCCGTCGCGATGTCGCGCCGATGGGGAGCCACGCGCGCCGAGGCGGCGACCGCCTACCTCGCCACCAGCTATGTCAACGCGGGCAACCTGGGCATCCCGGTCACCGCGTTCCTCCTCGGCAACGCGGCCTGGGCGGCGCCAGCCATGCTGCTGCAAGTGCTCGTGCTGCAGCCCAGCGCCATCGCGGTGCTGGAATCCTCGCCTGCTGGACGCGGTCATTCCGTGGTGCGCAGCTTCGTCACCCACCCGCTGGTGCTGGGCGCGTTGACCGGGCTGATCCTCAATCTCACGGGCTGGCGCCCACCAAGCCTGCTGTGGACACCGATCACACTATTGGCGGATCTGGGCATCCCGGCCATGCTGCTGGCCTTCGGCATGTCACTTCACTCCAGCCCGTTGCCGCGGCTGGACCGGCTTCCACGACGCGTCCTAGCCGCGATCGCGACGAAGGTGCTCGTGGTGCCGGCCGTGGCGCTGGGACTCGGGCTAGCGCTGGGCCTGTCGGGAACCCCGCTGCGGGCCGCCGTCCTGTTAGCGGCCCTCCCCACGGCCCAGATCGCGTTCGTGCACGCCACCCGCTACGGCGTCGGTGAGCGACTCGTACAGGCCACCACCTTGTGGTCAACCCTCCTGTGTATCCCGGTGGTCGCCGCCGCAGCCCTGGCCGGGTAGCGGGCCCTACTGGAAGGGCCGCAGCGCTACCGCACTGGCCACGGCGGCCGTGGCAGCCTCGTAGCCCTTGTCCTCCCTCGACCCGGGAAGCCCAGCCCGGTCCAGCGCCTGGGCGTCGTCGTCACAGGTCAACACCCCAAACCCGACAGGCACACCGGTGTCCAGGGCGACCCGGGTGAGCCCATCGGTGGCGGCCCGGCACACGTAGTCGAAATGCGGAGTTCCTCCCTTGATGACCACACCAAGCGCGACCACCGCGTCGTGACTGCGCGCAAGCACCGACGCAGCCAGCGGCAGTTCGAACGACCCCGGCACACGCACGAGCGTCACATCCTCCACGAGGCAGGCCCGCAGACCGCGTTCGGCACCATCGATCAACCCCTTCATGGCTTGGTCGTGCCACTGGGCGGCGACGATGGCCACGCTCAGACCGCGTCCATCGGGAACGGCGGTAGGTAGTCCGGTTCTGCTCATGTCTTCTCCTTCAGATGAGATGCCCCAGCCGGTCTCGTTTGGTGGCGAGGTAGCGGGCGTTGTGCGGGCCAGGAGCGATGGCGATCCCCACCCGTTCGGCGACGACAAGACCGGCGTCCTCGAGGGCGTCGACCTTGCCTGGATTATTGGTCATGAGACGAACCGGGCCAACCCCAAGATCGCGCAGGATCTGGGCGGCCTCGGCGTAGGAGCGCTGGTCGGCCGGGTGGCCGAGCTCCAAGTTGGCATCCACGGTGTCTCGTCCCTGGTCTTGCAATCCGTAGGCACGCAGTTTCTCAATGAGCCCGATTCCCCGGCCCTCTTGGCCACGCAGATAAACGACGACGCCCGCCTCGGCCCGCCCGGCCCGTTCGAGGGCATGCCTCAGTTGCGGACCGCAGTCGCAGCGGGCGCTGTCGAACGCGTCGCCGGTGAGGCACTCCGAGTGGACCCGCACCAGAGTCTCCCGGCCAGCAACATCCCCGTGGACGAGGGCGAGATGCTCCACCCCCGTGATCCGGGAACGGTAGCCGTGAGCGGTGAACGTGCCGTGTGACGTCGGAAGGACGGTGGTGGCCACCCGTTCCACCTGCGAGGTGTGACGCACCATGTGGGTGGCCAACCCGGCGATGGAGATCATGGCAAGACCGTGCTCGTCGGCGAAGCGACGCAGGGCGGGGCCACGCATCATGGTTCCGTCGTCGTGGACCAGCTCTACCAACACGCCGACCGGCTCGAGCCCGGCAAGCGTGACAAGATCAACGGCGGCCTCGGTGTGCCCGCGTCGTTCCAGCACACCTCCTGGGCGCGCCGCGAGCGGAAAGACGTGTCCCGGGCGGACGAGTTGCTCGGGTCCGGTGGAGTCATCCGCCAGGAGCCGAAGCGTGTGGGCCCGGTCGGCGGCGCTGATGCCAGTGGTAATTCCCTGACGGGCGTCGACGGTGATGGCGAACGCGGTTCGGAATGGGTCGGCATTGCGGGTCACCATCATGGGCAGGTCGAGCCGGTCAAGACGGCTGGGAGGCATGGGGGCGCAGATCACGCCACTCGAGTGGCGCACTGTGAATGCCAGAAGCTCCGGCGTGGCGTGGGCCGCGGCGAAGATGATGTCACCCTCGTTCTCTCTGTCCGCATCGTCGACCACCACCACCGGGCGCCCCGCGGCGATCGCCGCGATGGCCTCGTCCACCGGGTCGAGCCGCACGGATTGGGCGTTCATCGATTGCCTCCAAGCAAGCGGGCGACGTACTTGGCCAGCACATCCGTCTCGACGTTGACCCGATCCCCCACTGTGAGCGCGCCGAGCGTGGTCACCGAGGCCGTGTGTGGGATGATCCCGACGCTGACGGTGGTCTCCGTCACGTCCACGACGGTGAGGCTGACTCCGGCTAGGGCGATGGACCCCTTCGGCGCGGCCTGCTGGGCAAGCCCGGCTGGCAGTTCCACCCGCAGCAAATCCCAGTCGGGGTGGGTTTCGCGTTCCACGACGATGCCCACACCGTCGACGTGTCCCTGCACGATATGTCCGCCGAGCCTGCCGTCCGCCCGCACCGCACGCTCCAGGTTTACCCTCCTGCCGGGCGTGGCAGCGCCGAGGGTGGTGGCTTGGAGGGTGGGCAGCATGAGGTCGGCGGACCATTGGGTGCCGTCGTGGTCGGTGACGGTGAGGCAGCAGCCATCGACGGCGATCGATTCGCCCGCCGAGGTGCCCCGCAGGACGAGGGGCGACTCGATTCTCAGCCGGGCGCTTTCGGGGCCCTCGTCCATGGCGACGATGATGCCCTGTGTCTCGATGATTCCGGTGAACATTGGCCTCCTTAGCCGATGGGTCTGAGCGTGATACGAACGTCGGTGGGAGCTTCTCGCGGTAGCACGTCGACGGCCACCAGCCGGTGCCGGAGCGCGTCGCCAATGGAGCCGATCCCCAGATCGCCGACCATCGGCGTCCCGTCGCCCAGCAGCGCGGGCGCGACGTAGGCGACGATCTCGTCGACGACCCCCGCCCGGAGGAAGGCGGCCGCGAGCCGCCCACCACCTTCTAGGAACACCCGCCACAAGCCCTTCTCGTAGAGTTCGGCCAGCGCTTGGCCCACGTCGCGGGTCGGGAGCGTGAGGAAGGGTCCGCCGGTCAAGACCCGGGCATCGCCGGGAATGGGACGCAGTCCCATGACCGCTCTGGTCGGCTGCGTTGGGGCGTCCCGGCCGTCCGGCAGCCGGACGGTGAGGGCCGGGTCGTCGGCGAGGAGGGTCCCCGTTCCAACCAGCACCACGTCGTGCGCGGCCCGTAGTTCATGCACATCGGCGCGAGCGGCGGCGCCGGTGATCCAGCGGCTGGAACCATCCCTGGCCGCGATGCGGCCATCCAGCGTGGCGGCCACCTTCCAGGTCACCCATGGCCTGCCACGCTCAACGCCGAAGAGCCACGGCCGCAAGACCTCCGCGGCGCGGGCGGCGTGAGCCTCGACGACGGTGACGCCAGCCGCACGAAGCGCCTCACCGCCGCCCCCGGCCTGAGGCGTCGGGTCACGGTGCGCGAACACCACGCGCGTGATGCCAGCGGCGACCAGCGCCTCGACGCACGGCGGCGTCCTCCCTGTGTGTCGGCAGGGCTCCAAGGTGACCACGGCCGTGACGGCCTTCCGTCCGGGAGGCACGCTCCGCAGCGCCTCAACCTCCGCATGTGGATTCCCCGCCCCGCGGTGGAAACCCTCCCCGACCGTCTCGCCCTCAGCCGACAAGAGAACACATCCAACCCGTGGGTTGGGTCCGGACGGCACCCCTGGTGTGGAGGCCAGATCCAGGGCGCGCTCCAACGCCACCTGTTCCTGGGCTGTCGGGTCGGCCATCGAACTCTCTCCTGGTCGGTCACGGGCCCCAGGAAACGACGACACGCGCCGGGCACCGCAGGGCGCACGGCGGCATCATCGCGTGCGCTTCCCATCCGGACTTTCACCGTCGGTCCAGGAATCTCACCTGGTCAACCAGCCACGAAACGTGACCGGGTCGCGGACTTACGAAGACACGCGTCTTCTTCACCGCCGGTTCGGACTTTCACCGACCCCAGAGCACGCGAGGATCACTCACTGGCGGATACCCTACAACAAGTCCTCTCCTCGCCCACCTGCCCTCTCATCCTTGGCCGGCCCTGCGACCTCGGCGTAGGCTCTCGCCCGGAACTAACACGAAGGAGGGCATCGTGGCCGAGTTGAGCCGGGCAGAGAGGCTGATCCGTTCCCTCCGTCGCAAACCCATCCCAGCGGCGCCTCCCGAGCCCGACGAGCCGGTAGCCCGGGGGCGGTCACTGGTGGATTCGGGCATCTATCGAGCTGGGCAACGGATCGCGAGCCCAGACACCTTCGACGAGGCGTTCCGGCTGCTGAACCAGCATCCGGACGCGTTCGCATGGATCGGGCTGTACCGCCCGGCGCACGAAGAGATCTCGCGGCTCGCCGCCCAGTTCCAGCTCAGCCCAGTGGCTGTCGAGGATATTGTCACGGCGCACCAGCGGCCCAAGTTCGAGCGCTACGAAAACGTCTTGTTCCTGGTGCTGCGAGCGGCCCACTACGTCGACCGAACCGAGACCGTCGAGTTCGGCGAGGTGCACGCACTCGTCGGCGAGCGCTTCGTCGTCACCGTCCGTCACGCCGAGACCCCAGATCTGACGCTGCTGCGACAAGGCCTCGAAGCCCAGCCAGAGCATCTCGCCAAGGGCCCTGGAATCGTGCTGGTCCATCTGCTCGACACCATCGTCGACGGATATGCGCCGGTGGCGGCGGGTATCGAGAATGACATCGACGAGATCGAGACTCAGGTGTTCACCGGATCACAACGGGTCTCCAAACGGATCTATCAGCTCTCCCGCGAAGTGATCGACTTCCAGCGGGCGGTGAGGCCGCTGCGTCAGATCATCGACGGCATCCGCGGCGACCGCGTCTTCAAGGACGCCGGGGAACGGCGACGCCAGGTGCTGCGCGACATCGAGGACCATGCCATCAGCATCATGGACCGCATCGATGCCCAGCGCGAGGCCCTCAAGGGCACGCTCGACCTCAACATCGCCCTCCAGACCCAGCGGCAGAACGAGGAGGTCAGCACCATGACGGCCGCCAGCCTCAAGCAGGCCGAGGACTCCCGCAAGATCGCGGGCTGGGCTGGCGTGTTCTTCGTGCCGAGCCTGGTGACGGGAACATACGGCATGAACTTCACCAATATGCCCGAATTGCACTGGCTGTGGGGCTACCCATTCGCCCTAGCCCTGATGCTGACCTCGGGGCTGCTGATGTATCTCCTGTTCCGCTGGAAGGGCTGGCTGTGACTCAACCAAGCATGCGACGAGCCGCGCCCTTGTCCGCGGACTGCGCCAGCGAGCCATAAATCCGCAGCGCCGTGGACACCTCACGCTGCCGGTCCTTGGGCCGCCACCCCTCCGCATCGCGTACGGAGCGGCGTTGGGCCAAAGTGGCGTCGTCCACGTCGAGCCGTAGGGAGCGCTCCGGAATGGAGATGATGATCCGGTCACCGTCCTCGACGAGGCCGATCGCTCCGCCGGATGCCGCCTCTGGGGAGACATGCCCGATACTCAGCCCAGACGATCCGCCCGAGAAGCGGCCGTCCGTGATCAGGGCGCACTTGGGCCCGAGCCCCAAGCCCTTGAGGTAGCTGGTGGGGTACAGCATCTCCTGCATGCCGGGGCCGCCCTTGGGCCCCTCGTAGCGGACGATGACCACATCTCCTGCCTTGACCCGCCCCCCAAGAATGGCCTCGACGGCATCGTCCTGAGATTCCGTGACCACGGCCGTGCCCTCGAAGACCCACTGGTCTTCCGGCACGCCCGCCGTCTTGACGATGGCACCGTCGGGAGCGAGGTTGCCCTTGAGCACGGCCAAGCCGCCATCGTGGGTGTAAGGCGTCTGGGTGGAGCGGATGCAGCCTCGTTCGGCGTCGGTGTCGAGGCTCTCCCAGCGATTGGTGGACGAGAACGCCTCCGTGGTGCGCACCCCGCCGGGCGCCGCGTGGAACAATTCGATGGCCTCGGGCTTGGCGGCTCCCCCGCGGATGTCCCAGTCGGCCAACCACCGCTCTAGCGACGGCGAATGCACGCAGGACACCGAATCGTCGAGTTTGCCGCCGCGGTGCAATTCGCCGAGGATGGCCGGGATGCCACCGGCGCGGTGGACGTCCTCCATGTAGTAGTCGTGGCTGTTGGGCGCCACCTTCGCCAGGCAGGGCGTGACGCGGGAGATAGCGTCGATGTCGTCCATGGTGAAGTCCACGCCGGCTTCCTGCGCGGCGGCCAACAAGTGCAACACGGTGTTGGTGGAGCCGCCCATGGCCACGTCGAGCTTCATGGCGTTGGAGAAGGCCGCCTTGGTGGCGATGCTGAGCGGCAGCACGGAGGCGTCGTCGCCGTCGTAATAGCGCTTGGCCAACTCGACGACCAGCCGCCCAGCCTCTTGGAACAGGCCCTTCCGGGCCGCCGCGGTGGCCAGCGTGGAACCGTTGCCAGGTAGGGCCAGCCCGATGGCCTCCAGCAGACAGTTCATGGAGTTGGCGGTGAACATGCCCGAACAGGAACCACAGGTTGGGCATGCGTTGGCCTCGATCCGCCCCAACTCGGCATCGGTGATCTCCGGATCCACGGCGGAGACCATGGCGTCGACGAGGTCGAGCGAGGTCACCACGGTGCCGCCGTCCTTGACCACGGCCTTGCCCGCCTCCATGGGCCCGCCGGAGACGAACACCGTGGGAATGTTAAGGCGCAGCGCGGCAAGGAACATTCCGGGGGTGATCTTGTCACAGTTGGAAATGCACACTAGGGCGTCGGCACAGTGAGCGTTCACCATGTACTCGACGGAGTCGGCGATGAGTTCCCGGCTGGGCAGGGAATAGAGCATGCCGCCGTGCCCCATGGCGATGCCGTCGTCCACGGCGATGGTGTTGAACTCGCGGCCCACACCCCCGGCCTCGGCGATGGACTCGGACACGAGCGCGCCCATGTCGCGCAGGTGCACGTGTCCCGGCACGAACTGCGTGAACGAGTTCGCCACCGCAACGATGGGCTTGCCGAAATCGGAATCAACGATGCCCGTGGCGCGCCACAGCGCGCGGGCACCGGCCATGTTTCGGCCGTGGGTGCTGGTGCGGGACCTCAAAGCGGGCATGGCTACTCCTAGAGTTCAAGAACGCGCCAAGTCTAGGCCCATCCCATCAACTGCTGGTTCAGCCATTGGGCCTAGCAGGCGTTCTTCTTGGAAAGCCCGCCGGTCGAGAAAAGCCCCGCCGGTCGAGTAGCTGAACGTGGCAGCGGCCCGACCGACGCTTGAATCACCCCGTGGCCACCGGCTGATCGGTGTTGCTGTACTGCGACCAAGAGCCCGGGTACAGCCGTCCCCGCCCAAGCCCCGCGTATTCCATCGCGATTAGGTTGTGGCAAGCGGTGATACCCGAACCACAGTAGGAAATAACATCGGCGGCGTCGAGGACGTCGACGAATCGCTGCCGCAGTTCCTCTGGGGAGAGGAAGGTGCTGTCTGGTCGCAGGTTGCCACTCAAAGGGAAATTCCGCGCGCCGGGAATATGCCCGGCCTTCGGGTCGAGAGGCTCGATATCTCCGCGGTAGCGCTCGGGCGCCCGGGCGTCGATCACGAACGCGCCGGTGGTCGCCTCGCCGAGGGTAGCGAGCGCTTCTGCAGGCCAAGGCTGCGCGGTGAACTCGGCAGGCTCCACGACAGGCACCTCGGTGGTCAGATCCCCTGACCATGCGCGAAGTCCACCGTCCAAGAGTGCCGCGTCGCGACCGAGCATCCTCAGTAGCCAGACGAGGCGTCCAGCCATCGCTCCCCCGGCGTCGTCATAGGCCACCACGAGCGCGCCGTCACCGATGCCCGCAGCGGACATCGCCCGCGCGAATGCCTCGGAAGCGGGGAGCGGGTGGCGCCCATCCTCCGGGGAGGCAGGCCCGGCAAGCCCTGCTTCTAAATCGACGAACACCGCACTCGGCAGGTGACCCAAGGCATAGGCCTCGGCTCCGGAACGGCCGTCGAGGTAGAAACGGACGTCAGCAACGACCGCCTCTGGGTGTGCCTGCAGCCAGGCCTGAGTGACAACAGGTGGAATCATGCGGCAACCCTATGCCGATCGGCACTCCTGCCCCAACAGCCCAAGCACCTCTAAACACAAGCGCTACCCCGCGGACGTGGCTACTGCCAGTCGCTCGGTGGAGACGTCGTTGCCATATGCGCCATCATTCGAGGCCGAACGAGCCGAAACAGATCGGGACCTACATCTGCCGGCAGCCGACGAACTGCGATTGTTGCGTGATGGCGACCTCTCCCACATCGTTTGCCACCAGACCGGCGGCCTGGGGTGGTAGCAGCGTTACGCGGCTCTATCACCCCAGGCCCTACCGCCCGTCGCGTCGCGAACGACCCGGTTTATGGCTAGTGCCATCAGCTACAGCCGCTGGTGGAACCGCACCCCTCGCACACGTAGCAGGAGCCCGATGGACGCATCTTCGTGCCACAGGTGAAGCACAGCGGAGCATCCACCGCTGCCCCGGTGATGGACTCCATCAACTCGGCCGTGGTGTGGGCGTCCAGCAGGGAGGGCTGACGTGCACCGTCAACGTCGAAGCTGTCGCCTGGGTCGTTGCGCAGCGACTCGGACTCCGGCATCGCGGCCTCATCCTCCTCCGAGAGATAGGAACCGGTCTCGACGTAGCGGGCCCGCTCCGCGGCGGTGTAGATGCCCAACTCCGCACGATCGTCGAAGGAGAGGTAGTCCAGCGCGAGGCGGCGGAAAATGTAGTCCATGAAGGACTGCGCGATGCGAATGTCCGCGTCGTCCGTCATGCCCGCGGGCTCGAACTTGAGGTTGGTGAACTTCTGCACGAAGCTCTCCAGCGGCACGCCGTATTGCAGGCCGATGGACACGGCGATGGAGAAGGCGTCCATGACGCCGGCCAGGGTGGAGCCCTGCTTGCCGAGCTTGAGGAACACCTCGCCGAGGCGGCCATCGTCGTAGGCCCCCGAGGTCATGTACCCCTCGGCCCCGCTGACGGAAAAGCTCGTGGTGCGCGAGGCCCGTGACTTGGGCAGGCGGCGACGCTTGGGCCGGTACTCGATGCGCACCTCGGGCTCAGGCTTGGCCTCCTCCTTGGAGTCCTTCTTGCCGTCCGAGAGGGGCTGACCCACCTTGCAGTTGTCGCGGTACACGGCCAAGGCCTTGAGGCCAAGGCGCCAGCCCTGCAGGTACACGTCGGCGATGTCCTCGACGGTGGCCGACTCGGGCAGGTTGACCGTCTTCGAGATGGCTCCCGAGAGGAACGGCTGCACCGCTGCCATCATCCGCACGTGCCCCATGGGCTTGATGGCGCGCGCCCCCATGGCGGTATCGAAGACCTCGTAATGCTCCGCCGCCAGCCCAGGGGCGCCGACGACGTGGCCGTTGGCTCCGATGAACTCGACGATGGCGTCGATCTCCTCCGGGGCGTAGCCGAGGCGGATCAAGGCACGCGGGATGGTCTGGTTGACGATCTGCATCGAGCCGCCACCGACCAGCTTCTTGAACTTGACCAGCGAGAAGTCGGGCTCGACGCCGGTGGTGTCGCAGTCCATCATGAACCCGATGGTGCCGGTGGGCGCCAGCACGGAGGCCTGGGCGTTACGGAACCCGTTCTTGGCCCCCGTGGCCACCACCTTGTCCCACTCACGAGTAGCGACGGCGTGGAGGTCGCGGTCGTCAGGCAGCACCCGCAGGTCGTCGTTGGCGGCCTGGTGCTTGCGCATGACGCGCTGGTGGGCGTCCGCGTTGACCGCGTATCCGTTATAGGGCCCCACCACCCCGGCCAACTCCGCCGAACGGCGGTAGGAGGCAGCCGTCATGATCGAGGTGATGGCCGCCGCGGTAGAACGTCCACCGTCGGTGTCGTAGCCCTTGCCCATGGCCATGAGCAGCGCCCCGAGGTTGGCATACCCGATGCCCAACTGGCGGAAGTCGCGGGTGGTCGCGCCGATCGACTCGGTCGGGAAATCGGCGAAACAGATCGAGATGTCCATCGCCGTGATGATCAATTCCACCGCCTTGACGAACCTCTCGGCGTCGAAGCGTCCATCGGAGCCCAGGAACTTGAGCAGGTTGAGCGAGGCCAAGTTGCACGACGAGTTGTCCAGGCTCATGTACTCCGAGCACGGGTTGGAGGCGGTGATCGGGCCAGTTTCCGGGTTCGTGTGCCATGCGTTGATGGTGTCGTGGTACTGAACCCCCGGATCGGCACACTCCCACGCAGCCTGGGCAATCTTGGTAAACAGCCCCTTGGCGTCCACCTCCTCAAGCACCTCGCCCGTCGTGCGAGACCGCAGCCCAAACGCGGTTCCACGCTCGACGGCGTCCATGAACTCGTCGGTCACCCGCACCGAGTTGTTGGCGTTTTGGTACTGCACCGACGTGATGTCGCGGCCTCCGAGGTCCATGTCGAAACCGGCGTCGCGCAGGGCGCGAATCTTGTCCTCCTCGCGGGCCTTGGTCTCGACGAATTCCTCGATGTCGGGGTGGTCGACGTCGAGCACCACCATCTTGGCCGCGCGACGCGTCGCACCGCCCGACTTGATGGTGCCAGCCGACGCATCCGCGCCGCGCATGAATGACACCGGGCCGGATGCGGTGCCACCGGAGGACAGCAACTCCTTGGAGGAGCGGATACGCGACAGGTTAAGCCCCGCCCCGGAGCCGCCCTTGAAAATGAAACCCTCCTCCTTGTACCAGTTGAGGATCGACTCCATGGAATCGTCGACGCTGAGGATGAAGCACGCGCTGACCTGCTGCGGCGAGGGGGTGCCGACGTTGAACCACACGGGCGAGTTGAAGGAGAAGTACTGGTGCAGCAGCATCCAGGTGAGTTCGTGTTCGAAGATCTCCGCGTCCTCAACCGACGCGAAGTAGCCGTACTCAAGCCCCGCCTTGGCGTAGGACTTCACCACCCGGTCGATGAGGGTACGCAGGCTGGCCTCTCGCTGCGGCGTGCCGAGTGCGCCGCGGAAGTACTTGCTGGTCACGATGGTGGAGGCATTCATCGACCACGAGGTGGGAAACTCCACGCCGCGCTGCTCGAAAACCGTCTCGTTGGTCTTCCAATTCGTCTGCACGATGTCGCGACGGTCCCACTCCACCTCGTCATAGGGGTGGACTCCCTTCGTGGTGAAGACACGCTCGACGACGAGGCCCTTGGCCTGGTCTTCGGCGTTTGCCTTGCGCTTGGCGGCGCGCGTGGCGGTCGCGGTCATACTGATTCCCCTCTGGTGATGGTGTAGTGGTGCTTGTGCTGTTCAGCTAATGAGCGGTTCTTGCGAGCCATGGGCGGGCGCTTCCGCGCCGCCGTGGACGCCAGTACCACGCTTGGCCGAGGCGCTGAGCCGCAGCGCGTCGATCTCCTTTTGGAAATCGTCGACCGATTCGTAGTTGCGATACACGGACGCGAACCTGAGATAGGCCACCTCGTCGAGCCCTTCCAGCGGACCCAGGATGGCCACCCCGATGTGCTCTGACGGGATCTCGGCCATGCCCGAGGCCCGCAGCGATTCCTCCACCCGCTGAGCGAGCGAAGCGAGTTGCGCTTGAGTGACGGGTCGCCCCTTGCAGGCCTTGGCGACCCCCATGATCACCTTGTCCCGGTTGAAGGGCTCCACCACCCCTGAGCGCTTGACGACGGTGAGAACCACCTGTTCGACCGTGGTGAACTTCCGCTCGCACATGGGGCACATCCGTCTACGCCTGATCGCGGAGCCATCCTCCGCGACCCGCGAATCGGCCACCTTCGTGTCCGAATGGCGGCAGAACGGGCAGTGCATGCATGAGCCTTTCCGTGTCGATCGATGCGACGGCCCACCCTGCCACTTCTGGCCTCAAACCACAAGTTATTGGGGATCGAGCC
>JBHADA010000044.1:0-10362 GCA_041854805.1 Arachnia sp.
GTCGACAACGACTTCGCCGGCGACCCGGACGACCTCTATCAACTCGTGCATCACCTGCTCTCGCCCAGCGTGAAGATCGCCGGCGTCGTCGCGTCGCACCTGCGCGCGGGCGACCCGATCACGGATTCGACGCGGACCGCCACCGACGCCGAGACCATCGTGCTGGACCTCTTCGCCCGCATGGGCTGCACCTCAACCGAGCTGGTCTGGCGTGGCTCGGAGACGGCGTTGGAAGACCTGGCCACCCCGCAGGACTCGCCGGCGGCGCGCAACATCATCGCCGAGGCGCTGAAGGACGACGACACCCCGCTGTACTACGCGGCTGGCGGCGGGCTAACGGACCTGGCCTCCGCCATCCTGATGGAGCCCGAGGTGGCCAAGCGGTTGACGCTGGTCTGGGTGGGCGGCCCGGAATACGCCGGCCTGAGCGACCCGCCGCCCGGGCACATGCCGATCGAGTACAACCTGATGATCGACGTCGCCTCGGGGCGGGTGTGTTTCGACGCCCAGGATCTGAGGATCTGGCAGGTTCCGCGTGACACCTACCGCCAAGCCATCATCAGCGAGTCCGAACTGCGCATCCGCATCGGCGGCACCGGGCCGCTGGGCGCGTACATGTACGGCGAGATCAAGCATCTGCTCGACGGTGTGGCGAGCGCGGGCCAGCCGGTCACCGGCGGCTATGACATCGGCGACAACGCCTTGGTGCTGCTCACCGCGCTGCAGACTGTGTTTGAGGCCGACCCGTCGTCGTCGCGCTGGATCTACAAGCCCACCCCGCGGATCATGGAATCCGGAGACTACCGTCCCATGCGCGATACCCGCACTATGCGGATCTATACCCAGATCGACATGCGGCTCATTGTCGAGGACATGTGCCTGAAGATCGAGGAGTTCGCCCGCTGGCAGGCCACAGGCCTTCCCGGCTGACCGCGTAGCATCGGGGCATGGCACGACTCGACGCCTGGCTTTGGGCCACCCGGCAGTACAAAACCCGCTCCGCCGCCACCGCAGCGGTGCGAGGCGGGCACGTCCGCGTCGACGATCACCTGGCTAAGGCGTCGCAGAGCGTCGTCGCCGGTCAGGTGATTCGGATTCGTCGGGACCAGGACGAGAAACTCGTCGAGGTGGTGGATCCGACGCTGGCCAAGCGCGTGGGTGCCCCGCTGGCCCAGGCCGCCTATATCGACCGCACCCCCGAACGGCCGGCTCCGATCCCGGAGATGGCTGGCCGGATCGCCGTGCGGGACCGGGGCGCCGGGCGTCCCACCAAGCGGGAGCGTCGCGCCATCGAGAGGCTCCGCGGCCGCGCGTAGCGGCGAGGGTTTGATCACAACTGGGTGAAGTTTTACCTGAATAAGGTTGACAAGCGAGGCGCCACAGGTAGGCTTTCGCCAACTTGTGAAAGCGCTCTCATTGGCTTGACTAGGAAATCGACCTCCCTTGGCAGGCCTGCGCTGGTAACGGACAAAGGAGTTATCGTGACCATACGCAAAGCAAGCGCGGCAGTGGCGGCGGCGCTTGGCATCAGCCTCGTCCTCGGTGCGTGCAGCTCGCCCGGTGAGGGCAAGTCGGAGGAGAAGCAGATCACCCTCTCGGTCGGCACCTTCAACGACTTCGGCTACGACGAGCTGTACAAGGAGTACATGTCGCTCCACCCCAACATCAAGATCGAGGACAAGCGCAGCAGCGCCACCCAGGACGCCCGTGAGGCGCTTCAGACTCGCATCGCCGCGGGGTCGGGCCTGTCCGACATCGAGGCCGTCGAGGGCGACTGGATGCCCGAGCTGCTTCAGTACCCCGAGCAGTGGGTGGACCTCACAAGCCCCGACGTGGAGGGGCGCTGGCTCGATTGGAAGACCGCGAAGGCCACCGTCGACGGCAAACTGCTGGCCTATGGCACCGACAGCGCGCCCAACGCCTTGTGCTTCCGCACGGATGTCTTCGCCGCCGCCGGTCTGCCCACGGACCGCGGCGAGGTGGCCAAGCTGCTCGAGGGCGATTGGAACAAGTTCTTCGAGGTCGGGAAGCGGTTCAAGGCGAAGAGCAAGGTCGCCTGGTTCGACTCCAGTGGATCCATGCTCCAGGGCATGATCTCCCAGATGCCGAACGCGTTCGAAAACAGCGACGGAACGCCCATCCCGTTGGATGAGAACAAGGACATCAAGACGGTCTACGACACGATCGTGGCCAACTTGGATCAGTCGGCCAGGCTCAAGGCGTGGGAAGAGGACTGGATGGCCTCATTCCAGGGAGAGGCCAAGTACGCGACCTTGGCGTGCCCGAGCTGGATGCTCGGTTTCGTCGAGGAGCAAGCCAAGGGCGTCAAGGGCTGGGACGTGGCCAACGTGTTCCCCGGTGGTGGCAGCAACTCCGGCGGCTCGTACCTCATGGTGTCCGCCCAGTCGGAGCACCCGGAAGAGGCCAAGGCCCTGGCCGCTTGGCTGACCGCGCCGGAACAGCAAGTCAAGGCGTTCAAGGCCAAGAAGGTGTTCCCGAGCCAGGTGGAAGCGTTGAAGTCGCCCGAGGTCACCAGCATGACCAGCGAGTTCTTCAACAACGCTCCCGTGGGTGAGATCCTCGCGGACCGCGCGAAGGCGATCAAGGTGCACAACTACACCGGCATCCACTATGCCGCCATCCGTGACATCGTCGGCAACGCGCTCAGCCGCGTCGAAATCGATGGCATGGATCCCGACGAGTCTTGGAAGAAGGCCGTCGAGGAATACAAGGCCCTCAACATCTGATAACTCGTCCTTGGTGTGGGGCGCTAGCAGTGGCGCCCCACACCGGATTAGGAGAGAGCTATGACTACGGCGGCGCCAGAGGCAGTCGGCCCCAGGATCACATGGCGTGAACGGTTGGGCAAGCTCGACGTCAAACTAAGTCCCTATCTCTATATCGCCCCATTCTTCATCGTTTTCGCCCTCGTCGGGTTGTACCCGATGTTCTACACAGCTTTCGTCGCCTTTCACAAATGGTCGCTGGTTGGCGGAAACCGTGGTTTCGTGGGATGGGGAAATTTCGTCGACGTCCTTGGGCAGGAACGGTTCTGGCAGTCGCTCGGCAACACGTTCTCGATCTTCCTGCTCTCGTCGATCCCGCAGACCCTGACGGCCATCTTCATCGCCGCTGTGCTTGACGCCAATCTACGCGCCAAGACATTTTGGAGGATGGGTGTCCTGCTGCCCTATGTGGTGACTCCCGTAGCGGTGTCGGTCATCTTCAGTAAGCTCTTCGCGGACCAGTCGGGTCTCATCAACGCCATGTTGGCCGGGGTTGGGCTCGACCCAGTCATGTGGCATTCGGACACCTTCGCGTCCCATGTGGCCATTGCCACCATGGTGAACTTCCGCTGGACGGGATACAACACACTGATCGTGCTTGCCGCCATGCAGGCCATCCCGCGCGACCTCTACGAGGCGGCCATCATCGACGGGGCCAGCCGAGTGCGGAGGTTCTTCTTCGTCACCATTCCCATGCTGAGGCCAACCCTTATCTTCGTGGTGCTCACCGCCACCATCGGCGGGCTCCAGATCTTCGACGAACCCAAGACCTTCGACATCTCCGGGGTCGGCGGAGCGAATCGGCAATGGATGACCACCACCATGTATCTCCACGAAATGGGATGGGGTGCACCCAGGGACCTGGGACGGGCCGCGGCGGTGGCCTGGCTGCTGTTCCTCATCATCATCGCGTTGGGCGCGATCAATTTCTTGATTGTGCGCCGCATCTCGTCGGATGAGGTTCGAGAGGCGAAGCCCCGTGCGGCGAAGCGAGGTTCGAATCCTCGGGGTTCACGGAGCCAGGCCCCGAGCGAAGAGTCACGGAAGAAGGTGAAAGCATGACCCGCGACACGTCGATGTCCGCGCCCGCCATCGAGCAATTCGCCGGAAAGGGGGCGGCCCGCGCCGCCCGGCGTCGCGCCATCCGCAGGGGAGAGGTGCCTGAGGCCAGGGGAGCGTCCTTCGGAGTGGACCGGCGCCCCGGATGGGTCACGTACACCATCCTCACGCTGATCTTGCTCGTCTCGATTTTCCCGTTCCTCTATGCCGCCTTGTTGACCTCGTCGGATGGAAACACGATCGCGCAGAATCCGTTTCCGCCGGTCGGCGACAACTTCTTCGAAAATCTCGGCCGGGTGCTCAGTTCCGATACCAAGTTCTGGCTCGCCGCATGGAATTCGGTGGTGGTGGCCGTGGTCACCTCGGTCTCGGTGATGTTCTTCTCCACCTTGGCTGGGTTCGCATTCGCCAAGTTACGATTCCGCGGCAGCGGCCCCCTGCTGGTGTTCGTCATTGCCACCATGGCCGTCCCGGCCCAACTTGGCGTGGTTCCGCTGTTTATCGTCATGGCCCAACTCAAATGGATTGGCACCTTGCAGGCTGTCATCGTGCCCGGCTTGGTCTCGGCTTTCGGGGTGTTTTGGATGACGCAATACCTGCGCGGGGCCCTGCCCTATGAACTCGTGGAGGCGGCACGCGTCGACGGGTGTTCCATGATCCAGACGTTCTGGCACGTGGCCTTACCCGCCGCCCGGCCGGCCATGGCGATGCTGGGAATGTTCAGTTTCGTGGGTTCCTGGACGAGTTTCTTCTGGCCCTTCATCGCGCTGGGCTCGACCAACCCGACGCTGCCGGTGGCCTTGTCGCAGTTGCAGGGCGCCTATTTCAAGGATTACTCACTCATCATGGCGGGCGTGGTGCTCACCACCGTTCCGCTGGTGTTGTTGTTCATCATTGCTGGGCGCCAACTGGTGTCCGGCATCATGCAAGGAGCTGTTAAGGGATGACCGTTTACGAGTTCCCCAAGGATTTCCTCTTTGGCGCGGCCACCGCAGCCTTCCAGATCGAGGGGGGAGCGCCCGACGACGGCCGGGGGCGCTCCATCTGGGACGCGTTCTGCGACGTGCCGGGCCGCATCGTGGACGGGGCCAACGGCCAGGTGGCGTGCGATCATTACAACCGCATGCCCGAGGACGTGGCACTCATGAAGCGGCTCAACCTGGACGCGTACCGGTTCTCCACGTCGTGGGCGCGCGTGTGCCCCGATGGGGTCACCGTCAACCCCAAGGGCATCGACTTCTACTCGCGTCTGGTCGACGAACTGCTCGCCGCGGGCATCAAGCCGTGGGTGACGCTGTACCACTGGGATCTGCCGGAGGCTCTCGACGAGCGCGGCGGCTGGACCAACCGCGACACCTCCTATCGTTTCGCGGACTACACCGCTGGCATGGTGGAGGCCCTCGGCGACCGGGTGGATGTGTGGACCACGCTCAATGAGGCCTGGTGTTCGTCGTTCCTGTCTTATGCCGCCGGCGCCCATGCCCCGGGACACGTCAACCCCAGCGAAGCCGTGGACGCCGCCCACCATCTGCTGCTCGCCCACGGCCTAGGGATCCAGGCGTTGCGCGCCGCGCCGCGCGATCTCACGACCGGAATCACCGTCAACACCACCTACTCGCATCCGGCGAATCCGGACAACCCCGCCGATGTGGAGGCGGCACGCCGTATCGACGGTGGCTTCATGCGTGTCTTCCTGGATCCCATCTTCAAGGGGAGCTACCCGGCCGACGCGTTGGAGTTCATGGCGGAGGCGGGGCTGGGTAAGGCGGCCCGGGACGGCGATATGGAACTGATCAGCGCTCCCATCGACGTGCTTGGAGTCAACTTCTACAACGGCGCCGCCCACGCCGCCCCGCTGCCAGGGGCGGTGGCGGAGGTGACCATGGTGGACGGGCATCGAAACGCCAGCCCGATGGTGGGCAACGAGACGGTCCGGCCTATTCCCCGGGGCTACCCCGTGACGCATATGGACTGGGAGGTGCACGCGGACGATCTGAGGCTCATGCTGGAGCGGGTCCATCGCGATTACACCGGACCGGCTGGCATTCCCATCGTCGTGACGGAGAACGGCGCGGCCTATGACGACAAGCCCGACGAGGAAGGGTTCGTCGACGACACCGCCGATCGTCTGGCCTACGTGCGCGACCATCTCGTCGCGGTCCACGAGGCCATGAGCAACGGCGTCGATGTTCGGGGATATTTGGCCTGGTCACTTCTTGACAACTTCGAATGGTCCTTCGGATATAGCAGGCGGTTCGGTATCGTGCGAGTTGACTACGAGACCCAGCGGCGCATCCCCAAGGCAAGCGGCCTCTGGTACGCGGAGGTGGCACGCACGCATCAGGTCCCCGTGGAGTAGGGCCGGGAAGCCGCGGATAGGAGGAGGTGGCATGTCCGGTCATCGTGCACCGACCCTTGACGATGTGGCCCGAGTGGCGGGAGTGTCGCGGGCCACGGCGTCGAGGGCCGTGCGGGGCCAGGCCCTCGTCGCGGGCGCCACGAAGAAGGCCATAGCCCGCGCCATCAAGCAACTCGGCTACGTACCCAACCAGGCGGCGCGGTCGCTGGCCACGCGGCAAGCGAATTCCATCGGCGTGATCGTGTCGGAGCCGCATACCCGGCTATTCGACGATCCGTTCTTTGCGACGACGATCTCGGGGGTCGCGGAAACCCTTGGGCGTACCGAGAAGCACATGGCGCTGTTCATGGCCGACGATGGGTACCGCGCGAAGCTGGAGCGCTATCTTCGCGGCGGGCACGTCGACGCCGCGCTGATCGTCTCGCATCACGACGGTGACAACCTGTCGGCCTTGATGGAAGAGCTTCGGGTGCCCTGCATATTCGTCGGCCGCCCCCGGGAGACCGCTGGGACGGATGGGTATAGCGTGGCCGAGCGTTTCGTCGATATCGACAACGTCTTGGGCGGCCGATTGGCGACGGCGCACCTCGTGGAGCGCGGGTGCCGGCGGATCGCCACCATCACTGGCCCCATGGATATCGCCTCAGCGCGCGAGCGGCTCGCCGGATACCGGGAGGTCCTCGCGGGGGCGGGGCTCGAGCCGGCAGGTGTCTACGTGGGCACGTTCGAGCCGGACTCGGCGCGTGCCCAGGCGCATCGGTTGCTGGAGGAGCATCCCGATGTCGACGGGATCTTCGTCGCCTCGGATCTCATGGCCGCTGCGACGATGGGAATACTGGCCCAGCGCGGGCGTTCCGTGCCAGACGACGTGCGCATCGTCGGGTTCGACGACGCCGAGATCGCTTCCGTGACCACGCCGCCACTGACGACGGTGACGAACCCGTGGCGCCGGTTGGCAGTGCAGGCCACGGAGATGCTCCTAGCGGACCTCGATGACGCGCCCATGGCGGGCCCAATCATCATCGAGCCGGAGCTGGTGGTGCGCCAATCCGCCTGAGCGGCGAGCCGAGCGGCCCGCCACGCAGTCATCTCACCACGGCCCTCGCCAAACGGCAGCACGCGAGTTCCCAGATAGAACAAGATCCACCAGCCCGAGTAAGTGAATACTGCGACTCTCGATAGCGAGAAGCCGTGAACTCGGTCGCGTTCCACGTCGACTGCCCGCAACAGTTCGGAGGCCGCGAAACCTTCCAGCGCTGGCCCCCAGGTGATTGGCACCCAGCGGCGACAAATAGCGCTGGTGCGGGGCGCCCGGCGACGTAGGCTGACGGCATGTGCCGCAACATCCGTCCCTTGAACAACTTCGAGCCGCCGGCCAGCGAGGACGAAATCCACGCCGCCGCGTTGCAATACGTCCGTAAGGTGGCTGGCGCCAGCAAGCCGAGCCAAGCCAACGAAGAGGTTTTCCGGCGCGCCGTCGACGAGATCGCCCAGGCAACCCGGCGTCTGATCGACGGGCTAGTGACGACCGCTCCTCCCAAGAATCGCGAGGAAGAGATGGCCAAGGCCAAAGCACGTGCCGCCAAACGGTTCGCCGACGGCGCTGCGGGCTCACCAGCGGGTTCTCGCCGAGGGTCCCTTTAGGGCCCTATATCCCCTTCGTCAGGAGGCGGCGGGCCAGGCGCTCGTTGCCAAGAGTGACGCTGAGGTGACGCAACTGATTCTCCTCGTAGGCCTGAGTGAAGGCGGCGAAGTCAAGGGCGAGCGCCTTGCGGAACGCCTCCACACCCTCGGGACCGGCCTTCTGCGCCACGGCCTCGCCGTGGCGGGCGACGATGTCGAACATGGCGATGGGGTAGCGCACCGGCAGGCCGAGCCGCACGTGCACCTGGCCGATTCGGATGCGCGACTGCGCGTAGTCCTCGTCGTAGACGCCCTCGAACAGGTCGGCGAACCAACTGGCCAATGCCTTGATGATCGCCTCGGCGGGATAGGGCTCGGCGTATTCGGCGGTGTTGTCACCGTTGACCACGCGGTCCACGAACTCCAACGCGAAGGCCTCCGAGGCGGCCACGGCGTCATCGTGCAGGCCAGCTAGCAGGCCGCGTTCCTCGTCGGAAAGGTTGATCCACGACAGCAACTCGCCCACCACGTTGGGCCCTTTGATGCTCCAGCTCTTGCGGGACTCGATCGCCATGAAGGTCCTTCCGGTCGAAGTGGCGGACCGTACCCAACTGGTACCGCTCGACGTGACCCTATACCCCGTGGGGTGCGGAATCGCCGCCTGGACCGGCGCTCATCCGCGCACGTCGACGATGACCTCGCTGCCGAAGCGTGGGGAGTCGATGATGGTCAGCACCTGGCGGGCGGCCACATCGGGGGAGGCGAGGCGACCCTCCTGCTTGTAGGCGACGAATCGGTCCCGCAGAGGGAAGCCGTCGCTGGCCCGGATGTCGCCTTGCATGTCCGTGTCGACGATGCCGGGCGCGATCGACGCCACGCTTACTCCGTTCTGGTTCTCGGCGGCCAGCGCTTGGGCGTGCAGGTCGAGCGCGGCCTTCGTCGCGCAGTAGACGGCCCAGCCGGGGTAGGCGTGCCGACCGGCCCCGCTGGAGATGTGTGCGATGCGAACCGTGGCCCCTTCGGGGCGAAGCCGTAGCACGGCGTCGGTGAGCAGCAGTGGTGCGGTGACGTTGAGGTTGACCGCGGCGACGATGGCCGCGGGGTCGGCTTGGCCTACCAGGGCGGAGGGGGCGACGGTGCCGGCGTTGTTGATGAGGATGATGTCGCTGGCTCCGTCCAGGAAGGCCGCCAGCTCGCCGCCGTCGAGCCATGCTGTGAGGGCGTCGGGGTTGGAGAGGTCGACGCTGGGGATCGACGAGCGCGAGATTCCAAGCACCTCGGCTCCCGCTTCTGAAAGCTGCGTTGCAAGGGCGGCGCCGAGGCCGCGGGAATCTCCGGTGACGATCGCCTTGGTCATGCGTCCAGCCTATTCGCGCCTGGCCAGTTGCCCCAGGCCGGCCGGGAGTTTCGTTCAGGCGGGAGCTTCTGCGCTCACGCTGGTTTCATGCGCGGCGGGCGATGGTGCGCAGCCCGAAAGTTGCGAACCTATAGATTGGCTGGGGCGTGGTGATGCTTCGGCTCAGTGACCCGATCGTCGACCCCCGCTCGGGCCGAAAGGTCACCTTCAACCGCAAGGGCCGGTCGACCCCTCCGCGTACCCCGGGTTCATGAGCCGGCCCCGGCTCGGTCAACATAGAATGCGTGAATGGTAGTGCAGAAAGTGCGTAGATAGAAGGGTAACTTCTGCGGAAATAGTAGTGTAAAGGCGTGCGCTACCTGCCGAGAACGCTTGACGCCGAGCTGGACGAACTGCTGTCTATCGCCCCAGCCATCGCCATCGACGGCCCCAAGGGCGTTGGCAAGACCGTGACGGCTCGTCGCCGAGCCGCGACCACGTGGACTCTCGACAACCCCGACCAGCGACGCATCGCTGCCGCCGACTTCGAGCTGGCCTCCGCGCCGAAGGGCACCCTGCTGATCGACGAGTGGCAGAGGCTGCCGGAGGTCTGGGACTCTGTGCGACGGCGGGTGGACGACGGCGCTGCGCCGGGGAGCTTCCTGCTCGCCGGCTCGGCCACGCCGACGGGCGCGTCGGGCACCCACAGCGGCGCTGGGCGCATCCTGTCGCTGCGCATGCGTCCCATGGGCCTATACGAACGCGGACTATCGGAGACGACGGTGTCGCTGGCGGGTCTGCTGCAGGGCCGGGTCGCGGTCGAAGGAGAAAGCCCCCTGGGGCTGCCGGACTATGCCGAGGCCATTGTGAACAGCGGCTTTCCCGGCATCATGCAGGCGCATCCCCGGCTTCGGGCGGGCATGCTGGACGCCTACCTGCATCGCATCGTCGACCGCGAGATCCCTGACCTGGGCGCTCGGGTGCGGCGTCCCGAGACGCTGCGCCGATGGCTGGCCTCCTACGCAGCTGCGTCGTCGCTCACGACGTCGTATTCCCGCATCCTCGACGCCACTACCGGCGGCGACGGGACGCAACCCGCAAGCACGACGACCATCACCTACCGAGACCTGCTGACCCAGATCTGGATCCTGGACCCGATCCCTGGCTGGCTGCCAGCCAACAACGCCTTTAGGCGCAAC
>JBHADA010000045.1:0-10909 GCA_041854805.1 Arachnia sp.
CGAACACATCACCTCCCACCAGCCCTACCTGACCGCGATCGCTGAAGAGCTCAACGAACGACCCCGCGCCACACTCGGCTTCCTCACCCCACGCGAATCCTTCGAACGACTCCTCCTCGGACACCCACCCATTGCTTCCACGACTTGACACCGCCGTCCCCCGCGCTCGCGATCCAGAACGAGGCGCGCCGCCAGCACCTGGACTCGCCGTCCTGTCAGCGGTGAGCTAACCGACATCCCGTCGACATCGTCTGTCACCTGCGGAGTTCCGCAGAGGGTGATCCTAGGGTTCCCTCCGCTTTCCTTGCTCTCCATACGTTTGCCCCCATACGCGCACGGCAGTGGCCCGAACCCGTCGTACCCACCATCTCCGCTGATCGGTCTTAGCGGACATGTTCATAGTAAGGCACAGGCGGTGATGATAATTTCAGTGTCCCGATCCGAGGTGAAGCGGCGTGGACTTGTCCTCGGCGCTACTGTTGGACCCATCTGCCTCGCCCTCAAAAGATCGTCGCCACGCACTTGGAGATGACCCCACAGTGCGTGTGAACGCCCTGCTGAATGCGGCCTCTGACCCGTACCCGACCTGCCTCGCGGTCTCGGCTACACTCAAGCCCGATCGTCGCAAAAGAAGTCGAGCCTTGTCCATGCGCCAACGTGTCAGATAGGAGATGGGTGTTTCTCCAACGAGTTGGGAGAACCGGGCGCTGAAGAGAGAGCGGGAGCTTGCGGCCACTTTGGCCAGGCTAGCGACATCCCAGGGGCGTCCTGGGTCGGAGTGTATGGCCAGGAGCGCAGGACCGATCCGTTCGTCGTTGACCGCTGCGAACCACCCCATGCGCCCCGAGTGAGCTTCGGTCAGCCACGAGCGGATGGCTTGGATCACGATGATGTCTGCAAGTCGAGAAGCAACCACGTCGCCACCTACTTGCCTCGCAGCGAGCTCAGCACCCATGAGCCGGACTGAGTCGAGTATCTGTGAGTGGGCGGCCACGGAGTCTCGGGTAAGGATGAGCAGGGGAGGTAGCTGGCGCGCCAACTGGCGGGCTGCTGGCTCCTCGAACCCTACGATCCCGCAAATAACTCGGGTGGATTCCCCGCCCTTGCCATGTTTTAGATGCGAATGGCTTGGGCCCAGGTAGTCCTGAGGAAGAAGATCCACCCGGTGAGGCATCATAGGCAGGGCACCCTTCTCCGGCATGTCGCGGCTGTGCATGACGTGCCCCGTGCCGTGTGGCACTAGTGCAAGGTCGCCGGAGCGCAGATGCCCCGGATCCAGGTCACCCACCCGGAGTACGCAGTGCCCTTCAGTGACAACATGAAAGCTGATCGTCTCTTCCAATGCTGGCATCTCCAGCGCCCAGGGCGCAGTCAACTCGGCTTGACAGTAGAACTCACCTCGTAGCCTCATTCTATGCAGGATCTCGTCGAGCCTGGCCGAGGGCGCGTGAGCCGTAGGTAGGCCTTTACCGGCTGGAGGACGTGTAGTGGATGCCATGTGACCATGCTGTCACTTCTTGCACTTCTTGGGTGAAAGTCCAGAAACTTAGACGGTCGATCAAGAGTTTTGGAGTCACGGGCATTCAGAAGCCCGGCAAACCTCCTACTGTCGGATGTACTCACTGCCCGACAGTGCGGCAGGCAACTCTCGTGCAGAAGACCCTGCCAAAGATCAACAAACAGGAGCCGCCATGTACGTCATCTCTGGAGCCACCGGCCGCATCGGTTCAGCCGTCGCCGACCGCCTGCTAGCCTCCGGCCACCCCGTCCGTGTTATCGTCCGCCGCCCCGACGCGGCCGCCGATTGGGCCTCTCGAGGGGCTGAAGCGGCCGTCTTGGACCTGCGCGACAGCCAGAAGCTCGCCGAGGCCCTGAACGGTGCGGCGGCCTTCTTCGCCATGATGCCCTTCGACCTCTCGGTACCGGACCTGGATCAGTACGCCGCGGACGTGGCGCGCTCGGTCTCCAGCGCGGTGCAGGAGGCTGGCGTCGGGCACACGGTGATGCTCTCCTCCGGCGGCGCGGATCTGCCCGAGGGCACCGGGCCGATTCTGGGCCTGTACCACATGGAACAGGCGCTCGCCCAGACGGGCACCGTCTTGACCGCGCTGCGCCCGGGGCACTTCCAAGAAAAGTTCGGGGATGTCCTCGGAGCCGTCCTGCACCAGGGAATCTTCCCAGTCTTCGCTTCGAGCGCGGACGCGCCCCTGCCCATGGTGGCCACCCGTGACATTGCGGAGATCGCGGTCCAGGAACTGCTGGCGGATGCGCAGATCAGCGAGGCCGTGGACATCGTGGGCCCGGAGTACACGGAGCGTCAGGTCGCCAAGGCGCTGAGCGATGCCCTGGGCAAGCCACTCGAAGTTGTGCCGATCTCCGAGCCCGGTTGGATGGGCGCCCTGGTGGAGGCTGGCTTCGCGCCCCACATCGCGGAGAGCCTAGTGGAGCTGTACCGCGCGGACGAGCAGAAACAGCTTGGGCCGCGCGGTGACCGGAGCATCCGTGCAACTACGGACATCGACACCACGGTCCGGCAGGTGCTCGCGCAGGAGGCCTGACCCGCCGGTCAGTCCTCGGGTGGGCGCCGGTGCCAGCCCGTGCCGCCCTCCTGCCAGGGATGCGGCCCATCCAGCGGGCGGTAGTCGAGGCCGGCTGCGTCGAACCGGGCGAGGTGATCCTCCAGCCGGGCGACGAACTCGGCGTAGTCGCGGCCCTCAGGCGACGACCAGGCCACCTCCGCCAGCGCGCAGCCCCGCGGCCAGGCCGCGTACTGCATCCGCCGGTACGTGGTGAGGAACTCGGACCACAGTTGAAACTGGGTGCCCAGCACCCGCGACGCCGCCTCGGGGGCGATACCCTCCACCGGGTCGAAGGCATACGCCTTCTCCAGCGTGGTGACCTCGCCTTGCCCGTAGGGCTCCTCCCGCGACTCCGACTGGTAGAAGTCGAAGTAGGTATGGGTGCAGGGACTCATCACCACGTCCATGCCCTGCTCGGCCGCCCGCACCCCTGCCTCGGCGCCTCGCCACGACTGGCACACCATGCCCGGCACAGGCCCGGCGTCGGTCACCTCGTCCCAGCCGATGGGGGTCACGCCGCGTTCGGTGAGCCAGTCGCGCATGTGGAGGGTGAACCAGCGCTGGATGTGGCGCACGTCGTCGACGCCGAACTCCTTGGCCCGGGCGGCCACATCCTTGGAGGCCTCCCACTGAGCGGTTGGCACCTCGTCGCCTCCGATGTGGACGAACGAGGCGCCGGTGGCGTCGATCACCTCGCCCCACACGTGGTGCACAAAGTCGAGTGCCTCGGGGGAGAAATTCAGCACGTTGTCGAAGATTCTGGGGTAATGCGCCACCTCCGTGACGGCAGCCGGGTCGGTGGCAAAATCCGGGTAGGCGAACAGGGCTGCGGTGGCGTGGCCCGGGAAGTCCAGTTCCGGCACGATCTCGATTCCGCGCTGCCGGGCGTATTCGGCGACGAGCCGGATCTGCTTCAGCGTGTAGTAGCCCCCGTGAGGGGTGGCGTCGTCGCCCCACACCCGGTTCGACGTCTTGGCCCGCCAACTCGCCTTCCGCGCCAGCAGAGGGTAACGCTCGATGGCCACCCGCCAGCCCTGGTCGTCGGAGAGGTGCCAGTGGAAGACGTTAAGTTTGTGACGCGCCAACCAGTCAACGAAGTGGAGCACGTCTGGGAGTTGGACGAAGTGGCGGGCGGAATCCAGCATGGCGCCGCGTCGCGGGAACCGGGGCGAGTCCTCGACCTGGGCGGCGGCCAGCGCGACCTCGCGGCCAAGCGGCGCGGCGTACACATCGGCTGGGCCGAGTTGCAGCAGGGTTTGGGCTGCCCATTGGGCGCCACGGTAGTCGGCCGCGACGATGCGCACCCCGCTGGGCACCACGTCGAGGCGATACCCCTCCGTCGGCAGCGAGTCGTCGATGCCCACGACGATGTCCGGCTCCGGCCCTGCGGCGAGGAGTAGGCCGGTGGTCGTCGATAGGGTGCGTCGCACCCCCTCGGCCGCCTCCCCCGTGCCTGGCCCGGCCCCGGCACCCACGACGGTGGAACCGGTGAGCAGGAACTCTCCGTCGCCCCATTCGACGAGGGCGGGCTTGGGGATGAGGGCTGGCATGGACACTCCTTTGGGCGCGAGACATGACGATGATAGGAGTTCCGGCTCCCGCCCGCCTCACCCGCTCGCAGGCGTTTCCCGTTGTTATCGGGAAGTTCGTGAACATTGGTTCTTTTCGAAGTCTTGCCCTTCACGCGTCGCCCCCTGTTACGATGACGCCGCATTCGAGGCAGTGACGCCGCGAACCACCGCAGAAGGAGCACGATGGAGCGTTTGACGCAGGAGGCCGGCACAGACCGCCTAGTCCGCGCTGCCCAGCGTGCCGCCATCCACCGCGGTCATCGACGTGTCAGCGCGCCCACGCTTTGGGCCTTCACGAGACGGGAACTGATATGACCTGTTGCCCCGACCCGCGCAAGGCCGGCCTTGGACTCGGCCGGCCGCGCATCTCCCGCAGACTAGGCAAGCCTTCCCGCGTTATATCCAGCCGGCATCATGACGCGAAGCGCCCTCGGCTCTATCCAGGCACGTAACCCGATCACTTTGCCGAACGGGTCGCCGTCCAGTTCCACCTCGTGGGGCTCCTTCAAACGCAATTCGACACGTTGCACCTGTGCGTGACGCACCTCGCCGCCGGTGCGTGTCGGCACGTTGGCCAAGCGGCGTATGAGATGGTCGATGATCACCCGCTTGATCACCCTGAGCCATCCGAATCTTCCCGTGGGCCGCAGGGCCAGCACGTCGAGGAGGCCGTCGTCGACCTCCGCGTCGGGCATGAGGTAGACGTATCCCCCGATGGAGCCGCAATTTCCGATGAGCACGGTGTTGACCCGCGACCGTCCCGAGCGTCCGTCTAGGCGGTAGCTGACGCGAAACTGCTCGTCTCGGCGTATCGCCTCCGCGCCGGCCTTGACGTAGGCGAGACGCCCCACCTTCTTCTTCAGGTCCGCGTCTGTGGTGGCCATGATCTTGGCGTCGAGTCCCATGCCTGCCATGACGACGAAACCGTGTTCGGCGGTGGAGCCGTCGGCTGCCCGTAACTCCACCATGCCGAGGTCGACGGGCCGCGCCTCCCCCGAGTAGGCCACGTCCACGGAGCCGGCGAGGTTGTTGATGGGCAACCCCAGGTTGCGGGCCAATAGGTTTCCGGTGCCTTGGGCGCAGAGTGCGAGGGGTATGGCAGAGTCACGCAGGCCCTCCGCCACGGAACGGACCGTGCCGTCGCCACCCACCGCGAGCACGACGTCGACGCCTTCGTCCACGGCTCGCCGGGCCAGGCCGAACCCCGGTTCCTCGGGCGTGGTCTCCAGCCAAAGGACGGGCTCATACCCCGCAGCCTCGTTGGCGGGCTCGACGACGGCCGCCAGCTCGTCGCGGCTCGTCTTGGTCGGGTTCGTCACCACGGCTGCTCTCATGGCCCTCCTCGGGATGTAGGTAGCACCCCGCATAGTACGGGCCCGGAACCCCTGCGCGCTTGAGGCGGCGGGTCGCCAAGCGTTTCCACACGCAGATACGGCTGCTCGAGACGGTGTGTTACGCCAACCGCGAATGTCGCTGGTGGCTCAGCGCCTGCCGTTGAGTTCCGCCTCGTATTCCATGGCCGCCTCCATGATTTCGTCGTACTCGACGTAGTCGTCCCACGGGATCAGGATGGGCCGGTCGTATTCCATGCCGTTCGTGCAGAGCACGTCGTCGTGCCAGTCGTAGTTGTAGGTGGGGTCGTAGAAGCACTCCCAAAGCGGGGATTCGGGTTCGGGCTCCTCGGGCGCGGGCGCCAAGTCACGGGCCGCCGCAGATGCCAGGTTCTCCTTGCGAAACTTGTCCAGGTTCACTGGTTCGTCCGCCAATGGCGTCGCGGTAAACGTGACCTCGTCCGCCTCGTCTGCCATGAGGTCGTCGTCCCAGGACGAGGAACCGTGGCAGGCGGCAACCGGAAGAAGAAACGCCACCAGCATGATCGTCAGCACCTTTGCTTTCACGGCGCAGATGGTATGGGCAGCGTCGAGGCCGACGGCGACATTCGGGGTGATCACGCATGGTCGTTGGTCGAATAGGATTCCAGCCATGACCGATCGGCCCGTGGCCCAAGGCAGGCTTGCCACTGCGGATGGACAGCGGATCTCCTGGGTGGAGTGGGGCGTCTCGGACGGGGTGCCCGCGGTGTATGTCCATGGCGGCCCCGGCGGAGGGCTCGGCAGTCATGGATACCGCCACCGCTTCGATCTGTCGCGCACCCGTCTCATCGGGTTCGACCAGCGAGGATGCGGCCTCTCCCTCCCCCACGCCGCGGATCCGGCGACATCGCTGGAGGCCAACACCACGGCGCATCTCATCGCGGACATGGAGACGCTCCGAGAGGCACGCGGCGTCGACCGCTGGATCGTCAACGGCGTCTCTTGGGGGTCGACGCTGGCCCTCGCCTACGCGCAAGCTCACCCTGAGCGGGTGCTGGGAATGGTTCTGTTCGCCGTCACCACCACGAGCCGGGCGGAGGTGGACTGGATCACCGAGGGCGTCGGGAGCGTCTACCCGGAGGCATGGGACCGGTTCGCGTCCTTCGCCGAGAACACGGGCATCGGCTACGAGCGTGGCCGTGGCAGGTTAGTGGAGGCCTACGCCCGGCTGCTCGGTTCTGACGATTCGGCCCTCCGGGACGCCGCCTCGCACGAGTGGGCCCTCTGGGAGGACACGCATATCTCGCTGGGCATTGGCGGCTTCCGGCGCGACCCACGCTGGGACGACGACGCCCACCGCCTGGCCTTCGCCCGCCTCACCTCCCACTATTGGGCCAACGACGGTTTCCTTGACCCACCGGTCCTGGAGTGCGTGGACAGGCTCTGCGGCATCGACGCCACCCTCATCCACGGCCGGGCCGATGTCTCGGGGCCAGTGCGGACTGCCTGGGAGTTGCATCGACGCTGGCGCGGGTCTCGCCTGTTCGTCGAGGAGTCCGATGGCCACGGCGGCGCGGCCATGGCTCGCCGCTGGGATGAGGCGAATGCCCGGCTCGTGCTTTCCGTCGCCCAAGCCCAGGCGCCTGGGCTTGGATGAGGCAGCGCTTTATCGCCCGGCCCAAACATTTCCCTAGACTTTGGTGTCGCCGTTTGGCAGGCTCGTCGAATGGGAGAGGTCCGCTTCTTTGAGCATCGCAGCCACTACCCCTTCCCCCGGGATGACGTGTTCACCTGGCATACCCGGCCCGGCGGGTTTCTCCGTTTGACGCCGCCCGGTTGGGCCGAGGTGCGCCACGGGCCGACCGCTGGGATCGACGTCGGCTCTGAGTCCGTGCTGCGCATCACCGACCCCATCCTCGCCGGATTGGGCCCCAGAGTCGGAGGGGCCGCCGTGGGCGTGGACTGGCTGGTACGCCATGTGGCCCTCGATGCGGGCCGGATGTTCGCCGATGAACAGGCCCGGGGCCCGTTTCGCCGGTGGCGGCACGAGCATCATTTCGAGGACGCGCCCGACGGGACGGTGGTGACCGACGTCGTCGAGTGGGATGCACCCGCGCCCGCACATGGCTTTGTCGAGACGCGGCTGAGAAGGCTGTTCGCCTTCCGGGAGCGCCAGTTGCGCGGCGATTTGACGCTGGCCTCGCTCCTTCCGCCGCAGCCACAGACGGTGATCTTGGCAGGTGCTTCCGGGTTGGTGGGAGGCCAGCTCAGCGCGCTGCTGGGCACGCTGGGGCACCGCGTGATCCGCCTGGTGAGGCGTCCGCCTCTGGGGGCTGATGAGAAGCGCTGGGATCCGGCCGCTGGCCGGTTGCCGTCCGGGGCCTTCGAAGGGGCCGATGTGGTAGTGAACCTGTCGGGCCACACCATTGGAGGCAGGTTCAGCGCCAAGCACAAGCGGCTCGTCATGGACTCGCGTATCGAGGCCACCTCCGTCTTGTCACAGGGGATCGCTGACACAGGCGGAGATCTGGCCTTGATCCAGGCATCCGCCATCGGAATCTACGGGGCGCGTCGGCCAGGCGAAGTGCTCACGGAGGAGTCATCTCGGGGCCCAGGGTTTCTGGCCGATGTGGTGGCGGCCTGGGAGAGGGCCGCGTCCCCGGCACGCGATGCGGGAAGCCGTGCCGTGTTTCTCCGCACCGGGGTCGCTCTCAGCCTTGGCGGCGGCGCGTTGCTGCCGCAGATCCCGCTCTATCTGCTCGGGGCAGGCGGACGCATGGCTGCGGCCGACGCCTGGTTGAGTTGGATCACGGTGGACGACTTGGCCCGCGCCTACGCCCACGCGGCCCTCACCCCAGGGCTGCGCGGGCCCGTCAACGCGGTGGCCCCAGCCCCCGTCACACAGGCCGAGTTCGCCTCGACGCTGGGCCGGGTCTTGCGCAGGCCGGCCTGGCTACCCACACCGTCGTTGGCTCCCAGGGCCATGCTGGGCTCGGAGGGTTACGATCAACTCATCGACACCGATCAGCGCGTCTCGGCAGAGACCTTGCTCGCCTCGGGTTTCCACTTCGCCGAGCCCGAACTCGCCGGCGCCCTACGTCACGTCACAGCTCGCTGAGGACGAGTGATCAACGAAGTACACCACAGCGCTTTGCTGAGTAGCTGAAGGTCCAGGTGCCCTAGCGAACTACGGTTCTATCCGTACTCTCTTTAACCACAAATCCCCCGGCTATCGCTTCAAACACGACCGCAGGCAACAAGTACCAGCCAATTGAAGCAGAGGAAATAACCGCAACGACCAGCATTACCAGCGCACTGGAAAAGAAGCACATGGCACTGAGTATCAAAGACTTCCCGCACCAAGCGTTGATCAGCGCCCCTAACGCGCACAGCAAGGGAATCAGCGCAAGGAATGGGTTGCCCCCCAAAAGAACAACCCCGAGAAGCCAACACCCACTGAACAATATAGCCCCCAACGAGGCATAGTGCTTCGCTCGTCGAGCCCGTTTACCACTCATTTCTTCCAGCCAATCAGTGCGCTCGTATCGAAAGCCACATATCTCTCCAATACGACAGCCAGTGTCTTCAGCATCGAAACACGCGAACAAGCCAAAGTCAACCCCTCGCTGGCCTCTCGCAGACTGTGGATTCCGCCAGCGGCAGGGCTGGACTGACCCGGGCACTGCCGATCCCCCGGTTGGCCTTGCCGAGCCGGAACCTGACCCGCCCCTTGAGAACGGTGCCAGAAACGGCTTGCCCATCAACGAGGGCTTCGCCGGGGAAGAGCGTGAATGTCCAGGTGTCGTTGCCGTCGAAATCCGCCACCTCGCCGGGAGGCGCTAGCAAAAGCCTGGCGCCCCAAAGTTGCCTAACCATGCCCCGCCTCGTGTCGTGCCCGCCAACGACGAACCGATCATGAGCAGCAACGACCTTCTCCCAGCTTCCCTCCGAAATCCCGTAGCGGCCCACCACCGAAACAAATGGCGTCCATCCAGAGGCGCCATCGGTGAGATCGACCCCCTCGCCCAGCGCTGGGTCCACGAAATCCTCGTCTAGGCCCTGAAGGCCGACACGGCACCCCGCTGGAACGGCGCCCCTCACATCGATCGTCTCGACTGGAGGTACGAGCACGATCCCGTAGCGAACCTGCTCCGCGAAACGCGCATTGCTGAAATGCTCCCGGAGGTGGGCTGCCTTCCTCGCCGCTTCCTCCCACCAGGTCGCCCCGGCTAGATAGTCGACGGGGGTGGGGAGCCCCGCGCTCTCCAACAGCTCCCGGAGAGGCGGGGCAGCCTGGCCAGATTCCTTGAACCTAGCCAGTTCCCGCTCGCGAAAGGTCGCGTCCAGCATCAGTCCTGCCAGACCGGCACCTCCTGCGTGCCATCAGGCTTGGGATCCTCGTGCCAGACGATGATCGACCACGGCTGGACAACGGCCCCCTCGCGCACGATCATGCCCTCGCCTTCCAGCCAGCAGTTGTTGGCCGTCTCTGCCCAGGCGGCCGTGTCGATCAGCCGGCGCCACACGTTTCCGGTTCCCGCCGGGGGCACGAAGAAGTCCACCTGGTCCCCGGTCATGTTGACCATGATCCAGAAGTTGTCTCCCGGGGCGTTGATATGGATGGCCAACGCCCGGTCGCCCTCCCGTGGGTAGCCATCGCCGGAGGGCGTGTGGAACAGGTACGACACGTCGGCATTGTCGGCCACCATGTCGCCCCACGTGGTCTGCTGCAGCGAGTCGTGCCTGTGGCGAAGCCGCATGAGGAACGTGGCGAACCGGAACAACGGGTTGACTGAGGCGTCCTCGTTGCCGAACTCTCCCAGATTGTCGTGATAGATGGCGCCCGTATCGTCACCGATGGGAACGCGCTGCGGCGCGTTCGTGGCCACCATCGCGTAGTTGTTGCACATGGCCAGGGAATGCAGCGCCCACGGGTTGTTGTTGCCGTTCTGGGTGCGGCCGAATTCGTCGCCCGACACCACCATGGGCACCCCGCGGGAGAACATGAGGATGGTCCACAGGTTACGCAGCCGCTGACGGCGCAGCGCCTGATCGCCGCCCGAATCCCAGGAAAGGTTGTTGTCGCTGCCCCCGTCGGACGGGCCGAACGGATAGGGCTGGTCGTTGACCTTCGTCTGATAGCTGACGAGGTCCGCGGCGGTGAATCCGTCGTGCGCCACCACGAAATTGATCGACTTCTGTGCCCCGCCATTGTCGTGGAAATGGTGGTAGTCCCCGTTGAACATGTCGAGGAAATCGATGGTGTTTCCGTCGCCCTTGGTGAAGCGGCGCACGGCGTCGCGGTAGCGGCCGTTCCATTCGCCCCAGCCGCGCGGGAAGTTGCCCACCTCGTAGCCCCACAGGTCCCACGCTTCGGCGATGACCTCAATGTGGTCCTCCTCCGCGAACTGGGCGATCTCCACGAGCAGCGGATGGTCGGTGAAGA
>JBHADA010000046.1:0-34005 GCA_041854805.1 Arachnia sp.
AGAGCCCCACGCCCAGCCTAGGAGTGGCCCGAACCCGAGCGCGTGGAAGACGCCCATCGTGAGGCCGTCAACGACGAGGAGTAACGCCGAGAGCGGCACAAGGGCGAGACAGAACCTGCCAACTGTCGTCCAAGTCAAGCGCCCCTCCAGGGCCTCCAGGCGGTGCTCAGCGCGGCCTACAGAGGTGACTAACTCATTGGCCTTGCCCGTGACCTTCCCGACCTGGTGAGCGGCCTCAGCGACCTTCTGCATGCCGATGGCAGCGACCCGCTGCTCCACACCCTCAAGGGTGTGCTCAACGCGCTGCACGGGCTCTTCCACGGCCTGAGCAAGCCGCTGATCGAGAACTCCGACGGCGTGCTCGCTGAGCCGGTTCACGTCGATGCGCACCGTCCGACCGTTGCCGACGACCTGCTTGAGCTCACCCAAAGCCGTAGTCATCTTCTCCTGCTGCGACCTGAGCGTCTGCATTATCGAGTACGAGTCGAGATCGGACTGCTTCACGGTGCTTCCGTCTGGCAGCTTGATCGCGCCGCTGGCGCTCAGCTGCCTGGCGACTGCGCTCAGCGTCTTCTCGATCTCGGAGAGCCTGTTCTTCGTCTCGTCGTCGAGCTGCGTCGGCGAGGGCTGCTCGTGCTGCTGCGAGATTGACCTGCTCAGGCGCTTGATCTCGGCGCTCTGCGCTTCGTCCATCGCCTTGAGGAACCCGCTCACCTTGTTCACGGCGTTCGTCAACTGCCTCGTCTGTTCCTCGACGTCTTCGAGCCTCGACATCAAGGCTGCTGATGTCTCCGAGGCCTGCTGTTCCTTGAGCTTTTCCAGAGCGCTCATCCTGCTCCTCCTTCGTAGTTGTGTTCTGTTGATGGAAGTCGAAGACCTCCTCGACCTTCGCTTTCATGAAGTCGTCGCACAGCGACGATGCTTTGCGCCTGCCCCACTTGCCGTTGTCGGCGCGACGAATCGAGTACGTCCAGCCGTCGCGCTCAGTGACACGGAGGCGCACCTCGTGCTCGGCGAGCACTTGCTCGAAGGCTTCACGGTTGATGCTGCGCTCGTCGAGCAACGCTTCAGTGATCTTGTCGCCGAGGATCTGCTCGAAGCCGCCATCCTTGAACCCGCCGCGCCTCAAGTCCCAATCGGCCTTCGGCTGCTCCGGCGATGGCAGCACCTGGCAGCCCTCGTCCCTCATGAGTTCGTCGTTTACTTGGCGGAGCCCACGCGACCAGGACCTGCACCGAGACAGTGCTTTACCCGTGAGGTTGTCGTGGTTGACCACATAGATGTGGTTGTGGAGATGCCTGCCTGCGCTGTCGGTGTGTGTGACGACGAGATGATCGGCGCTGTTCATGCGTCGAGCGAGCTTCACGCCGAGGTTGTGTACACGCTTGACGTGCTCGGGATTCTTCACGTCGAACTCCTCCGGGGAGAAGTTCTGTGTGTACGTGTACATCTCGTTACGGCGATGGAACGCCGCGCTCACTTGCTCCGCACGCCGCACGATCTCCTCGGGAGAGCCCATCGTGCACGAGAGCACAACAGCACGTGTCGTGCCGTCCTTCTCGTGTTGCGCGCGGCGCTTGCCTGTGCCGAGCAGCGCGTACATGACTGCTGCTCGTGCGCTCGTCGTCGGCTGCACGTTGACAGTGCTCATAATGCGACCTCATCTCCAAGCAGGGAACGCACCTCACCGACGGCAGCGAGAACATCACGAAGGATGTCCTCGTCAACCGCACTGCCCGCGCGCACGACCTGATTGAGGTTGACGCCAACGCGGCGAACCTGCTCCACCGCCCGAGCGAACTCGGGCGCAGGCCTCGGCACTGCTGCGTTCGCAGCCAGTGCCGAGGCCTCATGGCGGCGGTCGTCCAGCGCATCGCGCAGAACGGCCCTCGCCCACGTGCTCGGCTTCACGCCGAGCACAGTCGCACGACGCTTGATGGCGTCGTGCTCCCTACGGGTGACTCTCACATCGAGATGCGCATCGAGAGTCACCCGCTTGCCTGCCCCCTGTGTTTCCTCCTGCGTCGGTGGGGCAGGCTCAATCATCCTTCTACCCCCGGAACTCACGTCCTTGGAGGTGTAGAAGGGTGCAGTGCCAGCAGGCACGTTGTCGGACGATCGGAGCAAGCTCCTCTGTCCGCCAACGCGCCGCTGGCCCTCGTCCTCACTCACTTCGTTCGTTGCGGGCGAGGGGGAGGTTCCCACCGGCTGCACAGCAGCAGCGGTGGGAACCAACGGACGCGCACTCCGCTGCTCCTGCTGTGACGCAGGAGCAGCAACGCGCTGCAGAGTGCTCACCGTCGAGAGGCGAGTCGGTCGCATTACGGCCGTCATTGTGACTCACCTCCCTCCTGCTGCTTGCGAGCACGAGACGCTCGCACGCGCTCAGCACGTGCCGTGCGCTCCTGCTCGATGAGCACAGCAGCGCGATCGCGATACTGAACGAAACGCTCAGGCTCATGCTGCTCGACGAGACGAGCAACACGGAGCAGGAGATTCTGCTCCTCCTTGGCTGCCTGCTCACGCAACTTCCTGAGCTTCGCCGCGTGCTTGGCCTGCTCATCCTTGATGAGCTGTTCGAGGTTCAACATGATGATCTTCCTTTCCTAGTTGGTTGGCTGTGCTGCTACGACGCCCGGATTGATCCGCAGCAGTCCGCGAACGCGAGGCGTTCTTGTCACTGCACGAGGGCTTCCGCTGACTGCTGGCGCGCCGGGCACGTACCAGTCGACGAGGTTGTACTGGAGTGCGAGTGGCTCTTGGTTGCTCACCCAGTAGTTCGCAATCATCAGTGCGGCGTCTTTCGCGCTCATCGCCTCCCACATGGAGTCGTCCTCAGTGGCTGCGCGAACTCGCTGCACAAACTTCTTGCGCGAAATGCATCCCACGCTCGGGTTCACATTCGCGAACCACTTCCGGAACACGTCGAAGGCGAAGTCCCAGGGGATCAGGTTCGTCAGGAACTCACCCCGCTGCTCGATCCACCATTCGAGAACGGAATCGTTGTTCTTCCGCACCTCGTGGCGTAGGCTCATCGTTGCCTCGCCCTCGGTGAAGCGAACGAACTCGGGAAGCTCAAGTGCGCGCCGCAGCACGTACTCCTGGACTTCGCGATCGATCATGAGCTCGCTCTTGATCGCGGGATCGAACGCTCCTGTGAAGCACCGATCGAACGGGACGAAGATGAAGCGTCTCGTCATTGATTCGGTCTTGTCAGAGAACTCGGGCAATTCATTGCCTGCCTGAACGACGATGCCGCGCGGTCGCCATTGAACGGCCTTGATGCCCTTGCGCTGGACAGTGATCACGTCATGAGTGACGTATTGTTTGAAGTCCTTGCACTCCTTCATGAAGCCTGACGTGTCCGTCTCATCAGTGAGGACTGCCGAGACGCCGAGCAGCGGCTCGCAACCAAAGTCTTTGCCGAACGCGCCCAGGCTCAGCGAGGCACAGTTCCGTTGGCCGAGGATGTTGCGCATGAGATGCAGCAGCGTCGACTTGCCGCTCGATCCGCTCGACGAGAAGAAAAAGAACGCCTTCTCGTAGCTCTTGTACACGCGCAGACTCGCGGCAAGGATCTCCCAATAGAGCGTGACCCGCTCCTCGTCCTCCGAGAACAGATCCGCAAGCCACTCATCAAACGTCCACGTCGAGCCGTCGCTCAGCGTCTTCGTCGGCGAGACGGCCTGAGGGTTGTACCTCACCGGTGACTTCGTGAGGAAGACGCGCTCGGGCGTGAACGGCTCCAGCTGCTTGGTGGAGGTGTTGTAGACGCCATTCCTTACCGGGACGAGATCCGCCTCTGTCGTCTCGTTGACGACGGGAATGATGGTGCGCAGGTGCGCGTAGGTCTCGCGCGTCTGCTGGAGGGTGATGGTGAAGCAGTAGGGCCGGAGCAGCCCGTGCAACGCCTCCTCGTCAAGGAGACGGTAAGTGCCTTCGAGCTCGCCCTCGGGCTCGTACATCGCAAGAGGGAGCTTCAAAGGGTTCTCCGGCGTCCCCGTGCCGACGAGCACGAGGCGGCGCTCAAAAGCGAAGACCTCGGCAAGGAGTGTTGCCGGCAGCTCCCGATAGCGCGGGAGGTGGTCTCTCGTCTCCTTGTTATGGGCGGCAATCAGCTCGTTCAGCATCGTCAGCAAGTACTTCTCGACCTGCGCGGGGCTCACGGTCGAGCCGCGCTCACGCAGCCGCACGACGTGCGCGAACGCCGCCTCGCTGGCCTGCCTGAGCAGCTCGGACTTCTCAAGGTCGCCCGCCGACTCGACGCACAGCACGTCAAGAGCCGGGTCCTGGACAACGTGCCCGAACAGGTCGTCATAGATGACGTCATTCGATTGAGAGTCGAGTCGAACACTTGTACGATTAGCAGTGAGAGAAGTGATCGTCCCAGTGCCCTCAGCGGTGCCGGGGCGATTTCTTTGAGTGCTCATCGCGAGTCACCCCCATCGCGGGGATAACGTTCAGACGAGGCGCGAACGTAAGCGTCGAGCTCCTCAGCAGAAATCTTGACTCGACCGCCGACCCGAACTGCTCGGAGTCGCCCATCGCGAATCGCACGACGAAGCGTGGGAACGGAACCGTAACCAGCCTCGGCAACAGCTTTCAGCGAGTACAGACGAGGCGGTGAAGTAGTAGAAGTAGTAGCAGACATGAGGTCTCCAAACAGATTGAACTGTCCGGAGACGGGGGTATTTTGTCCGGCTAACTTATCCCGGTCGCCGTGCGCGATGCTCCATCGGGCTCAGAAGAGCCTCTGTGCCTTACGGGAGAAGTCACTCCCTGCCGGGTCGTCATTTAAAAACTTCGGCGCAATTTTCAGAGCTACCTGACGCTGACTAGGCACCGCTCAACACGGTTCGCACCTTGACTCCCAAACGGCTCGCGTGTCGTCGCTAGGGAGCTAACGCGATTCTATCATGCGTGTTCAAATCTAGTCAACCCAACTCACGCCGCCAGGGCCACGAGCAGCAGGTGATCGAGCAAGGGGGTGAGTTCGACTCGTGCCTCTTGGGCTCCACCCCTGTGGGCTGGTGCCCCTGTCGGTTCGCTGACAGGGGCACCAGCCTCACTATGGCGATTTGCTTGAGTAGAACGTGCCTTGACGGCCAGTTTACGGCTCGACTCGGCTCCACGGGTTGAGGACCGCTACGCCCATGAGTTCGAAGTCTGCGACGTTCCGCGTGACTACGGTCAACCCGTGACTGATCCCGGTTGCCGCGATGAGAGCATCGCGTTCAGGTCGTGGATCGGGGACGTGCAGACGTGCGGCTCGGCGTGCAACGGCGACGTCGACCGTTTGGATTCGGCCTTTGAAGACTGACAGCAGGTCTTCCTCAAGCCATACCTGAAGGCGGTGGGACTGGATCGGGTCGCGCTTGGCCAGCCGGGCAATTCCCAGTTCGACCTCCAACACGGTGATGACCGAAATGCACAGGTCGGCGGGGTTGCGCTCGGTCATCCAGCGCCGTACGGCGGCGTCCGCTCGGTGCTTAGGTTTGCGCAACTCACCGATTACATTGGTGTCGAGCAGATATCTCACAGATGGGGGACCTTCAGTTCAAGCTGCAGTGGCTCGAAGTCGACGTCAAAGTCCTCGTCCATGCTCAAGCGGTCGACGAGATCGTCACCGTGGGCGTTCAGCCGCTGGTACTCCTCGATCGAAAGCAAGACGAAGGCCGGCTGCCCGCGATCGGTGATCACGACTGGACCCCGCCTGGCCTCACGCTTGGCCGCGCTCACGTCCTGATTGAACTCACGCGCACTCATAGTCGTCATCAGGGCCTCCATATTGTAGGTACGTACCTACAATATGACTGGCTCGACTCCTGCACAAGTAGTTTGACGGCCATTGGTTGTGGCTTGTGAGGGCACCCCGTCCACTGTTAAGAAGTCGCGTCACGCAGTGACCCCGATAGGCATATCCTCCACCAGCCATCGTCCTCACACGCGAGGCCGCCCGTGCGGCGCGGGTTCCTGTTGACGCCCATCCTCCTCGCGTGGGCGGGCCGTTTCAGTGGCGCCACAGCACGTTGCCGGCGGCGTCGCTGACCGATGCCGTGGGAACCCCGCTGATGTCGAGCGTCACATCCAGATGGGAGGAGCCGTCGGCAGCGGTCGTGCGGTAGGTATAACGGGTGTTGTCCAGGGAAAGCTGCTCGGTGGTTGCGTTGACCAGCCAGGGATGGCGACGGCGGACGCCGATGAGGCCTTGGTGGGCCCGAAGGATGGGCTGGCCCCATGGCGCCAACCCGGTGGGATCGTCGGGGAACGGTGGGCGCACGTCGTCGTCACCGCCGACGCGCTCCTCCTTGATTCCAGTGAATCCCTGCTCATCGCCCGCGTAGATCGAAGGGATGCCACCTACCGTGAGCAGGATGGTGAGCGCCACCACGGCGGCATCCTGCCCCACCATGCTCGCGATACGGGTCACGTCGTGGTTGCCGATGAACGTGTTGGGCGTGAAACTGGCGAGGAATTGATTGTGGCGTTGCAGAGCCCATTCGAGTTCGAAGAAGTTGCGGTCGTTCAGACTGGACCAGATGGCCTTCCACAACTCATATTGAGTCACGGAATCGACGTGGGACTCGGCGACGAAGGCGCTGTAGTCGCCATGGATCACCTCACCGAGGACCCATGACTCGGGAAAGCGTTGCTTGACGGGGGGCAGGACGGCGGCCCAGAAGTCGGGGGCGACTGAATAGGCGGCGTCGAGACGCCAACCGTCGATGCCGCGTTCCAGCCAGTATTCGAGCACACGCTGGGTGTATTCACGTGTGGCTGGAGCCGAATGGTTGAGGCGTGCCAGCGAACCGTGTCCCTCGAAAACATGGGGGACCGGACCTCCGGGTGCGGCCCAGTCGATGTCGAACAGAGCAGCGGCCGGGCTGCCGGGACCCTCCCGCAGGGCACGTGACAACTCGGGATGGTGCTCGCTCACGTGGCTGAAAACGCCGTCGAGCACAAGCCGTAGGCCTCGCGCGTGGCATTGGGTCACCAAGTCGTCGAAGTCTGCCTCACGGCCCAGCCGGGGATCGATTTGGAAGTGGTCGGTGGTGTCGTAACCGTGGGTTTGTGACGCGAAGATGGGCCCCAACAGAAGGCCAGAGGCTCCCAGATCTACGGCGTAGTCGAGCCAGGCGACAAGTCGCCTCAGGCGCGGTCCTGGTGCCGGGGCGGCCTCTCGGATGGGGGCATCACAGAACCCCAAGGGGTAGACATGCCACCAGATCGCGTGATCAATCCAGCTCATTGCGTCCTCCTTGGCCGCCCATCGTAGTGATTCTGTGTGGTGGGAAGCCATGGAAGGACACGATCGCCAAGGTTGGCTCGCGTCATCCGCCGAGGAGGTGTGGCGAGCAGCGTAAGGTGGTTGACGTGGAAACCGGAGCGATCGCAGCAGGACAACTCCTCATCGCGACCGAGCCCGGCCGTGGCGGATATTTCGACCAAAGCGTCGTCCTCGTGGTGGAGCACAATGAGACCGGCAGCCTCGGCGTATGCCTCCACCGGCCCACCGAGGTCCCCATCCATGCGCTCCTGCCAGCCTTCGCGGCCCACGCCGATCCCTCCATCGCGTATGAGGGTGGACCAGTCAACCCCGAGGCCGTGATCATCATGGGTGAGCCGGCCACCCCCGAAGCCCCGCCGCCGGGCTGGCAACGAATCCGCGGAGAGGTGGGGGTCATCGAGCCATCCTTCCCCGAGGAACTCATCGGTTCATCCTTCGGGCAACTACGGGTCTTCGTGGGTCTCTCGGGGTGGGCCCCCGGACAACTCGAATCGGAGTTGATCCGCGGTTCATGGTTCCGGGGCCTAGTGCAACCCAGCGACGTGTTCGGAGACTCCACCAGCCTGTGGCGCCGGGTGCTGCGCCGCATGGGAGGCACCACGGGCCGCTGGTCGGCATGGACCGAGCGCCCTGAACTGAACTGACAAGGTTAAATGGCCAGATGAGCCGGTAAGGGTGAGCGCATGGCTGGGGCTTGCACGGAGCCCGCTACCATGGACGCCAGTGAGGAGGGCACCGTGAACGACACAAAGGGCAAGCCGCGCATTTTAGTCGTCGACGACAACGCGGAGCTTGCCGAAATGCTGCAACTGGTTTTGCAGCAGGAGGGGTTCGATACGGTCCATTGCGCCACCGGGGAAACCGCGCTGCAAGACTTCCGAACCTCGCGCCCAGACCTGGTGCTGCTCGACCTCATGCTTCCTGGCCGCGACGGAGTGAGCGTGTGCCGCGATATTAGGGCCGAATCGGGGGTGCCCATCGTCATGCTCACCGCCCGCTCCGACACTGCAGACGTGGTTTCGGGCCTGGAAGCTGGGGCGGATGACTACGTCGCCAAACCCTTCAAGGCCAAGGAACTGGTGGCCAGAATCAAGACTCGACTGCGTCGTGCGGGCCTTGAGGAGGCCAGTGACCACCTCACCATTGGCGACCTCGTCATTTCGGTGTCCTCACACTCGGTCAAGCGCGGTAATCAGCACCTGCAGTTGACTCCGCTCGAGTTCGATCTGCTCGTGGCCTTGGCCAAGCGTCCCACCCATGTGTTCTCACGAGAAGCCCTCCTTGACGAGGTTTGGGGCTACCGGAACGCGGCCGACACCAGGCTCGTCAACGTTCATGTCCAGCGCCTCTGCGCCAAGGTCGAGCGTGACCCCGAGCGTCCCGAGATTGTCGTGACGGTTCGGGGCGTCGGGTACCGGGCCGGTGAAGCGGCGGGGTAGGGGCCTCAGAAGGCTCTGGTGGTACTCGCTTCCTCTTCGGGTCTTGGTGTCCACACTGGGCATGTCCATTGTCGTTATGGTGCTGGCGGGTGTGGTCCTTGTCCGGCAAGCCACCGCTGGGATCATCGAGGCCAAGAAGGAAGCATCCCTCAACGAGGCCATCGGGGCCTATGTGTTCATGCAGGAAGAACTGCGTCAGTCCCAGGCCAGAGCAGAGGCAGTGCACGAGTCGCTCAACCGGTTGGCCGATCATGCCGACGCCCAGGCGGCGCAGTACCACGTCGTCATTGAGGGTCCAGGTGTCAATTTCGTGTCTTCCGGCATTGACTCTGCCACGGTGCCCGATACGCTTCGGCAGCGTGTGCGTGAGGGAGCCGGCATGTTCGTCACGCCTACCAAGGTGATCGGAGCCAAGACATCCGAGCCGGGAATCGTGATCGGGACGGCACTGATCGGTTCGGCCGGAGAACGGTACCCGGTCTATTACATCTTCCCGTTAACCACAGAAGTAGGCACCTTGCGCTGGCTCGAGGGGGCCGTTGGCGTGACTGGTGCGGTGGTGGTGCTGGCCTTGGCGTTGATCTCCTATTTGGTCACGCAGCAGATCGTGCGGCCCGTGCGACGAGCAAGCAGCACGGCCCTGAAACTGGCATCAGGCCAGTTAGGGGAGCGTATGACGGTACGTGGCACTGATGACCTAGCCTCACTCGCCCGTTCAATGAACCAGATGGCGGGTCAACTGCAGCAGCGCATCCGGGAACTGGAGACTTTGTCAACGGTGCAACAGCGTTTCGTCAGCGACGTCTCCCACGAACTACGCACGCCCATGACCACTATCAAGATGGCCTCGGATCTTCTCTACGACGCGCGAGAGGACTTCGATCCGCTGGTGGCGCGTTCCGCAGAAATCATGAACACAGAGATCGACCGGTTCGACACGCTGCTGGCCGACCTGTTGGAGATCTCTCGCTTCGACGCGGGGGCAGCGGTCCTGGCGCCAGAAGAGACAGACCTCGCGGTATTGGTCGCAGACGAAGTGGAAGCCCATATTCCGATGGCGGCCAATATGAACACAGAACTGGTGTTTCGCAAGGGCGAGGGCAATACCATGGCCGAGGTGGATCCCCGGCGCATTCGACGAATCGTGCGCAATCTCGTGACCAATGCCATCGAACATGGCGAGGGCAAACCCATTGTCGTCACGGTCGCCGCCAGTGAGACATCGGTAGCAGTGACCGTGAGGGATTACGGCGTGGGTTTCGCTGCCGAGGATGCGCCTCGCGTCTTTGAACGATTCTGGAGGGCAGACCCGTCGCGCAACCGCGTGGTAGGTGGTTCGGGACTTGGGCTGGCCATCGCCATGGAGGATGCGCGCCTGCATCATGGCACCCTCGCCGCGTGGAGCCGCCCAGGGCGCGGAGCCCAGTTCAGGCTCACCTTGCCGCGCAGCACCACGCGTCGGCTGCGAGGATCTCCACTACCCCTGATCCCAGTCGACAGTCACACCCCTGGGGAGGCGTAGATGCGGCGTCTGTGTCTGTTCATGCTCGTGGTGCTGCTCAGTTCATGCACGGCGATTCCTACAGAAGGGCCCGTGGAGGAGGTCCCGCTATCCGCCAACCCTGCCGGTATCGACATCGCGCCTGAACCCCCCGAGGCTGGTGCCACCCCGAGCCGGGTGATCGAGGGATTCCTGCTTGCCATGACCGACCCGGAGGGTGATTACGCCATCGCTCGTGAATACCTCACGCAGGAGGCGGCGCAGCGGTGGCAACCCGATGAGGCCGTCGTCTACGACGGCAGCGTTTCGGGAGATACGGACTCGGCGCAGATCGAAGGCACACAGGTGGGCCGGCTTGATGCATCTGGCCACTTCAGCCTCAACCCGGGCCCTCTTGATGTGCCACTTGACCTGGTTCAGGTCAACGATCAGTGGCGCATCTCGTCTCCACCAGAGGGTCTGCTGCTGTCGCGCTACCTCTTCCAGAGGTACTACTCGACGGCCACGATCTACTTCATGAGCCGGGCAGGGCAGCATGTGGTGCCGGAACTCATTCACCTGCCCAACGCGCGACTCACACCTCAAGCCGTCGTGAACTCGCTACTGCGGGGGCCAACTGCGGGGCTTCGGACGACCGCAACAACGGCGGTGCCCGAAGGCGTCACCCTCGGCAATGACGGAGCCAGCGTGAATTCCGATGGCGTGGTGACGGTCGACTTGCATGGCCTCGACAACCGGCTCAGCGATGATGCCCGGCGGCGTCTCGGAGCACAAGTACTTTGGTCCCTCACATCCATCGAGCGGGTCACTGGTCTGATCCTCACCTCGGATGGCGCATCCTTCGCCCTGCCCGGTGCCAATGCTGAGGGCGTCTTGGAACTTGCCACCCAGCAGGGCTATCAAGTGTTGTCACGCGCCTCTACCGTCGATCTCTTCGGCATTCGTGAGGGCCGTCCTGGCCGGCTCAACAGCACCAACACCTTCTTGACCTGGGCGAATCCCGGCAAAGCGGTGTCGGACTTGGCGGTTTCCTCAGACGCCACCGTGGGTGCGCTCATCACCACCGACCGCACGACCATCCTTTTGGGGGCCCCCGAGGGGACGTGGTCCCAACTCTCACCCGGCTACACCAACCTGCGTTCGCCGCAGTTCGTGGGCGACTCGTTGTGGCTGTTGGGCGACAACCAGGGGCAGACCTCGCTACTGTCGGTCGACTCCGGGGGCGTGGTGCGCAATGTCGCCACCGCCTTGCCCGATGGTGCGCGCCTGAGTGATTTCGCGGTGTCCCCGACGGAGGCGCGCATCGCCATGATTGTCGACGTCGGTGGCCGTACACAGTTGGGGGTGGCTACGGTGCGCCCTGGCCCGCTCCCGCGACTCGGCGATTGGCAGGCACTTCCGCTCACGGCCAGTAGCGGTACCACGTTGACCAATTACGCATCACTGGCCTGGCCCGACGAGACCGCTGTGGCGGTTATCGCACGGGCGGGGGAACCCACATCCGTGTTCACCGCCGAGATAGATGGAAGCGCGGTCGAAGACCTCGGCTCGGTGAGTTTCCGGCCGGTCGATGTCACTGCGATGGCCCGTATAGGAGGGGGTTCGCTAGCGATTCGTACCGATAGCGGCGCGACCTGGCGATACGAGCCGCGTACCCGGTGGAGCCTCGCGACGGAGGAACTGTCGGCGGTCGCCTACGCATCGTGAGTGGATGTGGATAGAGACAAAAAGGGGGATCGTGAGCCAAGAGTCCACACATGCGAGATCTCATCTCCGCAGCCGCGGACCTGCTCTTGGGAGCCACCTGTCCGGGCTGTGATGAACCCGGTCTTTGGCTATGCCCGCCCTGCTTGGAGCACGTCGCCGGCCCGCCCGCGGACATCGACCGAGGCCTACCTGTGCCGCTGGTGGCCGCCGCGCCGTATCGTCCAGTGCTGGCCAAGGCGATTCCGCGGTTCAAGGACGACGGTGCCCTTCACCTAGACGGGATGCTCGGTCGGCTCCTCGCGCGAGCCGTCGCCGAACTTGACCGGTCACCCGAGGCATGCCTTGTTCCCGTCCCATCGTTGCGGCGTTCCATTCGCACCAGGGGGTACGACCACGGCATGCGGCTCGCCCGGGTGGCCGGCCGACGATGCGGGCTCAAGGTCTCTCGCAGCCTGGTCAGACTCGACCGTGGCCTCGACCAGCGGGGTCTGGGTAGATCAGCGAGGCAGGCCAACCTGGTTGGCACCATGCGATGTGATAGTGCCCCACCGACGGTGATCCTGGTGGACGACGTGGTCACCACGGGGGCCTCGCTACGCGAGGCCATACGGGCGCTCACGGCTGCCGGGTCAAGGGTGCTGGGTGCAGCGGTGATCGGTAACGCTGATCGTTGCTAAAACGGTGTGGAGTTTCCCTGACAGCCACTTTTGGCACCCGGTACCGTAGACACATGCAAACGCCGCAGGGATCCCAACACCGGGATGACCTGCGGCGTTGCCGTCCCAGGGGGTTCCAGGGACAAGCACGGGTATGTACCCATACGACAGACGGAGGTAAACGATGGACATCGTCGTCACAGGTCGTCACTGCACGATCAGCCCGGAACTCAAGGAGCTGATCGCCGAGCGGCTGGCCACGGTCGAGCGATTGCGAGACCGTGTCATTCGGGTCGAGGTCGACTTCCATGCCAGCGAGGGCACCAAGAACCCCTCCGATGCGGTGAGTGTCCAGTTGACGCTGCGTAGCCGCGGGCCTGTGGTTCGCGCGGAGGCTAACGCCAACGACAAGACCCTTGCCTTCGAGCAGGCCCTCGACCGCCTTAAGTCGCAGTTGCGCAAGGCAGCCGATCGGCGTAAGACCCATCGCGGGCTCCGCTCGGGTGGGCTGGGCGAGATGCGCATCGCGGAGACAGCGGAGACGCCAGAGACGCAGGAGACGCAAGACGATGCCGTGGAGACCCGCACCGTGGCTGGGCTAGTCGTCACTGGAGACGGCCCGCTCGTTGTGCGCGAGAAGGACTTCGACGCCACGCCGCTGACCCTGGCACAGGCGCTCGACGAGATGGAACTGGTGGGGCATGACTTCTTCCTCTACCAGGATGCCGAGACGGGACGTCCCTCCGTGGTCTACCGGCGCAAGGCCTACAACTACGGCGTGATCCATCTCAACGTGAACTGAAGCACGCCTCAGCCGCCCCGCCCGCAACTCGCGGACGGGGCGGTTTCCGTGAGGGCGCGTTACGATGGTGGGCGTTGCCTTCCGCACGGGGGGCCCGAGTGGAGAAGAAGAGGTATCACCTGTGGGTGTCATGGAATTCCTGAGCGGCCTTGGTACGGGCGCCCAACTGCGCAAGCTCCAAAAGGTGGTCAACCAGGTCAACTCCGTCGAGGAGGAGTTCCAGGAACTCTCTGACGCTGAGCTGCGTGAGGAGACCGATAAGTTCCGCCAGCGGATCGAGGACGGGGAATCGCTCGACCGGATCATGCCTGAAGCCTTCGCGGCCGTGCGTGAGGCCGGTGTTCGAGTGCTGGACAAGCGACTCTTCGACGTGCAGATCATGGGTGGCGCTGCGCTTCACTGGGGCAACATCGCCGAGATGAAGACGGGCGAGGGCAAGACGTTGGTCGGTACCTTGCCAAGCTATCTCAACGCTTTGGAAGGCAAGGGCGTCCACGTCGTCACCACCAACGACTACCTGGCCAAGTACCAGTCGGAGCAGATGGGGCGTATCTACCACTTCCTGGGGCTCAAGGTGGGGGCGATCCTGTCGCAGATGTCGCCAGATGAGCGTCGCGAGGCGTATCTGGCCGACATCACCTACGGCACGAACAACGAGTTTGGCTTCGACTATCTCCGCGACAACATGGCTCTGAGCAAGGCCAACCTGGTTCAGCGCGGACATCACTACGCCATCGTCGATGAGGTGGACTCTATCCTCATCGACGAGGCCCGCACCCCGCTCATCATCTCCGGGCCCGCACAGGACAACCATGAGTGGTATCCAGTCTTCGCCAAGCTTGCCCGCAGCCTCACCCGCGATCTCGACTACGAGGTGGATGAGAAGAAGCGCACCATCGCGGTGCTGTCTCCTGGCATTGAGAAGGTAGAGGATCGGCTGGGCATCGAGAACCTGTACGAGTCCGCCAACACCCCGCTCATCTCCTACCTCAACAACTCGATCAAGGCGAAGGAACTCTTCAAGCGCGACAAGGACTACGTGCTCAATGGGGACGAGGTGCTTATCGTCGACGAGCACACGGGACGTACCCTGGCCGGGCGTCGCTACAACGAAGGCCTGCATCAGGCGCTCGAGGCCAAAGAAGGGGTCAAGATCAAGGACGAGTACCAGACCTTGGCCACGATCACCCTGCAAAACTACTTCCGCATGTACGACAAGCTGGCGGGCATGACCGGCACCGCCAAGACAGAGGAGTCCGAGTTCCAAAAGATCTACGGGCTCGGCGTCATCCAGATCGAGACCAACCGTCCGATGATCCGGGTCGATCAGCCAGACCTCATTTACCGCACGGAGGAAGCCAAGTTCAAGGCCATCGTCGAGGATGTCGTGGAACGCCACGAGGCGGGTCAGCCGATCCTGCTGGGCACGGCGTCGGTAGCCAAGTCCGAGTTGCTTTCCGGCTTGCTTAAGCAGGCGGGCGTGCCACACCAGGTGCTCAACGCGAAGCACCACGAGCGTGAGGCGGCCATCGTCGCCGAGGCCGGGCGCAAGGGAGCCGTGACGGTATCGACCAACATGGCTGGCCGCGGCACCGATATCATGCTCGGCGGCAACCCTGAGTTCCTCGCCGATCTCGAGTTGCGCAAGCAGGGACTTGACCCACACAGCACGCCTGAGGAATATGAGGCCGCTTGGGCAGAGACCCTCAAGTCGCTTGAGGAGCAGACCCAGAGCGAGCACGACGAGGTGGTCGAGACCGGCGGGCTTTACGTGATTGGTTCAGAACGGCACGAGTCGAGGCGCATCGACAACCAGTTGCGGGGACGGTCCGGACGCCAGGGCGATCCTGGAGAGTCGCGGTTCTACCTTTCACTCAGCGACGACCTCATGCGACTCTTCCGCCCAGAGCTTTTGGAACGGGCCATGCTCATGTTCAAGGTGCCTGACGATGTGCCCATCGACATGCGCTCCGTGTCACGCTCCATCGAAGGTGCCCAGAAGCAGGTCGAGAGCCAGAACTTCGAGATGCGTAAGAACGTCTTGAAGTACGACGACGTCATGAACCGGCAACGTCACGCGATCTACGGCGACCGACGCCGTGTGCTGGATGGCGCCGATGTCTCCGAACAACTGCGAGCCACCTGCGCCAAGGTGGTCGAGGACGTGGTACGGGAGCACACGACGGGTATTCCTGAGGATTGGGACCTGGATACGCTCTTCACCGAGATCAAGACCCTTTTCCCAACCTCGATCTCCATCGATGAGGTGGAGGAGGACCTGCCGCAGCAGGACGACCTGATTGAGATGTTCGTCGAGGACGCTGCCAAGGCATACGACCGTCGCGAGGAAGAACTCGGGGCTGACACGATGCGCGAACTCGAGCGCCAAGTGTTGCTTACCGTGCTCGACCGGAAGTGGCGAGAGCATCTCTACGAGATGGACTATCTCCGTGAGGGGATCGGGCTGCGGGCCATGGCCCAGCGCGATCCGCTGGTGGAATATCAGCGTGAGGGCGGCGATATGTTCGCCGCCATGATGGAGGCCTTCATGGAGGAGGTCGTTGGCTACCTCTTCAACCTTGAGGTTCAGACGCCTGAGGTCGCTCCTGTTACCGACGAGGACGGCGCCCCCATCGACGTACTCGCCAAGACCAAGCCGCTCGCGAAGGGGCTGGAAGGACAGAAGGCGGGCCGCCTCAACTACTCTGCCCCCGACGAATCCGGTGATGTGGTCAAGACCACGAAGGAAACCTCAACCGAGACGGAGAAGCCGACTGGTCAAGTCCGCAAGGTTGGCCGCAACAAGGCGTGTCCGTGCGGCTCGGGTAAGAAGTACAAGGCCTGCCACGGACGCTCCTGAGCGCCCCGTGGTTGGAGCTTACGCTGCCATCGCCTCTGGAATGAGGAGATTGAGATCGGTGCACCGCCATTTGGCGGGGCCAGCGTCCAGCCGGAGAGCGCAAACGAGGCTGCGGTTGGGGTGAACCAGGCGTAGCACGGCCTCCACGGCACTGTTTGTCGGCATCTGAGCGCGTATGCGGCCTAGTTGCATCCGGCGTACGATCCCGCTGTCCACGCACTGCGTGAGGTTGATCAGGGCCATCGGCCCCACGTAGGGTCGTAGTTGATGCAGCGGTCGCCTCCCGAGCAGAGCTTCTCCGATGGCGATGACCAGGGCCATGGCTGCCTGAGGAATGACCTGGCGCTCTTCGGGGGCAGGGCAGGGCTGGGGAAAGACGGAAACTACGCTGTTCATGAGTGAAACGCTACAAAACCGATCGTGCACAAACCCGGGTCTTGGGCCAAACGGACAACACTTTGGTGGATTCGGACAACACCGTCGCGTTCGAAACAGTGGAAACTAACCGAACATGAGCAGTAGCCCGCCCATGGTGAACACCACCATGATCGCGAGCAGGGGAAGATGCGAACGCAGCGTGGCCCTCGAGTCACGCAGCGCGATGTCGTGGGTGACCAACACCCCCAGGGCATGCCCGCCCACGATCGCGATCACCTGAAGCGCGGCGATCAGCGCGGGAAAGGCCAGCAGCGTCGTATCGGGGCCGGCTTCCGCGAGACCCAACAGATTCCAGCCGCGTCCCAGCGGATCGCTGAACCAGATCACGGTGCGCTGCCCCTCCAGATAGAGCATCGTGGCGTAGTGGGCGAGGCAGTAGCCAACGACCAAGGGCACCAAACCGGGAGCCAGATCGTCCATGGCGAGACCCCGATAGGAGCGGGTTCCAAGCCAGAACAGCCCGTAGACCAAGGCAACCGAGGCGAGGAGCCCAACCGTGGCCACCGCCACTTCCTTCCAGCCCTCAAGTTCTTGAGTGGCCATGACCCAGATCGACGTGTTGGACAACGCATCGAACAGCGTGCCACCCAGCAGCACCGCGGCCAACGCGCCGAGATGGCGCGGCGGGTGCCAACTGGCAAGGTTGCGTAACGGATTCGTCCATAGCAGCATCCGGTCTCTGTTTCGCGCCCAGAAAGACAGTCTGGCTACGGTCGTTGCGTAGGCTTCGAAGGGATCAGCTTGGGCGATCCAGCGCTGTGACCGCATGAGGCTTCCGATGACGAGCCAAGCCAGCCAACCCAAGGCGAAGATCCGCAATACCGGGAGCGTGGTGGCGTTGGGTTGCACGAGTTCGAGGTAGAGGAACACGAGGAGCGCCAACGCTGCCGGTGCCACGCTGCCGCGATCGTCATAAGGTGCCGGAGACGTGGCCTTCAAGGGACGCAGCAGCAGCCGGACCGGGTTGGTGCGCCGGTAACTCGCCCCGGTGAGCAGCGCCATGGGGACCAAACCCACCCACAACAAGACGAACACGAAACCAAACACCGGGTTGTCGATCCGGTCGGCTCCGAGGAAAAGGGACGCAGCGGCGATCAGCCAGATCACGGCGACCACACCCCGCGCCAGACGTGAGATCGCCGGGGAATCCACGAACCGAGTCAGGCGAGGCATGGGCACTCCGTCCTTCTCCTCGTAGCGTGGACGTCGCCATGCGAACAGCGCCACCCAGAAGGTGAGGACAAGGACGATCCCGCCGCCCACCACGACCAGTTCGAAGGGCAATGGCAGGTCGTGGCGCGATGCGATGCCGTGCAGCGGAATCACTTGACGACCAGATTTAGCCAGATCGTGTTGCTGACATGGGACTCCAACTCGTACGAGCCCGCCATGTTGGCCGTGAAAGACATTGTTGCCATCTCGCCCGCTTTGGTATCCATCTCCAGCTCGTAGCCATGCAGGTGCGCCCGGTCATCAGTGGCGGTGGTGATCTCGATCGTCACCGGGGTGCCCACTGCAACCTCGACCGTCTTCGGCTCGCCGGGCGGGTCAGTGACGCTGAGTTCGATCGTCTGAGGTTGTGCGGAGCTACCTCCGCACGCGGCGAGCCCCAGGCATGCGGCGGCAATCAAGCGTAGGAGGATCTTCACGTGACAGAACCTACAGCCGGGCAGTCCAGCGACCCAATAGGCTTGTGTCTCGTGCAGCGCAAACTGGTTTTCATCCCCATCGCCCGGGACGAGCTTGGAGCGATCGTGGGACAGCCACCCCTGGATGGACGAGCCGCCCACACCGTCACGGACGAACTGCTCACCGAGCTTGGTTACGACGCCAGCGATACCGAAGAGGCGGAATATGCCGCGCTCGTGCTGGCCTCGGTCGCCAGCCTCACCCATTACGGGGAGCGGCTCGTGCTCGTTGCCGAGGTCGATCCCTCGCTCGTGGTGCCCGGTGATGATCCGGCCAATGGCGGCGTCGTAGTGACGCATTGCCCGTCCTCGGCGATCACGGCGTGGTTCTCTGACGCGGAGGGGGTCGAGATCGCCGCCGCTGCGAGTGCGGCCCGCGGACTGAGCATCGACGAGGCCTGGGAGGCCGATGCCGTCCAACGGCTGCTACACGCCCATGACCTACTCTGGAACGATCGCGTCGAATATCAGGAGGACTAAGCAATGCCACGCTCCATCTGGAAAGGGGCCGTCTCGTTCGGCCTCGTCTCTATCCCGATCAAGGTCTATGGGGCCACCGAGGACAAGGACGTCAGCTTCCGTCAAGTCCACAAGGAGGATGGCGGGCGCGTGCGCTACCAGCGCGTGTGTGAGAAGTGCGGAGAGGTCGTACAGTTCGGTGACATCGCCAAGGGATTTGAGGCCAGCGATGGACGCATGGCCATCCTGACCGATGCCGACTTCAAGAACCTGCCGCTGCGGACCCTCAAGTCTGTCGATGTCGTCCAGTTCGTGCCGGAGGAGGAGGTGGACCCCACCTACTTCCAGAGAACCTATTTCCTTGAGCCGGAGGCGGCCGGGCAGAAGCCTTACGTCCTGCTCCGCGACGCCCTCAAGCGCGAACACAAGGTGGCGGTGGTCAAGGTCGCGCTGCGCAGCCGGGAGTCCCTCGCCCTCATCCGCAGCAAGGACGATCTGCTACTCATGCACACGATGTACTGGCCAGACGAGCTGCGCGACGGCGAGTTCGCGGCGCCCCCCGCCGAGGTGCAGGTCTCCGATATGGAACTCGACATGGCCAAGATGCTCATCGCTCAGCTCGAGGGCAAGTTCGACCCCACCGCTTACTCGGATTCCTACCGCGAAGCACTCCTCGAGGTGGTTGAGGCCCGTTTGGCCGGGGCCGAGATGCCCGAGCAGCCCGACACCTCGGCACCCGCCGGCGACGTTGTCGACCTCATGGCGGCACTCCAGGCCTCCGTCGAGGCAGCCAAGAAACGCCGTGAGGAGGCGGAGGCGCAAGCGAGCTGAGCGGTACGGGTCCGCGTCGGCGTTACGCGGACCCGAACCGCCGCTCCCTGGTGGCGTATTGCTCGACCGCGTTCCACAGGTCGCGTCGGTCGAAATCGGGCCACAAGCGATCGAGAAAGATGAACTCGGCGTAGGCCGACTGCCATAGCAGGAAGTTACTGATCCGTTGCTCTCCAGAGGAGCGGAGGAACAGGTCCACGTCGGGAATGTCCGGCTCGTCGAGAAATTTGGCGAACCGAGATTCGGTGAGCCGTTCCGGATCGAGTCGGCCAGCGGCGGCCTGCCGGGCAATCTCGCGGGCGGCATCGACAATCTCGGCGCGTCCTCCGTAGTTGACGCAGAACTGGAGCGTGATGGTGTCGTTGCTCCTGCTCATCTCCTCGGCGACCTCCAATTCCTTGATCACCGAACCCCACAGCTTGGGGCGCCGCCCAGCCCAACGGATGCGCACCCCGAGTTCATTGAGTTCATCACGACGACGATGGATGACGTCGCGGTTGAACCCCATGAGCCAGCGCACCTCGTCCGGGGAGCGTTTCCAATTCTCCGTGGAGAAGGCATAGGCGGAGAGATAGGGGATGCCTAGTTCGATGGCCCCGTGGATGACGTCGAGGAGAGTGGCCTCGCCTCGGGCATGCCCTTCGGTGCGTTTCAGGCCGCGCTGTTTGGCCCAGCGGCCGTTACCGTCCATGACGATGGCAACATGCCGAGGCAGAGCCTTGGCTGGGATGTCGGGCGGAGTGGCTCCGCTGGGATGAGGCGTGGGGCTGCGGCGAGGTTGAGGCACGCACCCGAGACTAGCGCCCGAGGAACGACTGGGCGGAAGCGTCGTCGTCCGGCCGTGTCACGACTTTCTGCGGGCCGGATACCCCCATACCCTTGTCGCGTGCCCACTTATCGCGATCAGGCCGTGGTGCTGCGAACCCACCAGTTGGGGGAGGCGGACCGCATCGTCACCTTCTTGACGCGTGCTCACGGCAAAGTGAGGGCCGTTGCGAAAGGAGTACGGCGGACCTCGAGCAAGTTCGGAGGGCGGTTGGAGCCGTTCCAGCACATCGATATCCAGTTCGCACAGGGACGCGGTTCGCTCGAGGTCGTCACGCAGGTGGAGGCCCTCCACGCATCGCGGATCGGGCGAGACTATGGCCGCTTCACCGCTGCCCAAGTCTTGGTCGAGACGGCGGACAGGTTACTCACCGAGGAAGGCGCGCCCGCCGTTGAGCAGTACCGCCTCCTCCTGGGCGCCTTGCTCGCCCTCGACGCCGGGGCGCGCCCAGCCGCACTCATCGTCGATTCTTATGTGCTGCGCTCACTGGCGTTGGCGGGCTACACCGTGGCCACGCGCGAGTGCGCCGAGTGTGGCTCGCAGGAAGTGAACTGGTTCTCCGCAGGAGATGGGGGAGCGGTATGCACGTCATGCCGCGCGGGGGGAGCCGCTCGTTTCGAAGCTTCGGAACAGGATCACATGACGGCCCTGCTGGAGGGCGACTGGAACGTCGCGCTGGCCAGCGATCGGGCAACGGCTCAGCGCGTGGACGCCATGGTGGTCTCGTTCGTCACCTGGCATCTTGACCGAGCTCTGCGTTCCCTGCCGTACTTCGAGCGCTGAGGCTCGGCCGTAGTGGCGTCGACAAGTGGCGCTAGGGTGTTCGGGTGAGACTCATCGCCACTGACATCGACGGGACGGTGCTGCGTAGCGACCACACCATCAGCACACGCACCCGAGATGCCTTCCGCGACGCACGTGATGCGGGAATCGATGTCGTGGCGATCTCTGGGAGGCTGCCAGTGTCGATGGCGGCAGTGGTGGCCGGTACCGCGCTCGAGGGGGTGATGATTGGCGGCAATGGGGCGGTTGGCATGCACGGGTTGACGCGTGAAGTGCTGTTTGAGGATCGCCTCGATGCCGATGCGCAACGCGTCTTCACCGAGGCCATGATGAGCCGGTTTCCAGGGGCCAAGGTGCGATCTGTGCGATCGGCGGGAAATGTACATGTCATCCAGCACGGATACCCCAGATCCGAGGTGGCCGAGCAGGAGTTTCTAGCGTGGCCCATCGAGGTGCACGAGGCCCCGGTGGATGAGGTGCTCGCGATGCCCAGCGTCAAGCTCGTACTGCAGCACGAGCGCGTGGATCCGGTGCGGCTATTCGAAGCCGCACGTGAACTCGCGGTTCCGGGGTGCCATCCCACCTTCTCGGGCGCCTCCTTCCTGGAGGTGGGGCCAGCCGGCGTTACCAAGGCCACCGGCTTGGAACGACTTTGTCGGCGTCGTGGAATCGAGGCCAGTGACGTGGTTGCCTTTGGTGACAACATCAACGATGTCGAGATGCTCGCTTGGGCTGGGCTCGGAGTAGCGATGGGAAATGCCGCGCCGGAGGCAAAGGCGGCGGCGCATCGTGTGACCGCATCCAACGATGAGGATGGGATCGCTCAGGTTATCGAACAGCTTCTGACATAGCGGTCGGCAGTAAATGGTGAGAACGGGGTCATTCACAGGCGAACACTAGCTTCCCGGCGACGCGGCATGTCGATAATTCTTCCCCATCGATGCTGGAGTTTCGGCTGGACTGTGGAAAATGATCGCGCTTTCGGTGGATTTCCTCGAGGCCTTGCGTATTGACGGGAGATCATTCGCCTACTGGATCAGGTGGAGCCTATTGGCCGTTTGTGCGCGGGGTGGGTTCGCGACGATTCCCGCCTGCGTCGAGCGGGGAGAGCGCACGGAGCGTGCCTCAAGGGCGTGCGGATGTTGGTAACGAAACCAGGCCTGGGGGTCTCTGAGTTAGGCTTGTTGTCAGGGTCCTTCGGTGGCTCTCGAGGTTGAGAAAATACTGTGCATTCTCAGGATTCTCAGGTTGACATCAGAACTGAGTTTCTAACGGGTTGATAACGAGTGCTTAAAGTTTCAATGACCGTAACTAGGTTGCTAGTGACCCCCTCGTCGTTTAGGGTCAAGAACGCGTAGCACAATCATCCTGTGCGTGCACTTCTCAAGCATGAAGGGGACAATTATGGGCAGTCGCTCTAGCAATCCGCGTGTGTCTGTCGTCATACCGGCGATCAACGAGGCGAAGAATCTAGAGGTGCTGCTTCCGGATCTACCGCGTGTTCACGAGGTCGTGCTCGTGGACGGAGGCTCCACTGACGGCACGGTCGACGTCGCCCGTCGCCACCTATCCAACCTGCGTGTGGTCACCCAGACCCGAACCGGCAAGGGCAACGCCCTGGTGTGCGGGATGTACAGCGCCAGCGGTGACATCATCGTCACACTGGATGCGGACGGCTCGGCGGACCCATGCGAGATCCACGCGTTCGTCGATGCGCTGGTCCGTGGCGCGGACTTCGCCAAGGGATCGAGGTACATGCCTGGGGGCGGTTCCGTCGACCTGACCCGCCTGCGTTCCGCCGGGAACTGGGGGCTCAACCTTGTCAGCAACTTCCGCCTAGGCACGAAGTTCACCGACCTCTGCTACGGATACAACGCGTTCTGGGCCGACATCCTTCCAGCGCTGAGGCTTCCCGATCCCCGCCAGCCCAGGCCTGCCGACGGACGACGCATCTGGGGAGACGGCTTCGAGATAGAAACGCTCGTGGCCGTGCGCGTCGCGCAGGCGGGGCTGGCGGTCACCGAAGTGCCCAGCTTCGAGTTGGATCGCATACATGGCGAGAGCAACCTGCGCACGTTCGCTGACGGACAACGCGTTCTGCGCACCATCGCCGTCGAGACGGCCCGCGGTGGTAAGGCCAAGCGGGCCCGCCTGGTTGCTGCCCCAGCCCAACATCACGTACACACCTGCCGCCTGCGGTCCCGCGATTGGGAACCACAGGATCGGGCCCTACATCCCGTCGCGGCAGGAGCAGAGAATCTTCAACACCTCTACGAGCGCGAAAGCCTGGCATGATCGACGGTGTCACCGTCGTCGTGTGCGCCTACACCCTAGATCGCTGGACAGAACTGAGTGAGGCCGTTCGGGAAGCGGCGAATCAGCTCCAAGCCTCCGGGCTCCAAGGGCGGGTGCTTATCGTCTCCGACCACAATGACGACCTACTCGCCAAGGCTGGTGAACTGACTGGTCCACTCGTCGACGTCGTCCCAAACACGCGGCGCCGCGGCCTTTCTGGGGCTCGGAACACAGCTCTCGAGCTCATCGACACGGATCTGGTGGTCTTCCTCGACGACGACGCCACCCCAGAGCCCGGATGGCTCGACGCGCTGCTCGCTCCCTTCTCCGACACCGAGGTGCTCATCACGGGGGGAGCCGCGTCCCCCCGCTGGCCCAGCGACGCGCGCCGCCCTGCATCGCTGCCCGCCGCGGACGGCGGACGCGGTGAACTGGACTGGGTCATCGGCTGCACCTATGAAGGCCAGCCCACGACTCTGGCGCCCGTGCGCAACGTCATGGGTTGCAACATGGCTTTCCGGACCGAGGTCTTCGAGGCAGCCGGCCTGTTCGGCGAAGACCTCGGGCGGGTTGGCAAGGTGCCCTACGGATGCGAGGAGACGGAACTGTGCATCCGCGCCGCACAGTCGAACCCGAAGGCCAAGATCCTCTTTGAGCCGAAGAGCCTGGTGGCTCACCATGTGAGCCATGACCGATTGTCGTGGCGCTATCTCTGGCGCCGATCCTACGCCGAAGGCATCTCAAAAGCGGCCGTGGCCGAGCGCACGACCCGAGACGCGGCGTTGTCCACGGAAATGACCTACACCACACGCATCCTGCCTCGCGGCGTCCTGCGCGAATTGTCCTCGATTCCTCGCACTCGAGTCCGCGGGCTCTGCGGGGCCTTCGCGATCGTCTCGGCGCTCGCCGCTACTAGCTTCGGCTATGCCGTGGGTCGTCTCGCCATCCGGCGCGGCGTCCAGACCCGGACTCATCAACGAGCCGACCACCACGTTCACAACCAATAGGGGGACGACAGTGAACACCGCCTGCCGCCTGTGCGGCAACGACAGTCTCATATCGGTGCTGGATCTCGGTGCCAGCCCGCCATGCGAATCCTTCCTGACCGCGGAGCAACTCGACCTACCCGAGCCGACCTACCCGCTACACCTGCGGCTGTGTCCGGAATGCCTGCTGTTGCAGATCCCGGCCCTCATCACCCCGGAGGAGACCTTTGGGGGAGACTATGCCTACTACTCGTCCTACTCCACATCGTGGGTGGAGCACGCCAGACGGTTTGTCGACGCGGCGGCGGAATCGCTAGGGCTGGGGGCAGGCAGCTTCGTCGTCGAGGTGGCCGCCAACGACGGGTACCTGTTGCAGCACGTCACTGCTCGGGGCATGCGGTGCTTGGGCATCGAACCCAGCGTCAACTGCAGCGACGCAGCCCGGGCCAAAGGCATCGACATGCTGACCGCCTTCCTCAATGAGGAACTTGCGGCACAGGTTCGCCGCGACCATGGACCGGCGGATCTGGTCGTGGCAAACAACGTGTGGGCCCACATTCCCGACATCGTTGGGTTCACGGCTGGCCTGCGTGGTCTCATCGCTGACGATGGCCGGGTCTCGATCGAGGTGCATCACGCGCTCTCACTGATGACCGCGGCACAATTCGACACGATCTACCACGAGCATTTCCAGTATTGGACGGTGCTCGCCGCACGCCGCGGGCTCGCCTCCGGTGGGCTAAAACTCGTCGACGTGGAGCTATTGCCCACCCACGGCGGCTCGATCCGCCTATGGGCGGTACCCATGGGTGCCGACGTCGCCGAGCACCCACGTGTGGCGGAAGTCGAGGCGATGGAAAAGGCTGCGGGGCTCGACAAACCCGAGGGGTACCTCGGCCTGGCGGAGCGGGTGGCGAAGATCCGCGACGACTTGGTCTCCTTCCTGATCGACGCACGACGCGCGGGCCGACGGGTGGTGGCCTATGGTGCGCCAGGCAAGGGAAACACCCTGCTGAACTACTGCGGTATCCGGCCCGGTCTGGTGGCATACGCGGCGGATCGCAACCCCTTCAAGCATGGCCGCTACACGCCCGGTATGCGCATCCCAGTGGTGTCACCCGAGCACCTAATCGATGACGCACCTGACGATGTGCTCGTCCTGCCGTGGAACCTGCGTGAGGAGATCACCGCTCAGCTCGCAGCGACGCTACCAGCCGGCACCCGACTGGTGTGGCCAATGCCCGTTCTCGAGATAGAGACCCTGGAGAAAGAATGAAAGTAGTCCTGTTTTGCGGTGGCTACGGCATGCGCATGCTCGGCTGGAACGGCGAAGGCCTGCCGAAGCCCCTCCAACTCGTGGGCGACCTGCCCCTCGTGGTCCACGTGATGGGCCATTACGCCAGCTTCGGGCACACGGACTTCGTGCTGTGTCTCGGCTACGCGGCGGACCAGGTCCGAGAAGCCGTCGCCGAATCCGTCTCCCACTGCCCATACGCCCGCCACTGGAACATCGAGTACGTCGACACAGGTCTGGATACACCCATCGGCGAGCGCCTGTTGCGGGTCAGGCATCTCGTCGCCGACGAACCCATGTTCTTCGCCAACTACGCCGATGTGCTCACTGACGCCTCGCTCGACGAGATGGTGGAGCGGATGAACGCTTCTCCCGAGGCTGTGGCCATGGCCCTCGCGGTACGTCCCCAAGCCTCGTTCCACGTGCTCGATATCGCTGCCGATGACGCCGTCACGGCGATCCGGTCCATCGCGGACCTCTCCGTGCGGGAGAACGGCGGATACCTGATCCTACGGCAGCCGATTTTCGATCATCTCGGCCCGGGACGTGACCTGTTGACCGATGCATTCGGTGATCTCTTGCCCAGCGGACGGGTCCTCGGGTTCCAGCACGACGGATTCTGGATGCCAGCCGATACCTTCAAGGAACGTGCCCTCCTGCAGGCCATGTATGAGTCGGGCGATGTGCCCTGGGGGCGGGTCTTGGCGGGTACCTCGTGATACTCGAGCCGATCCGCCACCTAGCGCTCGTTGGCGCCCACTGTGATGACATCGCGATCGGGGCTGGGGCCACGGTGCGGATGTTGTGTGACAGTAATCCAGGGTTGCGCGTCACCGCGCTCATCCTTACTGGGGCGGGCACCATCCGCGAACGAGAGGAACGCGCCGCACTCGCGGACCTGTGCCACGGCGCGGACCTCGACGTGACAGTCGCCGCGTTTCCAGACAACAGGCTTCCGAGCGCCTGGCTTGATGCGAAGAACGCCGTCGTTCGCCTCCGGGAGGCGGGCGAGCCGGATCTGGTCATCGGCCCGCAGTCCGGAGATGCGCACCAAGACCATCGGCTCGTCGCCGAGTTCATCGCTCAGACCTTCCGTCGGCAACCGGTGTGGGGTTACGAGATCGCGAAGTACGAATCCGATCTACCCACGGTCGCAACATTCGTTCCGGTTCCGGCGGACATGGTTCGCACGAAGATCGATGTGATTACCCGCCACTACACGAGCCAGGAGGATCACCCCTGGTTCGACGCCGAGGCGTTCACCGCACTCATGCGGCTACGCGGCATCCAATGCAACCAGCGCTACGCCGAGGCTTTCGTTGTTCCCACCACCATCGTCAAGGAGTTTGCTCGTGAAGGTTCTGCTCACCGGTCATCAGGGATACCTGGGCACGGTCATGGCGCCAGTGCTGAGGATGGCGGGCCACGAGGTGACCGGTCTCGACACCGGATGGTTCGCCAACTGCGTACTCGGCCCCGCCCCTGAGGATCCGCCCGCTCTCCAGCGCGACCTCCGCGACGTCACGGCCGCCGACCTGGAAGGCTATGACGCGGTGATCCACCTTGCGGCTCTGTCGAACGACCCACTGGGACACCTCGCGCCGGAGATCACCTATGACATCAACCACATGGCTTCCGTGCGGCTGGCGAGGCTTGCCAAGCAGGCGGGCGTGAGCCGGTTCCTCTACTCCTCGACGTGCAGCGTGTATGGAGCTGCGGGCGATGGACTCGTGACGGAGGACGCAGAACTCGCTCCGGTCACCCCCTACGCGGTGAGTAAAGTGCGCGTCGAGTCGGATCTCGACGAACTCGTCGACGCCGATTTCTGTGCCGTGTCGCTGCGCAACGCCACCGCGTTTGGGTTCTCGCCGCGTCTACGCGCCGACATCGTGCTCAACAACCTGGTTGGCCATGCCCTCCTGTCCGGCGAGGTACTCGTTCTCTCGGACGGCACTCCGTGGCGTCCCCTTGTCCACGCCGCCGACATTGCCGATGTTTTCGCCGCTGCCCTCACCGCGCCTGCCGAGTCCGTCCAGGGAGCGAAGATCAACGTCGGTACCGAGGCGAACAACGTGACAGTCGCAGAGATCGCCAACATCGTGGCCGCGGAGACGGGGGCCACAGTGCGGATTACCGGCGAGGCCGGCAACGATCCCCGTTCCTACCGTGTGGACTTCTCCTTGTTGCGTCGTCTACTGCCGGGAGTGAGCGTCAGCCGTTCCGTCACCGATGGCGCACGCGAACTGGTGCGTGCCTACCGCGATTACGGGATGGACAACGCCCTCTTCACCCAGAGCTTCGTCCGGCTCGCCCGTATCCGGGAACTACAAGATGCCGGGCGTCTTGACGACACCCTGAGGGCGGTGGAATGCCGATAGAGCCACGTGGGGTGGGGCTACAGCCGCGATACCAACTTTTGCCAGGACTCGGCCACCCGATCCCGTTCGCTCACGATTCGTTCGCCGGGGCGCCAAGCGATTCCCAGGTCGGGATCGTCATGGCGAACCGCCACATCCTGGGTCGGATCGTGTGGCCGGTCGATCCGGTACTGCACGTCGGCCGGCCCACGCAGCACCTGGAATCCGTGCAGACAGCCAGCCGGAATCCACAACGCGGCGAATTCCTCGTCGTCGAGAACTACCGCGATGTGTTGGCCGAAGGTCGGCGACGCAGGACGCGCATCCACCACCACATCGAGTACGGCACCAGTGGAGACACGGACCAGCTTGGATTCCCCTTCGCCCAATCGCCCGTGCAGGCCACGGAGCACGCCAGGGGCGGAGCGCGACTGGGAGTCCTGGGTTTCCGGTCCGAAGATCACCCCGTGGCGTGCGCCAATAGCGGCGTCGAAGGTGCGGGTGAACAGGCCTCGTTCGTCGCGGTGGGGCTGAGGGACGAACCTCAACACACCACCGATGCTGGTTTCATAGACGTCCATGCCACCATCATGCCGGAGGTCGGTCATGAGTGAATGTCTCCTGTGCGGTGCCAACACGGGGGTGATCGTGCTCGACTTGGGTGCGCAACCCTCAGCGCGCCACTGGCCACGCCCAGAAGATCCGGCTCCGGATCCTGCGCATCCTCTGGCCATGAGGTTGTGTCAGGCGTGTGGGCTGGCGCAGCTCGACGCGGATGAGACCACCGAGCCAGAGGTGGTTGGCCCAGAACCGCAGGCGGTCACCGACCAGGCACGCCACGCCGTCGCCGACCTCACTCGCCTGGGGCACCTGGAGGGACGGCACACCGTCATCGAGTTCGGCTCTCCGCACGGCGGAAGCTGGTTGCCGCTGCTCGATCTGCTGCCGACCGATGGCCCCGCCGATCTGCTCGTCGACAGCCTGGGGCTCATGCACGAGAAGACCCTACGCGAAGCGCTCGAGAGACGTGCCACGGCACTGGCCGAAGATGGGCTGGCGGTGTTCCTCATCCAGCCGCTGGGAGACATCGTCGCCCAGGGACAATGGACCGCCCTGCGCCATGGGCATCACGCCTACTTCTCACTCACCACGCTGCGTGCCGCTCTCGCCACGGTGGGACTATCCCCGATCACGGCTCTGCGATACGACCTCTATGGCGGGGTGGCGGTGGTGCTGGCTACTCGGGGAGGCCAGCCCGACGATGCGCTGCGAGCGGCGTACGAGGATGAGACCCGCCGCGGTCTCGACACACTCGAAGGACTAAGCGGGCTAGCCCGTGAGGTTGCTACGTCCATCGACCACCTGCGTGACTACCTGGAGGAGCGTCGGGCCACCGGGACCCGCCTGTTCGCCTACGGTGCCGCATCCCGAGCCGTTGCGGAGTTGGCGATGGTGGGGGAGGCCGCATCGGCGATTCGCGCCGTCGGAGACGCCTCGCCCAGCAAACAGGGCCGTTGCATGCCCGGCAGCCGAGTGCCGGTCGTTAGCCCGTCCACCCTGCTCGATGCAGCCCCGGAAGAGGTGCTGCTCCTGTTGCCGGACCTAGCCGAGGAACTTCTGAAGGCCTACCCCCAATTGGCGGGGAGGATCGTTACGGCTGGGCCCACAGGGGTCGCCCGGCCCAGCCGCCATATCGATGAGTGGCCTGCCTCCGTGGCCGCACAGCGGCGGCTGCATGATCTCATCCCTGGTGGCGCGCATACCTACGCCCGCGGATCAGACCAATATCCGGAGGCGGCGCCGGTGGTGATCGTGCGTGGCCGTGGCGCTCAGGTCTGGGACGTCGACAACCACTCTTACATCGAGTACGGGATCGGGCTGCGCGCGGTCACCCTCGGACACAGGCATCCCCGTGTCGACGAGGCCGTTCGCCGTGCTCAACGTGACGGCATCAACTTTTCCCGCCCCACCAGCCGAGAGATGGCCATCGCCGAGAGATTCCTGGAGAATCTTCCAGGCGCGCAGCGGGTGAAGTTCGCCAAGAACGGATCCGATGCCACGACCGCCGCCATTCGGCTCGCCCGGGCAGCCACTGGGCGTCACCGCATTGCCGTGGCGGACCAGTCCTTCTTCTCGGTGGATGACTGGTGGATCGGGCATACAGCCATGGACGCGGGAACCCTCCCAGCCGACACGGATGCGGGAAGCCTATTCGCCTATGGCGACCTCGACGCCGTGCGCACCATCGTCGGCCAGGGCGACGTCGCGGCCGTCATCCTTCAAGCCGCTGACGCCACCACAGAACCCGACCTTGCCTTCCTGACCGGACTGCGTGAACTGTGCGATCGCACTGGCACCGTGTTGGTCTTTGACGAGATCATCACCGGGTATCGCTGGCACGTGGGCGGCATCCAGACCCTGACGGGCGTCACCCCAGACCTCAGTTGCTGGGCCAAAGGGATCGGAAACGGGTATGCGATCTCGGCGCTGGCCGGACGCGCCGAGGTGATGGATCTGGGCGGGCTCACCACCGACCGGGAACGCCCGTTCCTCGTGTCCACGACGTATGGGCCGGAGTCCGTCGGGCTTGCCGCGCTCGGAGCGGTCATGGACGAATATGCCCAGTCGGATCCGATCGCTGCCATCGCCTCGGCTGGGCGACGCCTGGCGCGAGGCATGACCGAGGTGGTGGACTCCGCTGGGCTTGGTTCCTATCTCAAAGCATCGGGCGACCCGCGGTGTCTCATGTTCACCACACTCGACGCCGACGGCAACCGCTCACAGGCCATGCGCACCGTGTTCATGCAGGGCTTGCTGCGGCATGGGGTGCTGGGCCAGTCCTGGGTCACCTGTGCCGCGCATTCGGAGGCTGATATCGAACACACCATCGAAGCGGTGTGGTTGAGTCTCGACGATTACGCGCGGGCGCTCAGCGAAGGGCCACAAAGCGTTCTCGTGGGCAGACCGGTCGCCCCAGCCCTACGTCCCTGGGCAGAACCTAGGCGCGTCATGTGAGGCAAGGCTACGGAGTCGCGTTTGCTGTTACTACTATCCGATAGGCGACGCACGATGACTTCAAGCGCCATGCGATCGCGCGTGAGAAACCCAGAAGAAAGGTCCAGATGAGCACCGAGACCCCGGTCGATGAGCCAGTCGGGCCAGCGCGCGCTCTGGATGCCCCAGAGCCCAAGATGTATCCGGCGGCGGTGACGGAATCTGCGGGTTCCGAAGTCGAGTCCCGAGTGAACCGGTTTTGGCTGGCCGTTGTCATAGAGATCCTGGGCCTAGTGAGCGCCGCGGCGGTGCTCTTTGGGGTACGTGGCGGGGCGATGGGCCTAGTGGTGGCCATCGCACTGCACACCGTCCCAGGGCTCGCCATCGGGCTTGTTGCCCGGCTACGAGGTATGGATCTTTTCCTGTCCTGGTTTGTCGGCAGTCTTGCGGTGCTGATTCTCGTCTCGACTCCCATGGCATTGACGGGGTTTTGGCATCCGCGTGTGATGGCTCCGTTGGTCTTGCTGGGCTCGGTCGTGGCGGTCGCGTGGGCCGCTCGCAAGCTCCCCCCGAAGCTGCATGCCGAGTGGATGCGTGACGTGGTTCCGGCGCTCCGCGGCCCCATCGGCATCGCGGGTGCGGGTTTCCTGATCGCGGTGATCACCGCGGGTGCTCGGGCACAGCCTCCGGCGTTCTATGGGGCGGCATGGGCGGCGGGGCCATTGTGGTTCGTCGGTTTGGGACTCATAGTATTCGCCGTGTGCTGGGCCTTCACCCGGGCGACGGGGCTGGGGTGGAGCATCGTGCTTCTGGCCACCGTCGTGCCAATGAGCCAAGCCGCCATGTATGGCATGCCGACAGTGCAGGTGGCCGCTCGGCATATTGGCATGGTTGACCTGCTCCTCAAGGATGGCGGCCTGAACCGTTCGGAGGGCATCTATCAGGCCTACTCTGGCCTCTTCGCGTCCAGCGCCCTGGTGCAGGAAGCGGCGGGTTGGTCCGATGTGACGCTGTACGCCGCGTACTTTGGGGCTATGGGTGCAGGCGTGAACTGCCTGGTCGTGGCCGCTCTCGCGCGGTATTTCGTCACGGAGGATCGAGCCTGGTGGGCCGCGCTGGTCTTCGCGCTCGGTTCCAGCCTCACCACCAGCTTCTACGCGCCGCAGGTGGTGGGCTTCGCCTTCGTCATGCTGGCTATCGCCGTCCTGCTGCGCAATAGCACAGGGTTGAAGTGGTCTCGAGTGCTGACGGCGTTCCTGCTCTCGGTGATCGTGGCCTTCACCCATCAGTTGAGCCCATATCTGGCTGTTCTGATCTGCTTGGCTTTGGTGGTGGTGCGGTTCATGACCCTGTGGTGGGCTCCCGTGGTCGTGGTCACTCCTGCCGTCATCTGGGCGCTCATGAACCGGGGCGTGTTGACGTCGTATGTCTCCATCGACGAACTGTTCAACGTCTTCGCCAACTTCAAGACGCCCGCGAGGCCCAGCTCCACCGCGCTCGAGCCGGACCTGATCAATCGCCTTACCTTTCTGGTGCCCTCCATTGCGCTGGTATGCATTGGCATCGCGGCTCTCGTGGCCCTGCTCAGATTCCGCAATTGGATGACCTTGGGGCTGGCCCTAGCGGCCGCGAGCCCAGTGGGGCTATTCGTCGCTTCCGCCTACGGATCCGAGGGCATCTTTCGCGCGTCGTTGTTCTGCCTTCCCTGGCTCGCGATCCTCAGTTCGCTCAACCTCCCGCAGACGGGACGCCGTTTCTGGACCGTTCCATGGCATCCGGTGCGCAACGCGGGCGTGGTGGCCTTGACCCTGGTGTTCGTCATCGGGACTACAGGCATGGACTACACACGCGTGATGAGGATGGATAACGTCAAGGCGCTTGAGTGGCTAGAGAGCCGGGTCACGGACCATACCCAGGTGTTCACTCTGGGCACGGAGTTGGCCGATCCCCTGGAACTCTACGGCAAGCCTGTGTTCTACATGTCCCGGGAAATGCTGCTCATCGAGAAGGTCGACGAGGTCTATCCCGCCAAGGTGGGCGATGAGTATGACCCGAAGGCGGATCTCGCAGTCTTAGTGAAGTACTGGATGGAGGTGCCAGCGGATGTCAGGTACGTGCTGGCCAGTGACGCCATGAAGGAGTTCGACGAACGCTACGGCCAGCAACTGGTGTCCGACCAGGAACGACTGGAGCAGGCGTTGCGGGACCATCCCGGAGTTGTCGTCGCGTACGAGGGGAATGGCGTCACGGTCTATCGGCTACCGGCGGGAGGGGTCTCATGAGCGTTGCGGTGGTGTTACTCGCCCACGACAAACCTAGGCTGCTGAGGCGGATCGTGGGCGCCTTGGACGGACTGCCCGTGTTCCTGCACATCGATGCCCGGATCCATGCCGAGCAGCACGCAGAGTTGACCTGCGATCTGCCGGATCGGGTGCGACTATTGCCACGGTTGGCGTCAGGGTGGGCCACGTTCGAATTGGTAGAGGCGGAACTGGCTGGGTATCGCGCCGCGTACGAGAGCACCGACGCCGAACATTTCGTCATGATGACTGGTGCAGACTACCCCTTGGTGAGCGTGGATCGTCTGGTCGACCGGCTCGGCGGCCTGCGTGGAGTGTCCTGGGCGGACGTGACCCGGCTACCGATCCGGGTCTGGGGGCCCATGGGCGGCTACGATCGGTTCATCTTTGGCAACCGGGTTCGCGATGGCAAACGGGTATGGTCATTTGTGCCACGACGGTGGCCGAAGGGTGTCCGGCCTGCTGGCGGGTCGCAACTGAAGATTCTGGCACGCAGGCACG
>JBHADA010000047.1:0-12013 GCA_041854805.1 Arachnia sp.
AATCCTTGGCCCTGTTAGGTAGCCTGAGCAGTAATCCTGTCCACACGACCTGATGAGGAGGCCATTCATGGGCATCGGAGAGACGTTCGAAGAAGGTATCGGCAAGGCCAAGGAAGCCGTCGGCGACGCGATCGGCAACGAGGATCTGCGTCAGGAAGGCCAGGCGGAACGCATCGGAGCCAATCTCAAGGAGATGGCCGGAGAGGTCAAGGAGAAGGCGTCCGACCTTGTTGGCAAGGCCGCCGACAAGGTGGAGGAGATCAAGGACAAGGTGACCGGCGAGTAGCCGATTCACGACCGGGAAGCGGGGCCGTCTCAGGCGGCCCCGTTTCGCATGTCAAGACGCCGTCTCGGGCATCCCGCATCCTTGGAGCCTAGCGGGTCCTGTGCAGAGACGCGGCATTAGGATCGGCGCATGGAGACTGGAGGTTCGGTTTGAAGACCTTGACATGTGTTGTCCCGAGCTACAACGCCGAGCCCCATCTGCACCGCTGCCTCGATTCGATGCTCCCCGCGGCCAGCGACGTCGAGGTCATCGTCGTCGATGACGGATCCACCGACGCTACCGCCGCCATCGGGCAGCGCTACGCCGAACGATATCCCGACACGGTCCGAGTGATCTCGAAACCCAACGGCGGCCACGGCTCGGCCGTCAACGCGGGGATCGCGGCGGCGCGTGGCACCTACCTCAAGGTGGTCGACAGCGACGACTGGGTGGAACGCGGCGCCCTCGAGCGGTTGCTTGACGTGCTGCGCGCCGAGGACCTCGACCTCGTTGTGACTAACTTCGTCTACGAGAAGCAAGGCAAGACGAACAAGCACGTCATGCGGTACAGCTCCCTCCTACCCACCGATGGCCCTTTCGGCTGGGATGACTTCGGTCGTTTCAGTGGCAGCAAGGCCCTGCTCATGCATTCGCTGTGTTATCGCACCGAGGTGTTGCGCACGAGCGGGTTGGTGCTGCCCGAGCACACCTTCTATGTGGACAACCTCTACGCGTTCGTCCCTCTCCCCCACACGCGGCGGCTGCGCTATCTCGACGTGGACTTGTACCGCTACTTCATCGGGCGCGACGACCAGTCCGTCAATGAGAAGGTGATGCTGACCCGGATCGACCAGCAGCTCAGGGTGAACCGGCTCATGATCGAGGCACTCCCGGAACCCGGGCAGGTGCCCGGTCCGCTGCGTGCCTACATGATTCATTACCTGGGCCTGGTGTGTGCGGTGTCGTCCATCCTGTGTATCCGTTCCGGCACCAAAGAGGACCTCGATCACAAGCGGGCGCTATGGCATGAGTTGCGCGCCAGCGACCGGCGCGCGCACCGGAAGCTGCGCCGCTCGACGGTGGGCCGTCTCGTGCACCTGCCTGGCCGGTCTGGGCGCCGGGTCTCCGTGCTGGCCTATCAGGCGGCGCGCAGGGTCATCGGCTTCAACTGAGCGGCTGAAAACCGGCACGAGCGGCCTTGAATCCCAGGCCGGTGGCGTCCTCGACGCAGGTGACGCCGGTGTTCTCGGACATGCAGGTCGCCCCCTCGACCCGCAGCTTCTCACCATATTCCAGCACGCGGCCGCCGGCGAAGCCCTCCGAGCCACAGCCGGGTTGCGCGCCCCTCCCCGCGACCAACGTAATGAGCGGGCCACCGTCGCTGTTGGGAATCTCACACTGCGCCAGGTTGGCGACCGGAGAATCGGACATGCATCCCACCAATACCGTGGGTTCGTGGGACGGTTTGATCGTGCAATGAAGATTGCTGCTGGGCGAACTGAACCCGTATCCGCCTTCGTCTAAGGCGAAGTACTGCGGATCCACCTCACCAGGATTCCTCGGACTGACCGAGACGGAGGGCGACGGCGACTCGCTGGTCTCACCGGTGGCCGTCACGGTGACGGTGGCGCTGGGCCCCGAACTCCCCTCGAAGACGATGGAGCACCCTGTGAGGGCCGTCAGGAGGGTCAGCGCTGCTGGCCCCGCAGCGATACGCTTGAGCATCACAGCATCCTGCCACAGATCGGTCGCTTGAGCCGCCTCAGGGCCCACACCTCCCAAGATGATTGCGAATGCTAATTCTTCGGTGCGAGGGTTGTCTCGGCGTCGCATGAGGGCGTGCCGCTGCATTAGGCTCACAATATTCATGCATGGTGAGGAGTGGTGATGGACCTGCTGGTCGTCGGGGCGGGGCTGTTCGGCCTGACCATCGCGGAGCGTGCCGCATCCGCTGGCGCCCAAGTCACCGTCGTCGAGGCCCGGAATCACATCGGCGGCAACGCATGGAGCGTCGTCGACCCAGACGTCGGCATCGAGGAGCACGTCTATGGTGCCCATATCTTCCACACCTCCAACGAGACGGTGTGGGCCTATGTCAACCGGTTCACCGCCTTCACCGGCTACGAGCACCGAGTGTTCGCCCGTCACCGCGGCGAGGTGTTTCCGCTGCCGTTCAATCTTGGCACCATCAACCAGTTCTTCCGCTCGGCGCTCGGCCCCCGCGAGGCCCGGGCCTTGGTGGAGCAGCAGGCCGGGGAGTTGGCGGGCGTGGACCCGACCAACCTGGAGGACAAGGCCATCTCACTCATCGGGCGTCCCCTGTATGAGGCGTTCGTCAAGAACTACACCGCCAAGCAGTGGCAGACCGATCCCCGGCAGTTACCCGCGAGCATCATCTCTCGTCTTCCGGTGCGGTTCACCTACGACAACCGGTATTTCTCCGACACCTATCAGGGTCTACCCGTGGGCGGCTACGCGTCATGGTTGACGGCGATGACGGAGCACCCGCGCATCGATGTTCGGCTCGGCGTCGACTTCCTCGACCCTGGCCAGGACCTGAGCCGCGACCGCGTCGTGGGGCAGGTGCCGGTGGTCTATACCGGGGCCATCGATCGCTACTTCGACTATCGGTATGGCCGGCTCGGCTGGCGCACCATCGACTTGGAACGCGAGGTGCTGCCCGTGGGCGACTTCCAGGGAACCGCCGTGGTCAACTACTGCGACGCTGACGTGGATTTCACCCGTATCCACGAGTTCCGGCACTTCCATCCGGAACGGAACTACCGCAACGATGTGACGGTCATCGCGCGGGAGCACTCTCGCTTTGCGGACACCGACGACGAGCCGTTCTACCCAGTGGCGACTCCCGAGGATCGGGCCATGCTCCAGCGCTACCGGGAGGCCGCGGCAGGTCAGGATCGGGTGCTCTTCGGCGGTCGGCTGGGCGGCTACCAATACCTCGATATGCACATGGCCATCGGATCCGCCCTGGCCAAGTTCGACGCCACGGTCGCTGCTTGGCTCTAGTGTCTAGTGCCGTGTAACTAATAGCCTTCGGGGCTCGCGAAGCGGTGGCTGCTATGGTCGCTTGGCCTGCGCCTGAGACCGTTCATGGCGTACAAGAAGCGGTTCGCTGCATCCCTGACCTGCTGGTGGAGAGACAAGTTCTTCTCGTGTTCCCTCGCGGCCGCCGCCACCGCGCTGTCGGCATTGCGTTGAAGTGTCGTGGCCGCGTTGGCACGCCAGGCCTGTTCCCTGGATTCCTGCTGGCGCAGCTTGACCCCCCAGAAGACCGTCCCGCTCCCTGCCACGAGCAGGACCCAGCCCGCAGCGGCACCTATGATGGCGAGCATCAAGCCGAGCAGTACCACAGCCGCGCCTGACAGCGCTAGGCGCATGCCCACGCCGCGTGGAGACTCTTGATACCTGCGCAGCATGGCCCGAAGTTTGGCGGGGTCCTTGAGCCCGTCAGGGCCCGCGACAAGCCCATTGCCTCCCGTCACCTTCATCTCTGGAGGTTTCGGCGCGGGAACGCGGAGGCGCTCGTGCGCATGTACGGTGAGTTGCTCGCCGATGAGTTCCCACAGCCAACGGCGATCCGCAACCCTGACGCGCTCGTCGAGCGCGGCGTCGCGCACGAGCGCGAGCACGTCATGACGTGGCGGTTTGGGCGGACGCTCCGACAGCGCCCGAGCGGTCTTCGGACTGGATACCTGTTCTTCGAGCAACTCGGCCCGGATGAGCAAGTCGCGTTCGTCGTTTCGGGTGGCGATGATGATGTGGAGCACATCCTCGAGCATCGTCTGGGTGGCTCCCCAATCGTGCACTTGATCTTGAGTATCGGCTGACGAGATGGAATCTATTCGTTCCACCATCCAGTCAAACATGCCCGCCTCGCCTCGGACGCCAGCGGTTTTAGCGCACCAGTCCGCCCAGTCACTCGCTTCGGCGATGATGGGACGCAGCGTGGCGTCGAGTTGGGATAGCGCCGCGGGCCCGAAGGCGCCTCGGAGGACGCTGACCCAGACGAGGACTTGCCATTGCTCCCAACGGCCCTCCTCGTCGGTGTGCAGCAGGCCGGGCAGTTCGCCAGCGACGACGGCGCCAGCCCCGAGCATTGCCCGGGCCACGACGATGAACTCGGTCGCCGCATGCGAGTCGCGCTCGTGCGCTAGGGCGGCGCGGCCGGCATCGATGGATCCATCGGGCCACAGAGCCGCCACCGCTGGCGGTAGCCAGTAGCCCTCCACGTCCGGCCGTTCGGACGGCACCTCCCCAGTAAGGAGCGTGTCAAGATCATCCAAGGCGGCCCGCCGAGCCTCCGCGTTCCCGGCGAAAGAGGCCAGTTCGTCACGAAGAGCGTCGAGCTCGACGTAGGCCAAGAAGGCATTGGTGAGCGCGGTCAGCCTCGATTCGAGAGAGCTGTGCCTCGCCATCAAGTCGGAGCGGAGATTCGTGGTCTCGCGCCGTTGGCGCGCCCTAGCCGCTGCGGCCGCCATGGCCTGGTTCGCCAGTTCATCCCTCAGCCGCTTGTCACGTCCACGGTCACTAAGCCAAAACCAATTATCGCCCATGACTCCCCATGATGACGCAGACCGAGGGCGCTGGGCCGTGCTTCGGCTTGTTCATGGCGACTTCGGCAGCGCCCGCCTTGGAGTTGGCTTGCGTGGACGGACCGCGGGAAGGTAGCCGAAGTGGCGCGGATTCCACACGAAGATCCCAACACCTAGGACGAACAGCGCCGCGGCGGCCAGAAGTTGTCCCGGCGTGCCCACGTCGCTGAACAGCATGCCGTAGGGGCTCCACGGCGACTCCGAGGCGGGCAGGATCAGCGTCACCCCGAACACGAAGACCAGCGGCAGCCACGCGTACGCCGTCCCGGCCAGCGCACCCACCGCCAGGGCCATTCCGGCGAGCCAGAGGTAGTTGCGCAGCAGGGCGCTCAGCAGCGCCGCGTCCTCGGCCACGACCACGCCCAGCGACAGCACAGCCGCCGAGACGAGGACGGGCACCAGCAGCAGGGCCGCGCGGATGGCCGTCACGCGCACGTTCTGCCTGATCACCGGGGTTCCTGACGGGCTATGCGCGATGGCGGTGGCGGCGGCCAAGATCAAGGGTACGGCCACCAGCACCCGCAACTCTGGCTGCACCGGGAATGGCCCGATGGCATCGATGGTGCCATCGGGGTAGAACACCGCCAAGGCGGCGGAGGAGCCGAACAGGGCATACGTGCGCCTCAGCCCGGTGGCCCCAGTGAAGGCACGCAGCAGACGCGGCACGCGCACGGCCTAGAAGTGGCCGTAGGTGCAGGTGCGGAACTGATTCAGCAGCGTCTTGGCCTCTGCCACGGTGAAGGGTTCCCCCTCCCAGCCGTACTCCTCTACCGGCGAGCCAGTGGCGGCGCTAGACCAAGACGCCACGAGCCGGGTCACGTCATCCCCGTACCGATCGGATGGTGGCTCTTCTCCTTGCAACTGCTCGCAATGGAGCGGCTCGACCAGCCCCAGCACGATCTGCCGCGTGGAGAGCGGCTGGTTCGTCAGGTTGTCCGGCATCAGGTAGAACACTCCGTCGCCTTCCTCCTCCGGGTAGTACGTGGAACTGGCCTCGACGAATCGTTGCGGCAACAACTCCCCATAGCCGCCCGCCTTGGTCCCTTCGATGAAGACCCACAGGGACTGCGTGACCGGCCCCGAGGCCCAAGCGTGCTGCGGCTGGAGGCACACGGGAATGGCCTGCGCCGCGCCGCATTCGGTTGGACGCACGGGGTCTGGGAGCACTCGCGGCATGCTCACTGCGAGTCCGATTCCCAGCCCGGCCACCGCGCCGAGACCGGAAACCCACCAGGCACGCGGCTTCACGGACCGTGGATTACCGGTAGACGACGGGCGGATGCCCCAAAGGCACGAGATAACCACGGCGATGATGGCCACTTGGCCGGTCAGATAGGCCGGGTTGTAGCCATAGCCAATGCGGGGAGCAGTGGCCATGCCGGTGTTGAGAATGTTGATTGTCGTGGCCGGCGAGCCAAAGAAATAGACCAGCGCGAAAACGCCGCCAGCGGCCACCAGCCCGCTCAGGGCGAGACTCAAGACGCGCCCGGCGCATGCGCCAATGCTGACGAACAGCGCGAGGATGGCCAATTGCGTCACGGCTGCCAGCCATGCCCATGGTCTCCATGACAGGGGCAGCGAAGTAAGGAGTCCGATCAGGATTCCCACCAGGTGAGCCCCACAAACGGCCGTGGCATACCCGACCCCGATCATCATCGCGGGGTTCTTCAGGACGCGTGCCCGACTGAGATGCTCCGAGCCCTGAGCCAGGCGCGCCGAGTCGATGGCGACGAGCCCCGCCACGAGCGGACCCGAGATCAAGAACCCAAGCGTCACCCAGTCGAGGCTCCAGATGAGGTCTCCGCGCCGCTGCCCGAACCGTTGGAAGACGGCCACTAGGTCACCCAGTAGCGTCGCCCCTACGGCCCAGAGAAGCAGCCCTCTGGTCGCGAGCAGACGGTAGACGACCCCCCACACCAATGGTTCGTTCCTTCGTCTTACCCACGGTCGCTCACCTTGATCACCTCGAGGAAACCCGCCTCGATCGCGGGGCCGCTCACCTCGCTAGAGCCGCCCCGGCTGGCCAGGGACGCGGTGGAGCCGTTGAATGCCAAGCGCCCCTCGTGGAGCACGAGAACACGATCGCCAATGGCGGCGATGTCCTCGCTCAGATGCGTCGAGATCAGCATGAGCCTGCCGGCGCTCAGACCACGCAACAGCGCGCGCAGGTCCTGGCGCTGCAACGGGTCGAGCCCCACGGTGGGCTCATCCAGGATGACCAACTCGGACTCCCCAAGCAGCGCCTGCGCAATCCCGAGCCGCCGCACCATCCCTCCCGAAAGCTCACCCACCTTGGCATCCACCCGATCCGCGAGCCCCACGCGTTCCAGGGCCCCAATCACGTCGGATTCGCCGAGCGGAGATCGACGCGTGGAGCGGCAATACGCAACGAACCTCAGGTATTCCCCCACGCGAACACCGCGAGGCGCCCGGAAGTCCTGGGGCAAATAGCCGACGGACTCGCCGCCAGCTAGGGCGAGGCTCCCAGAGGTCGGGCGTTCCAGCCCAGCGACGAGCCGCATCAGCGTCGACTTTCCCGCCCCGTTGGAGCCCAGCAGCCCGCAGACCCCTTCCCCTACCAGGGCGTCAATGGGGCCTAGGGCGAACCGGCCATAAGACCGCGTCAGGCTGGCGAGTTCAAGCGTCACGCCCCCGCAGGACACACTCCGCTGGCCAGCACTCCGGTCTGCCGTCGGTTCCATGCTGCCCGACACTACGTGTCTGCTGGCTCAGTGGCTTCAGCAGAGAAGCAAACTGCAGACGCTATAGCGGTCAGGACGAGTCGGAGGTGCCGAGGTACTCGATCCAACACTCGTAGTGATCCAGGACGTCGTGGGCCACCTGGTCGGCCGACCAGTCCATGAGGTCATAGCCCTGGCCACCGCCACGCGGACGCACCTCGAGGCGCACCGTCAGATCATCGGCCTCATGGACGACGGCGCCGTAAGCTCCCACCGGCGCCTGCACCATGCGCACTACATAACGGAACGAGTCCAACCCGAAAGATCGTTCCACCGCCACCATCCGCTCGTCGTCCTCGCTCCCCGGGAAGCCCGCCACCAGGGTGACCCGGCCAAGGAAATTGCGTTCGTCGTCGGGGTCTTGGGCCTCCTCCCCCTCCACGTGAACCTCGGCCACCATGTTCTCGTTACGCAGTTCCTCCGCCACGGCTTCCAGCGCTGGGACGATCCGCTCCGTCAAGGCCCGTTTGGCTTGCGTGGGCGAGACCGTGTCGAAGGTGTGAGAGAGACGATCGCGCCAGGAGATCCGCTTGAGCCCGGCCGACAGGCCCAGAGCACGGTTGCGGTAGGCCATCGTCCGGGCCTGGCGCCTCGTGGCCTCCGTGCTCAGGGCCTTCCAGAGGCAGATCATGACCGCGATGACTACGAAAGAGAAGGGCAGGGCCATGACAATCGTGGCCTGCTGGAGGATGGGGATGCCTCCGGCGACGAGCATGGCGATGGTGAGCACGCCCGTCAAGGTGGCCCAAAAGATCCGCAGCCAGGCCGGGGCGTCTTGACGCTCCCGATGGACGCGAACGCACAGGTTCGACATCACCAGGGCGCCGGAGTCGGCGGATGTGACATAGAAGAGAATGCCGATAAACAGCGCCAAGGCAATAACGCCAGTGCTCCCCGGAAGGGAGCCGAGCAGCAGGTACAGTCCCTGCTCCGGCTGTTCCATGGTGATCTTCGCGAAACTGGTGTCGCCCGAGCGAATGATGCTCAGCGCGTGGTTGCCGAAGATGGACACCCACATGACGACGTAGCTGAAGGGCAGCACCAAGGAACCCAGCACGAACTGGCGGATGGTGCGGCCACGGGAAATGCGCGCCAGGAACATGCCGACGAAGGCCGCCCACGTGATCCACCAGGCCCAAAAGAACAGCGTCCAGCCGTTGAGCCAGGCGTCGGGGCGGTCGTAGGCGTAGGTCTCCAGGGTTAGGAGCGGGAACTGGGCCAGGAAGTCTCCGACGGATCCGACGAGGGCATCCAAGAGGAAGGCGGTGTCTCCCGTGATGAGGACCCACAGCGCCAGCCCCATGGCCAGCAGCACATTGATGTTGGACAGGATGCGCACCCCGCGGTCCACCCCGGACACGGCGGAGATGGTGGCCATGATCACGGACAAGGCGATGAGGCCGATCTGCGTCGAGGTGGCCTGCGGCAAGCCAAAGAGGATGTTGAGGGCCACGTTGAGCTGGACCACGCCGACGCCCAGGGACGCGGCGATCCCAAAGACGCCTCCCACCAAGGCGGCGGTGTCGATGATGTCGCCCGCCAGCCCGTCGACCCGGTCCCCCAGGAAGGGACGCAACGTGGTGCGCACGGCCAGCTTGTCGCGGCGACGGTAGGCGAAGTAGGCCATGGACACGCCAACCAGGGTGTACAGGCCCCAGCCCGAGATGCCGTAGTGAAACAGGGTTAAGACGATGGCCTGCCGGGCCGCCGCGATGCTCTCTCCCTGACCCGTGGGCGGCGCCATGTATTGGGCCACTGGTTCGGCGATCGCGAAGAACATGATGCCTGTGCCGATCCCAGCAGCGAAGAGCATGGCCGCCCAGGAGAAGGTCGAAAAGTCGGGGGTGGAGTTGCTTGGTCCCAGCCGCACCGCGCCAAAACGTGACAGGGCTAGGACCACGACGAAGACGAGGACCAGGCTGAGGAGGAAGATGTAGAAGGAGCCGAACCAGCGCCCCGCCCAGCCCACCGCGGCATCGAAGGCGGCACGAACCGACGTTGGGGCGAGGATCGCCGCCCCGGCGACGACGGCAATGACCACCGCGGATGCAAAGAAGACCACCCAGTTGAGCGGCTGGGCATGCTTGGCGGGACTCACGGACGACTGTGTCACGGACTTCTCCGGCTTCTTTCAGTGCTCCTGGCCAATGCCGGAGCCATTGAGACCTTCCCAGGTTACGCCGTTACAAAACTGTTCACCGGCGGACTCCAGTTTGCGGAACATGTCCCCGCCTGCGCCGGGCGAAGCCGCCGCGATCGTCTCCATACGATGCTGTGTGCCGAGCCGTACTGCGAACGAATCGTCAGCCGGTCTCAGCGTCGCGGGGCACCCTCCTTCAGCGCTTCGTCCGTGATTCCCCGATCAAAACAGCGTCTCGCCTCGAAGTCGAGATCCACGGGATCGAGGATCTCGCCGACGAAACGGTCGCCCGCCCGGTCGGAGAAGCCCAGCAGCCTGGAACTCCCGTCCACGTCGACGATGGCTCGGGCGGCGTACAGCGAGTCGTGGGCAACCCGGTGAGCCGCGTCGATGTCCCAGGGGCCGAGCAGTCCCTCACCCCGCGCGACCCACATGCCGCCACGTTGACCGGTGGGGTTGCGGGTTGGGCTCAACTCGGCGGTGTTGCAGCAGAAGGTCAAGTGCGGCTGGCCGTCCAGCATCACATACTGGATCACCTCGAGATGCCCGAACCTGGACGGCTGGGTCAGCGGCTCGCGGACCTCCCAGCGGCTGAGATCAGGCGACCAAGCGTGACCCACCACCCCGCGGTCGAACGTGGCACCATGATTGGCGCGCGCCGTGATCAGCATGTGCCAGCCGCTGCCATCCGGGTCGGGCACCACCCAGGGGTCCCGCCATGCCTCGTCGTGCCATGGGCCGTCCAGCTTCTCGTACCAGCGCGGATCGGCCTCAAGCAGCGGCTCGTCGCCGAATCGCTCCCAGTGAATCAAGTCATCGGAATCCGCCCTCCCGATGCGCTGCACCAGGAAATTCTCTTGGCTCCTTGCGCCGGTGTAAAACAAGTGGAACCGGCCCGTGGGGCCCTGCACCACCGAGCCGGTCCACGTGGCACCGTTGTCCCACGCGTCCTCCCCGAGCCGGGGAATCAGCGCGTCGGGCAGCACCTCCCAGGTGCGCCAGTCGTCGCTAACCGCATGCCCGATCGACGCGTTGATGTGGCGCAACTCCGGGTCTCCCAGGGACCGTGGGGCCTGGAGGAAGAACAGATGTTTGCGGCCATCGGGAGCGACGAAGGGCCACGAGTCCCACACCCACCTGTCGGACAGCCGCAGCATCATCCCTTCACCCCCGAACTAGCGATCGAGGAGATGAAGGCCCGCTGGAACGCCAGGAACACCACGATCACGGGAATGGTGATCATGGAGGTGTAGGCCATGATCTGCCCCCACGGCGTGCCCTCGGCCGTGCCGGACGCGAAGAAGTACCGCATGCCCACCTGCACCGGGCGCATCTCCTCTTGTTGGATCACCAGCAGCGGCCACAGATACGAGTTCCACTGCGGCAGGAACGTCAGGATCGCCGACGTGGCGAACGCGGGACCAGCCAGCGGCGCCACCACCGAACGGTAGATGCGGAACCAGCCCGCCCCGTCGACCCGGGCGGCCTCGTCCAATTCCTTGGGGATCGAGCGGAAGTATTGCGTGAACAAGAAGATGGAGAATGCGTTGGCGATGAACGGCACGATGAGCACTTCCCACGAGTTGGCCCATCCCATGCGCAGCGCGAATCCATCGGAGTGCAGCACCACTCGCGGCAGGTTCGACACCAGGTACACCATGGGGATCGCGAACGTTTCGAAGGGCACGATGAGCGTGGCGATGATCGCGCCCAGCAGCACACCGCGTCCCTTGAACGACAACCTGGCCAGGGCGAATCCAGCCATCGAATTGACGACGAGCCCCAGCCCCACGATGGTCACCGTCACCACCGTCGACACGAGGAAAAAACGACCGACGGGAACCCGTTCAAACACGCCCACGTAGTTGTTCAACGACAAGTCGCCGACAGGGACGAAGGCCCGCCACCCGGTCATGTCCGACAGGATCTGGTCTCTTGGCTTGAAACTGGAACTGATCATGAACAGCAGCGGCAGCATGAAGGTGAACGCAAGCAGCGTCATGGGGATGTAGGTCCAAGCCTTGCCGCGGCCGGCCTCGGTGGATTTGCTCATGGGTCAGTCCTCCTTAGTGAGGCGCCGCTGCACCAGCGTCACGGCTAGGACGATGAGGAAGAAGATGAGGCTGAGGGCAGCGCCATAGCCCACGTCGCCGCGTCCGGAGCCCATCTGGATGATGTGGTAGACGAGGGTGGTGGTGGCGTTGGCGGGTCCGCCGTCGGTCATCACGTCGATCTGGGTGAACAGCGAGAACGC
>JBHADA010000048.1:0-17138 GCA_041854805.1 Arachnia sp.
CTCGTGGCAGCCAAGGTTGAGATGGCGGTCTCGGCACGCTCCCCGATGCCGCGCTTAGGCACGTTGAGCACGCGCCGCACCGTCACATCATCGGCCGGGTTGACGATGGCCCGAAGATAGGCGATGGCGTCACGGATCTCGCGCCGTTCGTAGAACCGCACGCCGCCTACCACCTTGTACGGCAGGCCCACCCTGATGAAGACCTCCTCGAATGCGCGCGACTGGGCGTTAGTGCGGTAGAACACCGCCGTGTCGCCGTAGCGGCTGATTCCCGCGTCGGCCAGCCGGTCGATCTCGGTGGCGACGAACTGGGCCTCGTCGGCCTCGGAGTCGGCCACCCACCCGGTGATGAGGTCTCCCTCCCCCAACTGAGACCAGAGTTGCTTGTCGCGGCGCCCCGTGTTGCGGGAGATGACGCCGTTGGCGGCGGTCAGCACGTTCTGGGTCGAACGGTAGTTCTGGTCCAGCACGATGGTCCGGGCGCCAGGGAAGTCCTGTTCGAAGTCCAAGATGTTGCGGATGGTGGCGCCCCGGAAGGCATAGATGGACTGATCCGAGTCACCCACCACCATGAGCTCGGCCGGATCGACGGTGGGGGTTCCCTCCACGAGGCCCGCGGCGTCGTTCGAACACAGCTCCCGGACGAGTACATACTGGGCGTGATTGGTGTCTTGATACTCGTCGACGAGCACGTGACGGAAGCGGCGCCGGTACTTCTCACGCACATCTGGGAAGGCCTGGAAGAGGTTGACTGTGGTCATGATGAGGTCGTCGAAGTCGAGGGCGTTGGCGGAGGCCAACCGCGACTGATATTCGACGTAGGCCTCCGCGACGGCTCTCTCCTGGGCCGAGGAGGCCGCGGAACGGGCGGCCTCGTGGTCGATGAGTTCGTTCTTGAAGGCGCTCACCGCATTCATGACGGCCCGCACCGGATAGCGTTTCGGGTCGAGTTGCTGGTCCCGGCACACCAGGGACATGAGCCGCCTCGCGTCGGCGTCGTCGTAGATGGAAAATGACTTGGCGATGCCAAATCGGTCGATATCGGCCCTGAGGATGCGCACGCATGCGGAATGGAAAGTCGAGACCCACATGAGCTTGGCCCTCTTACCCACGAGTTCCATCACGCGCTCGCGCATTTCCGCAGCGGCCTTGTTGGTGAAGGTGATCGCGAGGATGGCCCCGGGATGCACGTTACGCTGCGCGACGAGGTAGGCGATGCGTCGGGTCAACACCCGGGTCTTGCCGGATCCTGCCCCCGCCACCACGAGCGCCGGGCCGCCCGTGTGCAGCACTGCCTCGCGCTGAGCCGGGTTGAGCCCGTCGAGCAGGTCCTCCTCGGCGACCTGTTTGACCTCCCCGGCGCTCTGCCGATCCGCTGGGGGGCGTTCGGGTTTCTCATCCTGGAAGACGGAAAACAGGTCTGGGAACAGGGAATCGCTCATGTCGGTGGTACAGCATACCTGGCGGGGGATTGGTCAAGTCGATATCCACACAGTCTAAGCTCAAGAACATGCGGCAAACCATTCAGCGGATCAGCCGAGCCCTCAACAGAATCACCGTCGGGGTGCTGCTGACCCAGATCGCGGCCATGGCCGCGCTTACCCTGGCGGAGGCGTTGCGCAGGAAGAAACGCACGCTGCGCAAGTTCCCGGTCACCCAACCCGAGCCGATCCCCGTCGACACGGACGAGGTCAGCGTCTATACCTACGGGGAGTACACCTTCGACGCCATGCTGCGCGCTATCGACGAGGCCGAGACCAGCGTCTACTTCGAGACCTACATCTGGAAGGGCGACGAGATGGGCACGAGGTTCCGCGACGCCCTTGGCCGGGCCGCGGACCGCGGCGTCGCCGTCTATGCGGTGTGGGACGAGTTCGCCAATCTCGTGGTACCGAGGTCCTTCTATCGGGACCTCTCCCCCAAGATCCACGTGTATCGTCACCCAGCGCTGCCCGTGCCATGGAACCCGCGCCGCTGGGGCCGCGACCACCGCAAGCTGCTCGTCGTCGACGAGAAGGTGGGATTCATCGGCGGTTACAACGTCGGTTCCCTCTACGCGACGGGGTGGCGGGACACGCACGCACGCATCCTCGGGCCTGGCGTGGCGGAGCTCAGCAACGCGTTCGCCGACTTCTGGAACCTGCAAGCGGCGGGGCGGCGGCGCATCACGAGCCCCAACCGTCCATGGGGTGGGTCGCTGCGGGTTCACCGCAATACCCCTCGCATCCAGGTCTATCCCATCCGCAACATGTACTTGGAGGCCATCGACCGCGCCAGCAGCCACATCTGGCTTACCCATGCCTACCTCATCCCGGACGACGACCTCGTCGCCGCGTTGCGTGACGCCGTCAACCGGGGTGTCGATGTGCGCATCGTCGTGCCCGAGCGGTCCAATCACGTGGTGGCCGACTGGCTGTCGCGCGGCTACTACGACCGCCTGCTGCAATCGGGCATCCGGCTGTTCCTATATCAAGGCGCCATGGTGCACTCGAAGACGGGAACCATAGACGGCCACTGGTCCACAATCGGCACGGCCAATCTGGACCGGCTGAGCCTCATGGGCAACTACGAGGTCAACCTCGAGATCACCGACGACAAGGTCGCCGAGCACCTTGAGGCCGTGTTCGCCGTCGACCAGTCGAACTCCATCGAACTCACCGAGGAGCGCTGGCGGCAGCGGAGTTGGGTGGCGAAGGCCACCGAGATGTTCCTCAGTCCGTGGCGGCCGCTGTTTTGATGGACGATCATTCCTTCGAGGACGAACTGGAGCCTCGCCACCTCATCGACCGCGCCGACGTGGTGCTGCGGGCCGGCGTGCTCATGCTGGGCGCGGGAACGAGTTCGCTGCGGGTGCGGGAGTTGATGCGTCGCGCGGCGCGCGCCGTGGGGCTGGATCAGATGGCGGCCTCGATCAGCTACACCACCATCGTGGCGACGGTGGCCCGCAGGGGCATTTTCCGCACGCGGGTGGCTGAGACGGGCACCCCCGGCGTCAACGCTCACCGCATCGCCATGCTGCAAGACCTCAGCCTGCGGATGCCGCAGCGTCTCACTGACTCGCAGTTGGCCGCCCGGCTAGACCGGATCGAGAGGACCGCTCCCCTGTACCCATTGTGGCTCCAGGCGCTACTCGTGGCGCTGGCCTGCTGCTCGGTGACCGTGCTCCAGCACGGGGGCTGGCGAGAGGTGCTCGCCGTGGGTCCGGCGTCGGCCGCCGCGTTCCTGCTGGCGAAGTTCCTGGCCCGGCATTCGATCAATCATCTGGCCAGCATCGTGGTGTGCTCGGCCACATCGTCGGCCTTGTTCATTGCTCTGACCACCGTCATGAACGCGATCCTGGGCGACGCGAGCCCCCGGATGCCGGCCGGATTCATCTGCGCGTCCGTCTTCCTCATCCCCGGTTTCCCCTTGGTGACTGGCGGGTTGGATCTCACCCGTATCGATCTCAACGCCGGCGTGCCGAGGGTCACCTACGCGGCCATGTCGCTGCTGGCCATCACCATCGGGGTCTGGACGGTGGCGAGCCTCGCCAGCGTCACGCCGGGCAGCCCGCCCGGGTTCCTGTTGCCCGCCCCCGCAGCGTGGGGCATCGGCATGGCCGCGGGCTTCGTCGCGGTGTTCGGCTGGGCCACCATGTTCAACGCGCCCGTGAAAGTGGCGCTCGCCGCCGGGCTCGTGGCCGTGGCAGGCAAAGGGGTGGGACTGGCCGTGACCGCCGTGGGCGGGCCGGCCCACGTGGCGACGTTCGCCGGCTGCACCGTGATGGGTCTGCTGTGCGCCTTGGTGGGTGCGCTGTTCCGGTTGGAGAAGATCATCATGACGGTGCCGACGCTGCTGGTGTTCGTGCCCGGCTCAACTGCGCTGCAAACGATGCTCCTGTTCAACGCTGGCGACGTCGGCGGCGCCGTCGCCGACGCCATCACCACGGTGCTGACTGTCATCGCCATGGTGGCCGGCCTAGCGGCCGCACGGATGCTGACGGACCCGGAATGGACGTTCACCCGCACCGATGCACCCTCGCTGGTTTCGCTGGTGCGAAACGTCCGCCCGACGGTCAGACGAACACGGCGATCGCGGCGTCGGCCAGGGTGAGGCCGAAGATCGCCCAGAAGACTCCGCTCGTGACGGCGTCCTTCTTGCGGTTGAGGAGCACGAGGATGCCCAGCACAATGAGCACGGTCAGCTTGATTCCCACCTTGACGTGATTGACCGGCTTGTCGCCCATCTCCAGAAATCCCACCAGCAGCAGGCCGGTGACCAGTTGGGTGAGCATGCCGTGGAACATGGCGGCGTTGACCTGACGCGGAGCGCTCTTGAGCTGCACGAATGCCCCGCCGAACAGGGCCGCGAAGCCGACGAAGTGGAGCAGCAAGACCAGCTTGTGCGCGAATTCCATAAGCGCAGGCTACCCATCGCGGTGAGTGTCTGACTAATCCTTCGTCCCTGGGGAATTCATGGTGCCTTCAGGGTCACGCCCGATACTGCCTGACCCTGCGATGAGGCACAGTCGATGGCATGGGAACGATCATCGCTTACATCATCATCGGCCTCCTCGGAGGCGCAATCGCCAAGGCCATCCTCCCCGGCAAGCAGGGCGGTGGCTGGCTTTCCACCATCGGCTTGGGCATCGGTGGCGCCCTGCTGGGCGGGTTCCTGGGCGGGGCTCTCCTGGGCGTCAGCTACGGCAACATCTTCAGCGTCAAGATCTTCAGCGTCAAGGGCCTGATCTTCTCAGTGTTGGGCGCGCTGCTCATCCTGGTGATCGGCGGCTGGGTCCAGCGCCGCAACGCCTGAACCAGTCGCGCACGGGCGTCGGCCACGGCCGGCGCCCTTCGTGTTCTTGTGCGGCGATCAGACCAGATGCCGGTCGGTGGCCCACTTGGTGAGCTGATGCCGGTTGGAGAGTTGCAGCTTGCGCAGCACGCTGGAGACGTGCGTCTCGACCGTCTTGATCGAGATGAACAGTTCCCTGGCCACTTCCTTGTAGGAGTATCCACGAGCAATCAGCTTGAGCACCTCGCGTTCACGGGCGCTGAGCCGGTCGAGTTCCTCGTCGATGGCGGACATGTCCACCGCACCGGAGAACGCGTCGAGAACGAAACCCGCCAACCGCGGGGAAAACACTGCGTCGCCCGCCGCCACCCGGGTCATGCCCTCGAGAAGTTCCTCGGAACTGATCGATTTGGTGACGTAGCCGCGGGCCCCCGCCCGGATTACGCCGATCACATCTTGGGCGGCATCGGAGACCGACAGCGCCAAGAACTTCACGTCCGGCTGAACGGGCAGGACTTCCTTGATCACCTGGGCGCCGCTGCCTCCGGGGAGATGCACGTCGAGCAGCACCACGTCTGGCACCACGTCCAAGATGACCTGGACGGCCGTGGCCACGGAGTCGCCCTCTCCGACCACCTCCACATGCTGCCCGATCTCGTGCCTGACCCCTGCCCGGAACATGGCGTGATCATCGACGATGACGACCCGCAGATCCTCAAGCTTCTTGGGGGCGTCATTCATCCGCCGATCTCCAACCTCACCTCGGTACCTTCTCCTGGCTCCGAACGGATCGCGGCGGTACCGCCGTGTCGTTCCATCCGGGCCTGGATCGATTGTCGCACGCCCATCCTGTCGTCAGGTACCGACTCCAGGTCAAATCCCCTGCCGCGGTCTCGCACGAACACCTCCACCCGGCCTTCCTCCGCCTCCGCATAGACGTCGACGCGCGGCGCCTCGGAATGCTTGGCCGCGTTGGTAACCGACTCCCTCACCGCCTGGATGAGTGCCTCTACCTTGTCGTCGACCCTCGTGTCTCCGACGCACACCAGTTCCACGTCGATGGGAAATCTGTCCTCGATGTCGGTGCACACCTCACGCAAGGCTGAGCGCAGCGATGCCGCCCTGGTGGTCTCGCCGTATAGCCAAGTGCGCAATTCGCGTTCCTGGCGACGTGCCAACTGGGTCACCTGAGCCGGGTCCCCGGCTTGGCGCTGGATGAGGGCAAGGGTCTGCAGCACGGAGTCGTGCAGGTGGGCTGCCATATCTGCTCGGGCCTCGGCCCGCACCCGGTCCGCGTCCGCTTGGTTGAGCCGGTTGCGTTGCTGGAACAACCAGGGCGCGGCCACGACGGCGACGCCCGCCAGCAAGACGGCGGAGGCGCCCAGCACACCTGGCAGTTCGCCCCACCCGACCTGCGTGCCCAGGATCCAGCTCGTGCCTGCGCCAACCAGCACGAGGCCGCCCACCAGACGAACCAGACTCATCACGCCGCCGCCACGGGTGAGGCGAGACCAGAGGGAGCCCTTGTCGCTCGACTCGACCCGGTCGTCGACTTGGAGCCAGATCATGACCACGCCTACGCCGCCGATCACCAAGGGCCAAAACAGGGTGCCCGGTAGAGCGCCGCCCGAGACGAATAGCCAGAGGCAGCCGAGCGCGATCATCCCGAGGGCGACGAGCACGCCTTGGTCTGGCCGTTCTGCGGTGGCCAGGTCTGGCCGCATGCCGCGCCGCCGTGCCGCGTCCAGTCCCGCCGCTTCAGTGGGACCAGTGGCCCACGGAGTCAAGACCCAGAGGGCCCCGTAGATGAGAACCCCGACGCCGGAGAAGAAACTGAGCACGACAAACGCGGACCGCAGCACCCACACATTGATGCCCAGATGGCCACTCAGCCCGACGACGACCCCGGCGATGAGCTTGCCATCGTGCCGCCGTCGAAGCGGCAGACGGGCGCGTGGCACGACGGGTACTTGGCTCATGCCCCAACCCTGACACGCCCGGCCCTCCCTGACCAGCGGCGTCACGCTATTCCAGGGGCCCTCGGTAAGCGGATCAGGTGTGCTTCAGGGGACAACCCGATACGGATTCGATCCGGTTCAGGCCAGACTGTACCCATGGCATCTGAACTCGACCTCGGCTGGCTTGACCCCCAGCTTGGGTCCCTGCGCCGAGTTGACCGAGGTCTCGGCGCTGGATTGTGCCGTGCGCTGGCGACACGGTGGGACGTGGACGTTGTGCTGGTTCGCGTCGCGTTCGTCGTGCTTGCCCTGTGTGGCGGGGTCGGCGCGGTGGTCTATCTGTGGGGCACCGCGCTGACCCCAGGCTCCAGAGGCCGTCGGCCGGTCGACTCCTACATGCCTCGCTTCCACACCTGGGGACGGCTTGGACAGCAGATCTTCGTGCTCGTGACCTCGGTGGTGGCCGTCTCGGTTCTCGCCCCCCTCACCCCGCTGCCCTGGGCGTTAGGCGTTTTTCTCCTCTTGGCCGCCCTGGTGATGCGACGCCCACGCCATCCTGAGCCGATGAGTTCCGCCACCCAGTCCGAGACGGTCTCCGACGACACGCTCGTGGCGCAGTGGCGAGCGCGAATGAGCACCGCCATCGGCACGCAGCCAGACCTACCCGTCGTTGACCTCTACGCCCCGGATGAGGCGCTTCCGCAACGCCCCCCAACCCAGGCCGCTCCCCCGGCGAATTGGCTGGTCGCCACGATCATCGGCGCGATGGCCCTGGCCGCCGGAGGCATCGGGTTCGCGTGCGGTTTGGGGGCCCTGAGCGCCTGCGGCATCGCACTCGCCCTCGCGGGCGCTTTAAGCCTGCTCTATGCCTCCTCGCGAAGGCGGTATCGCCTGCCCAAATGGTTCGTGACCCTGCTGGCCATGACGCTGGTCCCTGCGGGATGGTTGGCCACGGAGGCGACGGCCCCAACGCCCACGTCCAGCGGCGTCATCGCGGAGCGGGTGGTGGGCTCCTCACGAACCATCGACCTGACCGCCGCCGACCTGACCGGCATCGACACCATCAGGGTCAAGGCGGTAGCCGCGAAGGTCACCGTCATCCTGCCCGGCCCACCCTCCTCGTCGTCGGTGGAGAATAAGGCCAGCATGATCGTGTGGGATGAGGCCTCATCAGAGAGTTCCAAGCCCTACGCGCTGGAGATCGATGCCGCGGGCTCCTGGGTCGAACTCGTGAAAGGACGATCGTGAAACGCTGGCTCGATATCGGGGCGATCGCCGTGTCTCTGGCCGCCGTAGGTTTTGGCGTCACGCTAGCGCTGAGCCCCATGATCTCGAACGCTTGGATTCAGCCCCTCCTAGCCGCGATCCTCGTGCTGTCTGGTGCCAGCGCGCTGATCGCCCAACGTCTGCGCACCTCACGAAAGGAAAACCGATGAAACTGACCCGCTCCCACAATGGCATGATCGCAGGCGTGGCTTCCGGCATTGCCCGCGCCGCCGGTCTCGACCCCACCTTGGTGCGCCTCGCTTTCGTGCTGCTCGCCATTTTCGGAGGCAGCGGCATGCTCATCTACATCGTCTTGTGGGTCATCCTGCCCCGCGAGAACGACGGCGGCACCGTCGCCGAAGAGGGAATCGCGAAAGCCCGCAAGTGGTATGACGACCGCAACCGCTGACCTCTTCCTTCCTGTCGGGCCCCACGCCATTGGCGTGGGGCCCGCGCCTCACTCCCATTCGATGGTGCCTGGAGGCTTGCTGGAGATGTCCAGCACCACGCGGTTGACGTCGGCCACCTCGTTGGTGATCCGCGACGAGATCCGCTCCAATACCTCGTAGGGCAACCGAGCCCAGTCCGCCGTCATGGCGTCGTCCGAGGCCACGGGACGCAGCACGATGGGATGGCCGTAGGTGCGGCCATCGCCCTGTACTCCCACGGAGCGCACGTCGGCCAAGAGCACCACGGGGAACTGCCAGATCTCTCGCTCCAGGCCGGCCTCGCGCACCTCGTGGCGGGCGATGGCGTCGGCCTGCCGGAGCGTTTGGAGGCGGTCCCGGGTGACCTCTCCCACGATCCGGATGGCCAAGCCCGGGCCGGGGAACGGATGTCGCCACACCATCTCGTCGGGCAGGCCCAGTTCGGCACCCACGGCCCGCACCTCGTCCTTGAACATCTGACGCAGAGGCTCGATGAGGGTGAACCGCAGGTCCTCGGGCAGACCGCCGACGTTGTGATGGCTCTTGATGTTGGCCGCGCCCTCGCCGCCTCCCGATTCCACCACGTCGGGGTAGAGGGTGCCCTGCACGAGGAAGTCGATGCCGCGTTCGCCCGCGAGTTCGCGGGCCTTGGCCTCGAACGTGCGGATGAACTCGCGGCCAATGATCTTTCGTTTCTCCTCCGGGTCCGAGACACCTTCGAGGGCGCCGATGAAACGCTCGGATTCGTCGGCCACCACAAGGTCGACTCCCGTGGCTGCCACGAAATCGTTCTTGACCTGCTCCGCCTCCCCTTCCCGCAGTAGGCCGTGGTCGACGAACACGCAGGTCAGTTGAGACCCGATGGCCCGCTGCACCAAGGCAGCGGCGACGGCCGAATCCACGCCTCCGGACAGCGCACAGAGGACGCGCCGGTCTCCCACCTTGGCCTGAATGGCCAAGGTGGCCTCGGCGAGCATGTTCTGCGGCGTCCAGTCTGGGGTCAGCCCGGCCAGGTCATAGAGGAACTGCTCCAGCACCTGCTGACCCCACTGGGAGTGCAGCACCTCGGGGTGCCACTGCACGCCGGCGAGGCGCAACTCCTGGTTCTCGAACGCGGCTACGGGGGCACCAGCCGTGCGAGCCAGCACCTGAAACCCCTTGGGCGCCCGGGAGACGGAGTCGCCGTGGCTCATCCATACGTTGAGGGTGTTGGGCAGGCTCGCCAGGATGCAGCCGCCGTGAGTGATGGACAGCGACGTGCGGCCATACTCGCGTTGCCCCGTCTTGGTCACGTGGCCACCGAGCGCCTGGGCCATGGCCTGGAAGCCGTAGCAGATACCGAGCACGGGCACGCCCGCGTCCAGCAGCGCCGGGTCCAGCCGCGGGGCGCCGTCGGCGTAGACCGAGGCCGGTCCGCCGGAGAGAATGATGGCGGCGGGGTTCTTCGCCAGGATTTCGTCCGTGCTCAGCGTGGAACTGACGATTTCTGAGTAGACACGCGCCTCGCGGACGCGGCGGGCGATGAGCTGGGCGTATTGCGCCCCGTAGTCAACGACGAGAACCGTCTCATGCTGAGCAGTCATGCGCCCGAGTCTAGTGCCGGTTCGTCTCGCGATTCGAGATTCTCGTTCGCTGCGGGAATAACCCCGCATGGGCTGGGGTTAGGGCTGGCATGACGATCTACTCTGACGTGACGGCCCTCATTGGCCGCACCCCTCTCGTGAAGCTGAACCGCATCGCCGGTGACAACGCCACCGTCCTGGCAAAACTGGAGTTCTATAACCCGGCCAACTCGGTCAAGGACCGCATTGGCGTGGCCATTGTGGACGCCGCCGAGGCCTCCGGCGAACTTCAGCCTGGCGGCACTATCGTGGAGGGCACCTCCGGCAACACCGGTATCGCGCTGGCCATGGTGGGCGCGGCCCGCGGCTACAAAGTGGTGTTGACCATGCCGGAGACCATGTCGTTGGAGCGTCGGGCCCTGCTGCGCGCCTACGGCGCCGAGCTGGTGCTCACCCCTGGCCCGCTGGGCATGAAGGGCGCGGTGGAGAAGGCCAACGAGATCGCGGCCGAACGTGGCGGCGTCTTGGCCCGCCAGTTCGCCAACCAGGCCAACGTCGAGATCCACCGCAAGACCACCGCGGAGGAGATCTGGGCCGACACCGATGGCGGCGTGGATATCGTCGTGGCTGGTGTGGGCACCGGCGGCACCGTCTCCGGTGTGGGCCAGGTGCTGAAGGAGCGCAAACCCGAGGTGAAGGTCGTAGCGGTGGAGCCGCAGGAGTCGCCCATCCTGTCCGGCGGGCAGCCCGGCCCTCACAAGATCCAGGGCATCGGCGCCAACTTCGTGCCCGAAATCCTGGACCGGGACGTCATCGACGAGGTGCTGCCGCGCACCATCGATCAGGCCATCGAGTTCTCCCGCGCCGCCGCCACCCAGGAGGGCCTCCTCGTGGGCATCTCCGCAGGAGCCGCCCTGTCCGCCGCGGTGGAGGTGGCCAACCGGCCCGAGAACGCGGGCAAGAACGTCGTGGTGATCCTGCCCGACTTCGGCGAGCGTTACCTCTCTACCGTGTTGTTCGAGGGCTTGCTCGACAACTGAAACGTTCACGGCATAACGGCGGGGTCCTTTGGCCCCGCCGTTTGTCATTCGGCAGCCAGGCGTTGCTGATGGGCCAAGGATGTGACCCATGGTCTGCGTCGGCCTGCTCGTCGAGGGGCACTGGGTGGGGACGTTGAAACCGCTCGCCGTGCTCTGCCCTCCCGCGGTCGCGGCCATCGCCGGTGCCTACCTCGAAAGGGCGGCGGAGCGATGCATCGGGATGCCAGCTAACGAGTCCGAAACATGGCGTGCGCCCGCCGTAACACCCGTGCCGGATCCATTACCCGCCCGTTACCCGGGGACACATCGCCCGTCATCGGGCCAGGGTTTGATTCCTCGCATGACGATTCTGGAACTCGATACGGGCGACACCGCCTGGGTCTTGATCAGTGCCGCCCTGGTCTTGCTGATGACCCCCGGTCTCGCGTTCTTCTACGGCGGCATGGTGCGAGCCAAAAGCGTGCTCAACATGGTGATGATGTCCATCGTCACCATGGGTATCGTCGGGGTGCTGTGGATCGTCGTGGGCTACTCCATGGCCTTCGGCGACTCCTACGGCGGCCTCCTTGGCAACCCCCTCGAGTTCGCTTTCCTCCACGGTCTCATGTCTCCCGACGCCATGTCTGGCACCATCCCGACCATCGTGTTCGTCGGCTTCCAGTCGGCCTTCGCCATCATCGCGGTGGCGCTGGTCTCCGGCGCGGTCGCGGACCGGATGAGGTTTGGCGCGTGGGTCGCCTTCGCCGCAGTCTGGGCCGTGCTGGTCTACTTCCCCGCCGCGCACTGGGTGTTCGCCTTCGACAGCGACACCGCCAAAGGCGGATTCATCGCCAACGGCATCCAGGCCATCGACTTCGCGGGCGGCACCGCCATCCACATCAACGCTGGCGCCGCCGCCCTCGCCTTGGCGCTGGTGCTGGGCCGGCGCATGGGGTTCGGCAAGGTTCCCATGCGTCCCCATAACCTCACCCACGTCATGCTTGGCGCCGCCCTGTTGTGGTTCGGCTGGTTCGGGTTCAACGCGGGCTCGGCCCTCGGGGCCAACACCACCGCCGGCGTCGCCTGGATCAACACGCTGGGCGCCCCAGCGGCAGCCATGCTCGGCTGGCTGCTCGTGGAGAAGCTGCGCGACGGGAAGGCCACATCCTTGGGCGCCGCGTCGGGCATCGTCGCCGGCCTAGTGGGCATCACGCCAGCCGCGCACTCGGTCAGCCCGTTGGGCGCGCTGATCATCGGCGTCATCGCGGGAGCATGCTGCGCCTGCGCCGTGGGCCTGAAATACAAGCTCGGCTACGACGACTCTCTCGATGTGGTAGGCGTCCACCTCGTCGGCGGCTTGGTGGGGACCCTGCTCATTGGGTTCCTGGCCGACCCAGGCTCCCCGGCTGGGGTCGCTGGTCTCTTCCACGGCGGGGGCCTGGATCAGCTCTGGCGGCAGGCCGCCGGGGCGGTGATCGTGCTGGTCTATAGCTTCGTCGTCACCCTCGTCATCGCCAAGGCGCTCGACCTAGCCATGGGCCTGCGGATCAGCAACACCGCGGAGGCCCAAGGCATCGACACCGCGGAGCACGCTGAGACCGGCTACGACCTCAGCCACGTCGGCTACTCCTCCTACGGAGTGCGCCAGACGCTACTCGTTCCCAAACCGCGAGAGGAAGCACAGTCATGAAACTCGTCACCGCCATCGTGCAGCCCACCATGCTGGCCCCCGTGCAGATCGCCCTAGCCCAGCACGGCATCGCGGGCATGACCATCACCGAGTGCTCCGGCTATGCCCGGCAACGCGGCCATCGCGAGGTGTACCGCGGCGCCGAATACACCATCGACTTCATCACCAAGGTCAAGGTGGAGGTGGTGGTGAAAGACGACGAGGCCGCCGAGGTATCGACCGTGATCGCCGAGGCCGCCCGCACCGGGGCCGTCGGAGACGGGAAGATCTGGATCACGCCGGTGGAGAACCTGGTGCGCATCCGCACCGGCGAACAGGGATCCGACGCCCTATAGGGCACTGGCGTTCAAACCGGCCGGCCGAGTAGCTGGACGCGGCAGCGGCTCCGCGGAAGGCTATCCGGTGGGCTCGGTGATGGCCCGTTCCACCTCTGGCAGCCTGTCCGGCGGCACCATGACAGGATCCTGGAGGCTCAGTTCGCGCAGGGACGAGAACAGCCACCACCCAGGTTCCCGCGGCAGGCCAGGCACGACGGCGCGCACCGTCTCCGCAAGGGTCGCATCGACCATGAGCCACTGCAGCGGCATATCCAGACCCACCCGCCCCCGGGCGCGGATGGTGGCGATGGTTTCCGGGTCACCGGCCAGCTCGAAGTCTCCGAGCACAGAGCGTAGGAACCGAACCGAGTCGGCAAACCAGGCCGCCACGGATGGCTCGGCCTTCGCGGCTTGCCCGTCAGCGGTATGCCGACGCGACAGGCTCAGCCCATGCGGGCCAAGCAGATAGATGTGTGATTCGAACGGGACCCCAGCCTTCGCCAACGCGGTCAAGAGGGCCAGCGAGTTGGAGATCGGGACCACCGTATCGTCGCAGGTGCTGAACAGGAACGTGGGCGGGGTCCGCGAGGTCACCCGGCTGGGGATGTCGATGATTGCCTTCCCCATGGGCGCCCCGAACTCGGCCTGGGTCACCGGATAGCCGACGACTAACGCGTCGGGAGGCTCCGCGACCGCCACGCCCAGAGAACAGGCCAGGTGGCCGCCGGCAGAGAAGCCCACAGCCACCATCCGGTGCGGATCGACGTGAAGCTCGGACGCGTTGGCCCGGATCCAGGCCAAGGCGGCCTCAGCATCGGCCAGCGCATCCTCAGCGGTGACGTCGGGGCCCGTGCGGTAGCGCAGCACGAACGCATTGAATCCCTCTGCCAGGTAGGCCAGAGCCACGGGCTCGGCCTCCCGGTCCGAGGTAAACGCGTAGCCGCCTCCGGGCAGTACCAGCACGCCAGGCCGGAGTTGAGCATTGCCGAGTTCGGGGCTGGGCTCTTGGATGTAACCGGTCAGGGGAGCGCCGTTGCCCCCGGCGTCGACGGTGAGAATGCGCATGGCCCATTCTTACCGGTCCTCCAGGATTCGCTCCGTCGGGGTCGGCGTCATTCCCCAACGAACGGGAACTCCTCGAAAGCCGTATCCAGGCGGGAACGAGTGGTGGGCCCCAGCGAGCGGAACTCCTCAATGCCCAGCGTGCGGCGGCCGGGACGGCCCGCCCGCGCCCACACGCCACGCACCTCGCCACCAACCACGACCGAACGCTTGAAGACCCCGTTGTTGCCGGGCACGAGCCGCTTGTGGTGAGCCTCGCTCATGGCGAACAACCGGTCCTGATAGCCGAGGATGAACTCGTCGAATCCCGGTAACAGCAGTGGGCGATGAACGGCCCTGCCCAATTCAGCAACCTCATCCATCAGCCCTGGGCGCCAGTAGCGTTCCCCGTCGGTCTCCAGCTCCCCCGCAATGAGCGGGAGCGCCGCCCGGACCTGGCCGAGTGGAAGCTTGGTCCACCACGCGAAGTCGCGCACCGTAGCCGGGCCACGGGACGTGAGGTAGCGGCGCAGCAGTTCGGCAGTGGCGGCCACCCGGTCGCCGTCGAAGCGCCCCTCCAGGTCTCCCCCAGGCGGCAGCCACGTCGCGGCCAAGGCCACGTCCTGATCTTGCCCATTCCACGGCCCATAGACGAGCACGCCCTTGCCGATGAGGTAACTCAAGACGTGGTAGCCGCGCCCGTTGGAAGGATCGAGACCCGCCTGGTCCCATCTGGCGAACAGGTCCGCCCGGCACAGCTTGATGCCTGCCGCGAGTGCCTCGATGGCGATCTCACGGCCTCGCTCGATATCGGCCTCGTCGAGATCGCGATATTGCCGACGCGACTCGGCGGCCCGGAGCGCGGGCCCGGCGCACAGCTCCGTGATCCAGGCAATGTCGGTGGCGGGCATGAGGAAGACCGTGCCACGCATCGGATAGCCCCGCACCAAGGCGCCGGAATCGATGGCGCTCAACACGTCCTCGACGGTGCCTGCCTCGGTGCGCAGCGCCGCGGAGGCGATGACCCCGTGAAGGTCTTGGCCCTGCATGGCTCCGAACGCGGCGACGGCAGCCGTGGGCGTGGCGAACGGGCGAGTGATAAGCCCTTGGGCGACGAGCCGTGCGCGGGCCAGTATCGGATCCGCCATGTCAGGCGAGCGCGCGGGCGACGGTGGCAGCCACTTGGCGGCCGGAACGTACCGCGCCCTCCAGGTAGCCGTTGAAACGGGTGGCGTACTCGGACCCGGCCCAGTGCAGCACGCCCTCGGGCTCGGCCAGGATCGGGCCGTTGGCCGTCCATACGCCGGGCGCGAAATGCGCGCCGTGGCATCCGCCGGTGAACGGCTCAGCGGACCAGTCGCGTTCGAAATAGGCGATGGGATTAGCCGCCACTTCACCGAAGGTACGCACGACGGAGGCGACGAAGGCCCGTTCGCGCAGCGTAATGGAACGCTTGGACAGGCTGTCGGCGTCGGCCCCCTCGAAGAACCCCATGAGGAGTCCGCGCTCCTCGTTCTCGCTCGTGGTGTCGAACGTGACCCGGACCGGCCCTTCGTCGGCGCTGGACTGCCCGGAATAGCCCATGTCGCGCCAGAACGGGTGATCGTAGACCAAGAAGGCCTTGATGACGTTGCCCGCAGCCACCTTCTCCGCGGCCTCGCCGCGCCATGCCGGCAGCGGGGGGTCGTGCTCCAGCGCCACGGCCAGTCGCGGCGGCAGCGTCGAGATGACCTGGCGGGCCTCGATCTCCTCGCCGCTAGCGGTGAACAGGCGGGCCGAGGCGTCCGTGTAGGTGACCTTGACCACCTGCTCCCCCAGCCTCACGACGTCGCCGAGCTGGCCGGCGAGGGCCTCGGCGACGGAGGCCATGCCGCCCTCGACGCGGCATTGGTGAAGGCCGCCGTTGCTGGCCAGCATGGTCTCTAGGTCTGGCCCGGAATTGACCTGGTTGAGACCCTCATGGAGGGTTGCGCCCTTCGGCATAGAGCCAAACGCCGCCACGTAGGCCTGTTCGAACTGGCGCTTGGCTCCCTGCGTGCGCAGATTCGTCGAGATCCAGCGGCGCAGGTCTTGGTTCAGCCAGGTGGCATTGGAACGCCGCCACGCGTGGTCGTTGCGCAGCCGCTCAGCCAGCCGCCGCAGCCGCAAGAGTCCCTGCCCTAGGTCCGCCACCTCGAATGGCGTGAGGGTCGGCGCGTCTCCCGAGCTGGGCAGTTCGAGATTTTGTCCCCGCATGCGCACGACGAGCTTGCCGTTGGCAGGCAGGCCAACGGTCTTCAGTCCAAGATCCTCAATGATCTCCAGCAGCGAATCCGAACCGGGCCCAATCCACTGCCCGCCCAGTTCCACGTAGCCACCATCGCTGAGGTGACGGTTCTCGACGCGGCCCCCCACACGGTCCCTCGCCTCCAATACAACCACGCTGCGCCCCTTGCCAACGAGGTACTTGGCGGCGACCAGCCCGGCCAGCCCGGCGCCAATGATGGCACAGTCGAACACGCTTCCTCCTTGCCCCGGCCCCACAAGTCGGGGGGCGATTCTCAAAGCCTACAAGGCCCGTTACCGCCGCGCTGGGGGACCTGCCGGTTAGCTGTCTCATCCTTTGGTCGACGACCGCCGCACCCCTGGGGAGAACCGATTCCGCTGGGAGGCCGTGCGCCTCGAGCCCGTTTCGCCCCGGTAGCCACGCCCTCGGCAGGTGGCGAGGAGGCGCGTGTCGGCAGGCGAATGACCGATGTTGGAGCCGCCCACGGGATTCGAACCCGTGACCTACGCTTTACGAGAGCGTCGCTCTACCGACTGAGCTAGGGCGGCGGCAGGAGAGGACTATACCCAATCCGAGGGCAGTTGCACCAACCAGTCGACGCGAAAGCGACCGGAAGCCTACGAGCAGGTCTTGCCCTCCTCTGGCGGGGTTCCCTCATAGAGGTACCTGTCGACGGCCTCCGCGATGCACTTGTTGTCCCCCGTCACCGCGCCGTGACCGGCGCCCTTGAGCGTCAACAAGCGGCCGGAGTCCAGTTGCTTGGCCATGGAGACGGCCTGCTCGTACGGAGTGGCCGAGTCACCAGTGGTGCCCACCAC
>JBHADA010000049.1:0-42095 GCA_041854805.1 Arachnia sp.
GAAATCCTTCCGTGAGTCCCCAGGGGTGCCTCCGTGTGGAGGGGTTTCCTCTGTGGGGGTTGCGCCAGAGTGTGCTTGTTCGGGGGTTCACGGGGGCGGAGCCCCCGTGCGGAGTTCGCGTCGCTCGCACAACTGAATATTCATCCGGCAGGCTCCTTCGTCGCGCCGGATGTCACGGAAGGATTTCTAGTTTCCGTCCTGCGTATCTGTGCGGTCTGCCGTAGAAATCCTTCCGTGAACCTCGTGTGAGAAAACTGAAGATTTGGACAGAGGCTTGCGAAGCCTCGACGAGCGTCGTCACACTGCCGGCGCCCGTAATCGCCGGTGGGCGAAGGAAGGATCACTATGGCTGACGACGTCGACAAGGACGAGCTCCAAGCTCCGGGGCTCGGCCGGATCGACCCCATCGACCTGCAGGCCGAGATCCAAAACAGCTACCTCGACTACGCGATGAGCGTCATCGTCGGGCGCGCCCTGCCCGACGTTCGCGACGGTCTCAAGCCGGTGCACCGACGCGTGCTCTACACCATGTGGGACGGCGGCTACCGGCCAGACCGCGGCTGGAACAAGTGCTCTCGCGTCGTCGGTGAGGTCATGGGCCTCTACCACCCCCACGGCGACGGCGCCATCTACGACACCCTCGTGCGACTCGCGCAGCCGTGGGCCATGCGCCACCCGCTGGTGGCCGGGCAGGGTAATTTCGGCAGCCAAGGCAACGACAAGGCCGCCGCCATGCGGTACACCGAATGCAAAATGGCGCCGCTGGCCGTCGAAATGGTGCGAGAAATCGAGCAAAACACCGTCGACTTCAAGCCCAACTACGATAACCGCGACGAAGAACCAACCGTGCTCCCGGCCCGGTTCCCCAACCTGCTGGTCAACGGCTCCACCGGCATCGCCGTCGGCATGGCCACCAACATCCCCACCCACAACCTGCGCGAGGTCAACGAGGCTGTGCAGTGGGCCCTGCGCCACCCCGACGCCACCAAGGAGGAACTCCTCGAGGCCGCGATGCAACGCATCCAAGGCCCAGACTTTCCCGGCGGCGGCCTCATCGTCGGACGCTCCGGCATCGAAGAGGCCTACCGCACCGGCCGCGGCTCCGTCGTGATGCGCGCCGTCATGGACATGGAAGAGGACGCCAAGGGCCGCCAAATGCTGGTGGTCACCGAGCTGCCCTACATGTGCAACCCGGACGCCCTCGCCCAACGAATTGCAGACCTAGTCAACTCCGGCAAGCTCACCGGCATCGCCGATATCCGCGACGATTCATCGGCCCGCACCGGGCTCAGGATCGTCATCGTCCTCAAGCGCGACGCCCAGCCGCGCGTGGTGATGAATAACCTGTACAAGCACACCGCGCTGCAAGACACCTTCGGGTGCAACATGCTCGCCATCGTCGACGACGTCCCCCGCACCCTGCGGCTGGACCAGTTCATCTCCCTGTGGATCAAGCATCAGATCAGCGTCATCCAGCGCCGCACCCAGTTCCAGTTGGAACAGGCCGAAAAGGATGCCCACATCTACCGGGGCCTGGTCAAAGCCCTCGACATGCTCGACGAGGTCATTGCCCTGATCAGGCGCTCGCCCACCACAGACGAGGCCCGGGCCGGGCTGATCGACCTGCTCGCCATCGACGAACTCCAGGCCAACGCCATTCTCGACATGCAGCTTCGTCGCCTCGCCGCGCTGGAGCGTCAAAAGATCGTGGCCCGGCTGCAGGAACTCGAGGCCAAGATCGAGGACCTCAAGGACATCCTCGCCCGGGTAGAGCGGCAGCGCGAGATCATCGCCACCGAACTGCAGGAGATCGTCGACAAATACGGCGACGACCGCCGCACCCGCATCGTCGCCGCCGACGGGGACTTCTCCGAGGAAGACTTCATCCCAGACGACGAAGTTGTGGTTACCATCACCCACGGCGGCTACGCCAAGCGCACCCGCGCCGACCAGTACCGCGTGCAAAAGCGCGGCGGCAAGGGAGTACGCGGCGCAAGCCTCAGGGCCGACGACGAGGTGGCGCACCTGTTCGCCACGTCGAACCACCAGTGGATCTTGTTCTTCACCAACTTCGGCCGGGTATACCGGGCGAAGGTGTGGCAGCTTCCCGAGGCGGGACGCGACGCGAAAGGCGGCCACGTCGCAGGGCTGCTGAGTTTCCTGCCGGAGGAGAAGATCGCGCAGGTGCTCACCATCCGTAGCTACGAGGACGCCGAATACCTGCTCCTGGCCACCAAGCACGGTTTGGCGAAGAAGACCGAACTCAAGGCCTACGACTCGCCCCGCCAAGCCGGCGTGATCGCCATCAACTTCCGCGAAGAAGGCGACGAACTGATCGGCGCCGCCCTGGTCTCATCCGTCGACGACGTGCTGCTGATCTCCCGCAAGGGGCAAGCCATCCGATTCCCCGCCGACGACAGCCAGTTGCGGCCCATGGGGCGTGCCACATCGGGCGTGACCGGCATGAAATTCCGCCTCGGTGACGAACTGCTGTCGATGGCGGTGCTGCGGGCCGAGGACAGCCAAGAGGGACGCTACGTGTTCACCGTCACCGACGGCGGATTCGCCAAGCGCACAGCCGTCGACGAATACCGGGTGCAGGGGCGAGGCGGCCTGGGGATCAAAGCCATGCGCCTCAACGAGGACCGCGGCTCCCTGGTGGGCGGCCTCATCGTCGGGGACGCCGACGAGGTACTCGCGATCAAGACATCGGGCCAGGTGACGCGTTCCGCGGTGGCCGATGTGCCAGTCAAGGGACGAGACACCATGGGCGTGAAATTCGTCGGCGTCAAGGGTGACGACGCCGTTGGGGCTATCGCGCTGTACCCAGAATCTGAGGCCGATGTGCCAATGGAAGAGATTGAGACAAGCGCGGTGGGTACGGTTGCGGGTACGGTAGAGCCCAGCACAAGCAGTGACCCGATTGAGGAGGGTGAGCGATGAACGAGTCGGCTCCGCGATGGCCGGGCACGAAGGGCGGCCCCGGGCTCGATTTCTCGCCCTACCGTACCTCTGCCGGGGGTGCCATCACCAAGCCCGGCAACACGAAGAACAAGCGGATCAGTGCCAAGCAGCAGGTCGCCAAGCAGGCGGCCGCCAAGGCAGGCGAGGACAAGGCCAAGGCCGCCGAGCAGGCGCAGGACAAACAACAGCAGGCCGGCGCGGAGCAAGCACAACAGGCCGCGGTGCAGGAGAAAGCCACGCCGCAGGCTAAGGAGCAAGGGGCGACAAAGCCAGACGAGCAAGCCCCTGCTCAAGGCACGCAGGCCAAGGACGAGCAGGGCAAGGCGCCTGCTCAGCAAGGCAAGACGCCTACGCAGGAGCAGGGCAAGACACCTGCCCAGCAAGCCAAGACGCCCACGCAGGAGCAGGGCAAGACACCTGCCCAGCAAGCCAAGACACCCACGCAGGAGCAGGGCAAGACACCTGCCCAGCAAGCCAAGACACCTACGCAGGAGCAGGGCAAGACACCTGCCCAGCAAGCCAAGACACCCACGCAGGAACAAGGCAAGCCTCAAGACAAGACCGGTGGCAAGCCCGAGACGCACGACACATCGCAGCCGCAGGGCACGACCCCAGACAAGCAGACGCCTGCCGGCAAGGGATCGGAGGAGCCCGCCAAGGGCCAACAGGCTACGGCCGCGAAGACCCAGGCCAAACAACCGGACTTCAAGATCTCCCCGGCGCAGGTCAACCGCGCAGAGAAGGCGCGGCAGGAATGGGACGCCACCCCAGTGGGTGCCCCATCGGCCCCGGCCGCGGGCAGTGGCGCTCCAGCGCCGGCCACGGCGCCGACCGTGGTGAAAATTCCCACCAAGAGCCAGGCCACCGAGGGCGACACCGAACAAAAGCGCACCACGCGACGCACCCGCAAAGCTCGGCTCCGGCTGGCACGCGTCGATCCCTGGTCCGTGATGAAGACGACGTTCCTGTTCGCCATCGCCTTCGGCGTCATGATGTGGGTGGTCACGGCGGTCGTGTGGTCCGTGTTAGCCAGTGCGGGCGCTCTCGACTCTCTCAACGAGACGATCAACAAGATCCTCGGCGACGCGCAGAACCCGTTCGATATCACCGAGATCATCTCGATGCAACGAGTCCTCGGTTTCGCGGCGGTTGTGGCCGTGATCGATGTGGTCATCATCACCGCGGTGGCCACGCTCATGGCCTTCCTGTACAACATCGCCGCCACCGTGATGGGCGGTCTCGAGGTGACTCTCGCGGAAGACTGACCGTCACTCCCGCTGATCCGCCCCGGTGCCAAGGTGCCGGGGCGGACTCGTCTGGAGCCTCCGCGGCAAGAGATAGACGCCACACGCTTGGGCTGTCACAATCCTGACGTGAAACTCAATCGATGCCTCGCCACCCTTGCCGTCCTTGGCGTACTGGCCGGCTGTTCGCCAACCTCGACCTCGTCGAGCGATCCGGCTACTACCTCCACCAAACAGAGCGAGGCAACTTCCTCGTCCACCGAGGCCACGACGCCCTCGGGCGACCCCTCGTCCTCGTCGACCCCGCAACCTGGCGCCACGATGTCGCGTTCCGGCGAGGAGCAGAACTATCCCCAGGGAACGGTGAAGGTATTGGGAGAGTTCACCGATCGTTACGGCTTCCGGCGCCTCTACCTCGTGGTGCCATCCGGCCTCAGCGACGACGACCTGGTCGCCCTAGCCAAGGCCATCCATGCGAAGGAGAAGAAGGCCTGGCTGTGGATGCTCGACGACGACAGCAAGGGCGCCCTCATGATGGAGGAGCTGTCCAAGGCTCCGGATGGCAGCAGCGCTGACTACCCGCTGGAGTGGATCAAGGAGCACACGGTGGCCAACAGCAAGCTGCTGATGGTGCCGAACGCGGAGAACCGGTGGGTGCTCTACAAGGGAGCGGGCGACGAGGAGATCGCCGAGCTCGGCACCCAAAAGGGACTTCGGTGAGCCTCTCGAATGTGCTGAGATTGCCTCATGACCACGCATGTTGACTTCTGGTTCGACCCGTCGTGCCCATGGGCCTGGATGACCTCTCGCTGGATGCTGGAGGTGGAGAAGGTCCGCGACGTCAAAACCACCTTCCACGTCATGAGCCTGTTCGTGCTCAACGAGGGACGTGACCTGGAGCCCGGCTACCGCGCTCATATCGACGAGACCATCGTCCCGGCTCGGGCCAGCTTGTTGGTCGAGCAGAGGCACGGCTCGGACGCACTCGCCGGGTTCTACACCGAACTCGGTACCCGGTTCCATCCTGGGCAGGCACCCCGCACCGTCGAGACCGTGGCGGAGGCGTTGGCCGCTGTCGGGGCGGATGCCGACATCATCGACGTCGCCCAGACCGACGCCGTCGACGCCGACCTGCGCCGCTCCCACCACGAGGGCATGGACCCGGTGGGCTTTGACGTGGGCACGCCGGTCATCCGCGTCAACGGGATGAGCCTGTTTGGCCCGGTCATCTCGCCCGCCCCGAAGGGCGAGGCGGCGGGAGAGCTGTTCGACGGCTTCGTCAAGGTCACGGCCTATCCGGGTTTCTTCGAACTGAAGCGCACCCGCACCGTCGAGCCGATCTTCGACTGACCACCGCTCACACGGGAGCACCCGCGCGTTCGGAGGACCAGAGCTCGTGCCAGAGACGGGCGTAGGCCCCGTCGTGGGCCAATAGGTGCTGGTGGGTACCCGTCTCGAGGATCTCGCCGCCATCGAGGACTATGATCTGGTCCGCCGCCACGACCGTGCGGAGCTGATGGGCTACGACGATGACCGTGCGGCCGGCCAACAAGGCGGACAGACCCTTGTTGACGGCCAGCTCGGAGCCCGGGTCGACGGCGGAGGTGGGCTCGTCGAGCAACACGACGGGGGAGTCCTTGAGCAACGCCCTAGCGATGGAGAGCCGCTGCCGCTGCCCGCCCGAGAGGCCCGCCCCGTCTTCCCCGAGCACCGTGTCGTATCCATCCGGCAGGTCCATGATGAAGTCGTGGGCATTGGCCGCGCGGGCAGCCGCCTCCACCTCCTCCCGGCCGGCCTCGGGGCGCCCCATGGCGATGTTGTCGGCTAGGGTCCCCGGAAACAGGGGGTACTGAGCAGCGCGGAGCGAGTTCATTCTTCGCCTTCTTCGGTCAGCGAAAAGTTGAAGCCGGCACGATTCCAGGGTGTGTCGGGTGTTCGAGGCGTACTGTCGCACGCATGTCATCTGTCTCCCGGCCCTGGGGCGACCGCTCGGACGAGGCCATGACCAACGAGCAGAAGAGAATCCTGACTCTCCTGCTCGTCCCGGCCTTCGCCTCCCTCCTCGCGGTCTCCTCCATCAACGTCGTCCTGCCCTCCCTGCGGGTCGATTTGAACGCCTCGACCGCCGGGATCCAGTGGATCGTCTCGGGCTACGCCCTGGTCTTCGGGATCCTGCTCGTCACTGCGGGGCGCGCGGGCGACATCTTTGGCCGGGGTCGCCTATTCGTCGCAGGCCTCACTCTGTTCGGCCTGGGCTCTCTAGGCTCTGGGCTCGCCCCGGACATCGTGTGGGTCAACCTGGCGCGCTTGGTCATGGGCGTGGGGTCGGGCCTGCTCAACCCGCAGGTCAGCGGCATGATTCAGCAGTACTTCTCCGGCAACATCCGCGGCAGGGCCTTCGGCATCTTCGGTGGTGCCATCGGCGTCTCTGTGGCCGTCGGCCCCATCATGTCCGGCGCTCTCGTCACGTTGTTGGGCACGTCCTGGGGATGGCGGGCGTCCTTCCTCGTCAACGTGCCCATCGTCTTGGGCGCGGCCTGGGCCGCTCACAAGGTCTTCCCTGCCTCGGCGTGGCGAGGTGCCGAGCCTCGAGAAGGAACCAGCGCTGGACGCGTCGACCTCGACCTCGTGGGCATGATCCTCCTAGCTATCACCACGCTCTTCGTCATGGTTCCTTTTGTCACGACGACGAATTCGTGGCTGCGGTGGATCCCCCTGCCGGTGGCGGCGGTGACCCTGCTGCTCTGGATGCGCTGGGAGGCGTCCTACAAACGCCGTGGACGCCAGCCGATGGTGGACCTTGGTCTCTTCGCCCATCGGTCCTTCGCCAACGGATGCCTGATCATCGCCACCCTGTGTGGGATCTCGCCTTCCAGCTCAGCCTCGGCGCCGTCATCGTGAGCATTCTCGCGGCCGGGACGGTCGCCCTGGCGGACATGCGTGCGGCAGGCGCCGAGCCCCGGCCTCATGAACTCTCGGCCGGCCCCGGCCCCGGCCTCGACGAGGACGGGTGCTAGCTTTGATCAAGTGACCAGCGTCTTCATCGGCTATGCGACCCGCAGCGGCACGTCCCACGACATCGCCGCGGTCGTCTCGGAGACGCTCGAGGCCATAGGGTGCCGGGCGTGTGTGGCCGACCTGCGGGATCAGCCCGCCTTGGGCGACGCCGACCTCGTCGTCTTGGGCAGCGGCATCCAAGCCGGGGCCTGGTACCCGGAGGCGACGGCCTGGCTCGCAGCCCACGAGGGCGAGTTGCGTGGCCGGCGCGTCGCCGTCTTTAACGCCTGCCTCAATGCCGCCAAGCCGGGCAAACGCGACGATTCTCTCGCATACAACGAGGCCGCGATCAGGCGCACGGGTGCCCAGATCAGCGAGTCCTTCCCGGGACGGTTCGTGCCCGCGAAGGTGGGCTTCTTTAGGCGCGTGTTCCTGCGGGTCATGCAGCAGGAACCGCAGGATCACCTCGATCCGGCCGTCGTCCGCGCCTGGGCGGCCGCTCTGCCGGAGGGCGGCGGATCAGCGTAGCGGACGGCGAACCGAGGAATTCTCGCGTTTGAATACGGAAAGGCTGCTCGGGGCTTATGATTCTCTCATGCATAGGCCATCACTATTTCTCGTTACGGCCGCCCTCATCGCTTTGTCAGGATGCTCTGCGGGTGCTTCCTCGGCGTCGCCGTCGCCTTCTCACTCCTGCGTCTCGGTAACCGAGGACGAGGTCGCCGCCCTCTTCGACCGGTGGAATGACTCCCTGGCTACGAAAGACCCAGCCAAAGTGGTTGACAACTACGCGGAAAAATCCTTCCTTCTGCCCACGCTGTCCAATACCCCCCGGGATACCCGGGAGGAGAAGGAGGACTACTTCGAGCATTTCTTGAAGAATGAACCAACTGGCGTGGTCGATGAAAGATTCATCGACATCGACTGCGACTCAGCCCTGGACACTGGCCTCTACACCTTCACCTACGGCACCACGGGCAAGAAGGTGAAGGCCCGCTACACCTTCACCTACGAATACATCGACGGTGACTGGAAGATCACCAGCCACCACTCGTCGCAGATGCCGGAAGGGTGACGCGGAGCGCAGCCCTCGTGGGGAATGAGAATGAAGCGCCACCGGTTGAGATACGACACTAGGGCCAGGCAGGCGCTTTCTTGGAAGGAAAAGCCATCGCCGAACGTGTCGAGACCTTGGTGATTATCCTCGCCCAGGTCTCGACACGTCGCATGGGCCAGTGAATCCGCGACGATGACCGTCAGCCCTTGAGGCCCGAGGTGGCTAGGCCCTCGATGACCTTGCGCTGCATTGCGAAGAACACCGCGAAGATCGGTGCCATCGCCATGACCGAGGCAGCCATCATCAACGCCCAGTCCTTTGTGTACTGGCCCGCCAGGGTGGAGATGCCCACACTCAGCGGCATGCTCTCCTCGCGGGTGGTGACGATCAGCGGCCACAGCAGATCGTTCCAGCTCCACAGCACTGTCGTGATCGCCACGGCGAACAGGCTGGGCCGAACGAGCGGCAGCATCACCTTCCAGAACACTTGCCACAGGTTGCATCCATCCAACCGGGCAGCCTCCTCCAATTCCCTCGGCAGGGAAAGGAACGCCTGCCGCATGAGGAACGTGCCGAACGCGGAGAACAGGCCCGGAAGCACGATTCCCCATGGGGTTTCCAGCAGGCCCATGCCCTTGACGATCTGATACTGCGTGATGAGATAGGCCTGGCTCGGAATCATGAGGATGGCCAGCAGCAGCCCGAACAGGAATCCGCGTCCTTTGAACCGCATGCGCGCGAATGCGTACCCGGCCATCGAACACAGCACCAGTTGTGCCCCGGTGCGCAGCACCGTGATGAGCACCGACGTCCAGAATTGCGACAGGAACGGCAGTGCGCCAAATACCTGGACGTAGTTGTTCCACTGGATCTCCTCCGGGAAGAACTGCGGCGGCACCGCCTGGATCTCGGTGTTGGTGGACAGCGACATCAACACCTGCCACACGAAGGGAAACACCATGACGATTCCGCCCAGCGCCAGCACCAGATGGGCCGGCCACAGCCGCACCTGATGACGCCACGAAGAACGATCAGACATAGTGCACCCACTTCTTCTGTCCCCAGAATTGAATGGCAGTCACGACGCCCACAAGCAGCAGGATGATGACGGTGACTGCGGCGCCGATGCCACGGTTCTGCGTCTTGAACGCCTCCTGGTAGAACAGCCACACCAGGGATCGCGACTGGGCAGTGGCCGGGTTGCTTGGGCCCAGCATGGCGTAGAGGATGTCGAACAACTGGAATCCGCCGATGGCCTGCATGATCGTCAGGAAGAAGATCGACGGCGTGAGCAGCGGCACCGTGATGGAACGGAACTGGTGAAACGCGCTGGCCCCGTCGATGGCGGCCGCCTCGTACAGTTCCTTCGGGATCGACTTCAGACCAGCCGACAAGATGATGACGTTGAAGCCGATCGACATCCAGATGCCCACGACGGCCACCGCCAGCAGAACCACGCCCGGCGTCGACAACCAGTAGGGCGGATCCTCCACCCCTAGGGCCTGCAGGGTCTGGTTGAGCAGGCCGAAATTGCCGTTGAACACCAGCCGCCACACCTGCACGATGGCCACGGGCATGGCCAGATAGGGCATGAAGAACAGGCACCGGTACACGGCCCGTCCCTTGAGGCCAGGCAGCTCTAGGAGAGAGGCAATGACCACTGAGATCGGCACCGCCAGCAGCACCAGCGCCGTATACAGCAGGGTGTTAAGCGTGGCTGAGGCCAAATCCGGACGGGCCAGCAGCTCGGCGTAGTTGTCCCAGCCGACGAATTTCGCGTTGTTGCCGAACGCGTTCGTCTTTGTCATCGACGTGTAGAAGTTGCCGAGGATCGGAATGTAGTAGAAGACAAGGACGCCCAGCAGCAGCGGCCCGACGAACAGCAACGGCCAGGCGCCCGCCGCCATCGGGTCGCGACGGCGGCGGGTAGTCGCCTTGGGGGTGGGCATCGCGGGGCTATTCCTTCTCGAGGAGTGTGTTCATCTCGTTGGCCAGCTTGGTGCACCCCTCCTCGACGGAGACTTTGCCGGTGAACACGTCGTTGAGGATGGTCTGCTTCTCCGCCCAGGCCGAGGTGTTCTTCGACGCCGGGTAGGGAACGGAGTAGCTCTCGGCAGCCTTGGTGAACACGTCGAGGTTCCAGCTCGGGGCCTGCTCAAGCCACTTGCTCTGCGTGTCGGCATAGGCGGGGATGGCGGTGCCGTTGCTGGCCTCCGTCTCGTTGGCCGACTTCGAGGTCATGGCCTTGACTAGCGCCTTCGCGGCGGCCAGGTTCTTCGACTTGGCCGACGCCGCATACGACAGGCCGTGGATGATGGTGGCCTCCTGCTCGCCCTTGGGCAGCGGCACGACAACCACCTCGTCGCCCTTGTACTTCTCGCGCAGCACGGAGACCTGCCATGAGCCGCCCCAGTGGATGCCGCCTTGGCCGTTGAGGAACAACTGGTCCGCGGGGGTGTCGGAGGTGACCTCCAACCCCGGCAGCGAGCCGTCCTTAACCAGGTCGAGCCAGTACTGGATGCCGGCCATGGACTTCGGGTTGTCGTAGCCCGACTTGTTGTCCTTGATGACGTAACCGCCGGCCTGGTAGATGGTGTTGTAGTAGCTGACCTGGGCGTCGGCTAGGCCCACGACGACGCCGTAGCCGCCCTTGGCCGCGATGGCCTTGGCAGCGGCGCGGTGCTCATCCCACGTCCATCCGTCGGTGGGCACGGTGACCCCGGCCTTCTCGAAGAGGGACTTGTTGATGAAACAGGCGATGGTGTCGTAGTCCTTCGGGATGCCGTACTTCTTGCCGTCGAAGGTGTAGAGATCCACCAGCGCGGAGGGGTACTTGTCCCATTCGACGCCGGAGACGTCCTCAAGATCCGCCAACATCCCGTTGCCGGCGTAGAGTTGGAAGTTGGGGCCGTTCATCCAGAACACGTCGGGCAACTGGTCGCCCTCGGCCTGGGTACGCATCTTGTCCCAGTAGTCGTTGAACGACGCCACCGACGCGGTGACCTTGATCTTGGGGTACTCCTTGTTGAACGCGGCGATGTTGTCCTCGACGGTCTTCCGCTGGGCCTTGTCCCAGTAGAAGAAGGTGAGTTCGGCCGTGGTGTCCTTGGTCAGTTCCTCCGAACCGCCCGAGCTCTGCTGGCCGCCGGAACAGGCAGCCAGCCCGGATGCGGCGCCGACGGTGGAGGCCGCGGCGAGGAAGGTTCGGCGCTTCATTGGGTTCTCCTTCGATTGCGTGGTCACTTGACCTGGTTGTTGGTGAAGTACTCGATCACTTCAGGTTCGAGAGCAGGGACGGTGCGGGGGACAGAGCCGGCGCGGATCGAGTCCGTGGCGGCGATGGCGGCGGCCATGGCATACCAGGCGCCCAACGGGGACGTATCGGTGGGCGTGCCCTGCGTGATGAACGAGACGAATTCGCTGATGGTGAGGATGTCCGCGTCGCCGTGCCCGTCGGCGTCGCCCTTGATGGGGTAGTGGGCGTCGCCGTCGGGGTTGTAGATGTGGCGGCGGTTCCACAGCTTGATTTGGCCGCCCTCTCCATCACCAAAGTTCTCCAGTCTTCCCTCGGTGCCGATGACGGTGTAGTTGCGCCAATAGTCGGGCGTGTAGTGGCACTGCTGGTAGGACGCGAACAGGCCCGACTCCATCTCCATCAGCATCATGGACAGGTCTTCCACGTCGATGACGGGGCTGAGGCCCTTCTGGCTGAGCGGCGGCCAGTTGTCCATGGAGAACCACTCGCCCATGAGTTGGCTGGACCGGTCTTGACGGTCGGTGATCTGGTCATACAGGGTGAGCCCGCCCATGGCGGTGACTCGCTCCGTGTGCGAATTGGCCAGCCAATGCATGACGTCGAGATCGTGGGCGGCCTTCTGCAACAGAAGGCCGGTGCCGTGCTCGCGGGTGGCGTGCCAGTCCTTGAAGTAGTAGTCGCCGCCGTTGCCGACGAAGTGCCGGCACCAGATGGCCTTGGGTTCGCCGATGGCGCCCATCTGGATGAGGTCACGCATGGAGCGCACCACGTTCATGTGGCGCATGTTGTGGCCGACGTAGAGTTTGGTGCCCGTCTCGTAGGCCGTGCGGAGGATGGCGATACCGTCCTCGAAGCGGGTGGCGAGGGGTTTCTCGACGTAGACGGGCACCCCGGCGCGCAGTAACTCGCAGGCGACCTCGGCGTGGGTGTCGTCGGGTGAGGTGACCAGCGCGGCGTCGATGCCTTGCGCGACGAGCCCGGCGACGTCGCGGGTCAAGACGATGTCCTCGCGGCCGAGCCGGCTCAGGACGCGGGCCTTGGCGTCCGGGTGCGGGTCCGCCGCGGCCACGATGCGGCCGCCCACTCCGGGCAATTCGAAGTGCTTGGCGATATCGCAGCGTGCCCCCACGCCGACCACGCCGATGCGCAGGGTGTCGTGCTCACCGGGACTTTGGGCAGGTGACATGGGGTAATGGGTTCCTCTCGAGACGATGGCGGTGATGACGTCGAGGCCGCGCGGCGTGGTGATCAGCCCTGTCCGCTGCCCGAAGACGGCCGCGCGGGCGTCCTGCAGGGCTAGGGAAAGGGCGCCGACCAGGGCTGAGCCTTGGCCCATGCGTGAGAACTCGAGGTTGAGTTCGGCCGCGCTGGACTCCCGGGTGCTGAGGTGCGCCGATATCTGGGCCAGCACAGAGGCGTTCCGGTTGGGCACTGCGAGGACGATGGCGGCGGGGTCGAGCACGGCGGAGATGGTGCCGATGGACTCGGCGACGCGTCCCATGGCCGCGGCCGGGCCGTACCCGTCGACGAGATGGATGCCGACCTCGCCCGCATTCTGGTTGTGTCCGCGGTGCAGCGTCCCTCCCAGCACGAGGCCTGTGACGATGGCGCGGCTGACGGCGATGAGGAGGAGGTCGTCGGTGGGGGAGAGGGAACCGTCGCCGCAGCGCAGCACGAACTCCCCGTAGGCGGCGGCGTTGACGTCGTTCTCGATGTGGACCGGCAGGCCGAGCCGCTCGGACAGCTCGTGGCCCAAGGCCAGACCTTCCCATTGGGGCACGGCGTCGGTGCGTTTGATCCGGCCGTCGAGGTCGACGGTGCCGGTGGTGGAGACCACGACGGCGCGCACCGGGCCGTGGGCGTGATTCTTGATCTGGCGGGCGATGAGGGTGGCCAGGGTCTCGAGGCGCGGGGCACGGTCCACGCTGATGCGGTCGTGGTGTTCGACGGCGATGATCTCTCCGTCGAGCCGGGCGGTGGCGATGAGGGCACTGCGGTGGAGGAAGTCGACGCCGATCACCACGCCCGCCTCGTCGCGGGGGGCCCAGGTCTCGGCGGGACGGCCGAGGCTTCCCTCCGCGCCTTGGGGAGCGATGAGCCCGAGCTCGGTGAGCGATTCGAGCAGTGTCGTGACGGTGGGTCGCGACAGCTTGGTCTTGCCCACCAAGGCGCTGACGGTGGAATTGGGGCGCGCCACTAGGGCCTCGTACACGGTGGCCAAGCGCTGTGACCGGTTGGCGGCGGCACTCGGGGGCATCGGCGACCTGCTTCCTCAAGCTACTTACGAAAGTACCGAACTGAATGGCATGAGGGTAGGGCTCGCCTCGGATGCCGTCAAGGCCTGCCCCTGGGAAGAATCACGGTTCGCGGACGGAGGCCGTGGGGATACGCGGCATTAGAGTGCTGGCATGGACTTGGTGTTGGTGGGCAATGCGGCGGGCGGCACGGTCTCGTCGTTCTGGATCGATGGCGACCGGCTGATCTCTGCGGCGGTGAGCGAGGTGGGCGTCGGGTGCTCCACGTTCGTCGTGCGGGGCGAGGTCGTGTTCGTTGCGACGAAGGCCCCCGCCATTGTGGTGTGCCGGCTGGACCGGGCCACGGGGGCGCTGACCGAGGTCTCGCGCCGGGATGTGACCTCTCCACTGGCCTACCTGACGCTCGCTCCCGCTGGGGACGTGCTCCTGGGGGCGTCGTATCACGGCGGCTGGGCCGCGGCATGGCGAGTGGATGGCGACCGGGTTGGCGAGCCCTTGGGGGAGGCAGCGTTTCGCAACCCGCACAGCGTCATCGCCTCGCCCGACGGCAGGTTCGCTTATCTCGCTTCCCTCGGCGACGACCTCCTGGCTGTGTGCGAACTGCCCGGCATGCGTGTACTCCAGGAGGTTCCTGCCCCGGCGGGGTCGGGGCCGCGTCACGTCGTCGCGTCCCCCGATGGCGCGTCGCTATACCTGATGACGGAATTCACCGGCGAAGCCATCCGGTTCGGCCGGGACCAGGACACGGGGCTCCTCACCCGCGAGGAGTCTCTCAGGGCCTACGACGAGGGCCGCGGGCTGACCGTGAGCCGGTACGGAGCTAACCCGCTTGCCGGGCATCTCATCTGGGGCGCCGATGTTCATCTTGCCGGCCGCTGGCTGCTGTGCTCGGAGCGCACCGCGTCGACCATTGCGGCCCTGTCCCTGGGGCCCGGTGGTCGCCTCGAGGGGAGGGACGCCATCACCGAAGTGGAGGCTCAGCCGCGCGGGTTCACAGTTTCCCCTGATGGACGGCTAGCCGTGGTGGCGGGAGAGCGCTCCGGCGAGGTGGGGCTGTACCGGGTGGATCAGGCGACCGGGGCCCTAGCGCTCCTGGACAGGGTCGCCTCCGGCGTTGGCCCGAATTGGGTGCGGCTGGTGTGACCCGGATTACCTGGGTGAGTCGGTGTTTCCTTTTGAGAGGCGCTCCAGCACCGCCCGGGCCGCCTCCTCGTCGATGACAAGGTCTGTGGCTACTCGGGCCCTGAGTGCCCCGAGTAGTGCGGCCGCCTTCCCTCGGCCGCTGACGACGCAGATGCGGCGGGGGAGGGCCCGCAATTGGTCTGGGGTCATGCCGGTGGCGCGGCGGTTGAAGTCGATGTCGCGGAAGGTGCCGTTCTCGCGCAGCATCACGGTGCAGACATCGCCGACGACCCGCTGGTCGGTGAGGGCCCGCAGGTCGGCGGGGGAGAGGTAGTTGGCCGCGTAGACGTGGCTTTGGGTCTCCGAGTTGAGCGCGCCGACGCCGAACACGGCGATGCGGCAGTTGGCTCGCACGCCCAGGATGTGGTGCGTGGAGCGTTCCCGCCACATGGCCTCCTTGGTGGCGGGGTCGTCGAAGAAGGCGGGGAGGGCGAGTAACTGCTCCTGCCCGCGGAACGCCGTCGCGAACCGGTGCAGGATGCTGCCCACGTAGGGCAAGCCGGTGGTTTGGTGGTTGGCTCCGCCGTTGAGGCTGGTGACGGTGACGCCGGTGAGTTCCCTGGGCAGCAGGTGCGAGGCGATGGCGGAGGTGGTGGTTCCCCAGGCGATGCCGATGACGTCGCCGTCGCGTACCTCGTCGCTGAGCAGGCCGGCGGCGGTGCGGGCCACCTGTTCCAGCCGGAACACGTTGCTGGCGCCGGGCCGCACGTGCACGATGTGGGTGCGCACGCCGAAGTGTTTCTTGAATTCGCGGCTCAGTCTGTCGATGGGGCGGTCTGGGTCGACGATGGTGACTCGCACCAGGCCGCGGTCGCGGGCCTCCTTGAGCAGCCGTGACACCGTCGAACGCGACACACCTAGCCCGTGGGCTATGGAGTCCATCGTCTCCGACTGCACGTAGTACTGCCGGGCCACCTTGATGAGGGTCTCGAGTTCCTTTTCCATGAAGCCTCCGTTGCACCTTCAGGCGGAGCCTAGCGCTGTATGCACGAACGTGCACAACTATTGAGCAATGCGTGCAAGCGATTGGTAGTCGCGGCACGTCGCCCTGAGCGAGAGTCTGGCGCTGGCTGGGCGACGCGTCATGGTATCGTGCGCTACTCCAACCCCACCTGCCCTATGGCCAGCAGGTTCGCCTGCTGGCTTGCCCACTTGGATCGTGGAGAACTAGACCCGAGGGATGCGGTGCAGCTCGCGTGGTCGCGATAGTGCGGAGACGCCTGGCGCAGTGAGTACGAGTCCTTACAAGGCAAGGCAGTTCGAGAAGATTACGTGAGCCACTACTTCACCTTCTTCAGGCGAGTCAACGACCCTACCCACGCGGGCATCTGACACGAGTCAACCCAAACGCTTGAAGAGCGAGCAGGCATGGCCTATCGTGTGCTTATGGGTACACGGGTTCTCCCCATAGTTGTAGTCATATCCGCCATCTTAACGCTTGCTTTGCCGACCAAAGGGCATGCTAATGAAGTCCCGAGAGAGACTTTCACTACAGCGAACGTCTTGAGGAGTTCCCTACAACCTGAGTATCGTGACGGACTCGCAGGCTATGGCCTGACTGGGGACGCACTCTTCATCCAGCAGGGGAATTCCAAGTCGAGGCCCAAGTGACACTTAAAAGCATAATGTTCAACGCTATCCGTAGTGACAATGTAACCCTGAAGTGCCACCTGGATTAAGATGGATTTCCTTCAGCCTTATCGTCCAGTGCAAATCGATAAGCATGCGCTCGTCAGTTTGAAGGCCGCCCACCAGAAATTTCTGGATCACTTAGAAGCTGCTGCCAGTGTATTTATCGAAGTGCAAGATATTTGTTCATCTAATTCAGTCGATCCCCAGCAGCTAGCTGTAATTACCGGTTTGGATGACGTCTTCGCGAGACTATTGACGACAGGGGAATCCCTTGAGTCGGCCATTGCCCTTAACTGGTTGCATAACCACAGTGATGAGTAGTATGGCCGAAATTAAACAAGGTTTCTTCTGGGTGTCGCGTTGTAGGTTGACGATGTGGTGTCGGCCATTGATGCGCTACGCGTTGACCAACTAATAGGAATTGGCGAACAACGTTACCGGAAGGCGCGTTGGTGGCGGGACCCGCCACCAACGGCTGCGTTGGATCGAGCTGTGGGTGACCACGATCGTCAATACCCGCCGCGCACGGCTGCACGCCCGCCAACGTCAGCAGGCTTATCGTCAGGCGTCCGGGGCGATGCGGACGAGCATCTTGCCGGTGTTGGCGCCGCGCATCATCTCGAGAAAGGCGTCGACGGCGTGCTCAATGCCATCCACGATGGTCTCGTCGTAGGCGATCTTCCCTTCGCTGAACCAGCCGGTCATGAGTTGGGAGAACTCGGGGGCGAGGTGAAGGTAGCCGCCGAGGGTGAAGCCTTTGAGCGTGAGCCCACGGGTGATGATGTTCGCCATGTTGTCGGGACCGGCGGGCTTGTCGACGGTGTTCAGGGTGCCGATCACGCCGCACAGCGCGATGCGTCCGCCGTCATTCATAACATCGAGAGCGGCTTCCAGGTGGTCGCCGCCGACGTTGTCGAAATACACGTCCAGGCCCTCGGGGGCGATAGCGGCGAGCTGTTCGCGTACAGGGCCATCCTTGTAGTTGAACGCGGTGTCGTAGCCGTACTTCTCGGTCAGTAGAGAGACCTTTTCTGCGGAACCGGCCGATCCGATCACGCGCTTCGCGCCGAGGAGCCGGGCGATCTGCCCCGCGGCGGTGCCGACCGCTCCGGCCGCGCCAGAGACGAACACCGTGTCGCCTTCCTTCATGCTGGCGATCGCGGTCAAGCCGACGTAGCCGGTCAGTCCCGTCATGCCGAGCATGCCAAGGCGCAGCGAGAGCGGCACCCCGGGCAGCTCGGGCACGGCGCGGAACGCCTCGGCGCCGGCTTGGGCGATGTCGCGCCAGCCGAGGTCGTGTTGCACGAGTGTTCCGGCGGGCAGCCCTTCGGCGGCAGATTCGATGACGTGCCCGATCGCTCCGCCAGTCATGGTCTCCCCGAGCGCGAACGGCGGAATGTAGCTCTTGACGTCATTCATCCGGCCCCGCATGTAGGGGTCGACCGAGATGAAGGCGTTGCGCACGCGCACCTGGCCGGGCTGGAGTTTTCCATACTCCACTGTGACGGTGCGGAAGTCCTCGTGCGTGGGCCAGCCCTGCGGGCGGGCGACGAGCTGGATCTGGGTGCTGACGGCGTGTGACATGGCGATGTGGCTTTCTGTGTGTGGGGGTTGGTCAGAGTGCGATGCCGACGGCGAGCGCGATCACGCCGAGCGCGGGGATTACGCCCTGCTTCAGCGCGGCGGACGCCTTGTCGGGGCTGGATAGGAGCAGTACTAGGGAAGCGGCGACCATCGAACCGGCGCTGGTGAACACGAGCGTCGCGCCGGCAGTTTGCTGCCCCGCGGCGAACAGCACGATCCCGAGCGCCACGGCGATCGCCAGGAACAGGTTGTAGAAGCCCTGATTGAACGCCAGTTCCTTCTGTGCGGCGGCCTGTTCGACGGTGCCGGTGCCAAACGTCCGGCGGGCCTGCTCGCTGGTCCAGGCGATGGACTCCAGATAGAAGATGAAGACGTGCACTAGCGCCGCGACGCCGGTGAGCACGAGACCCGCGATGATCATGATGATCCCCCTCGATTGAGCGCCAGACGGCGCTCGAATAGTGAACTGACTGATCCAATATATACTGGACTGGTCAGTACGCAAATCGGAGGTCGACATGGGACGCAGCCAGACGTTCGAGACCGGCGAGGTGGTTCGCGCCGCTCGCGAGGTGTTCTGGGAGCACGGGTACGAGAGCGCCTCCCTGCCTGACCTGGAGCGCGCCACCGGGCTGAGCCGGTCGAGCATCTATCACGCCTTCGGCTCCAAACGCGGGCTGTTCGACGCGGCCGTCGAGAGCTACCTGGACGAGGTGATCCGTCCTCGCCTGCAACCGCTCACTGGCGCCGATGTCGCTCCCGATGCGCTCGACGAGTATCTCGTCGGGCTGCGCGCCGCGCTGCTGCGCGCGGGAACACTGCCCGCCACCAGCGGCTGTCTTCTTGTCAACACCGCCAGTGCACCGATCGGCCATGACGATGCCATCGCGCAGACGGTCAGCGCCTACACCGCCGAACTGCGCGCCGCGCTCATCGCGGGTATCCGTGCGCGGCTGCCGCACCTGCCCGCCGCGTCGCAGGAAGCCGTCGCCGAGTCCTGCACCAGCCACGTCATCACCGCCTTCGCTCTCGTGCGCATCAGCCCCGAGGCCGCTGTCCGCGCGCTGGACGCCGCGCGGAATCTCATCGCCGTGCAGGTCGGGTAGGCGTTTTTGCTGGTGTTCTTTCTGGAGGAAGCTCCGCCGGTCGAGTCCGGACCTTCGCTACGGTCAATGGACGGACTGAGGCTGTTCAGCCCATTGTCTGGGTAATGCCCGGGTGGCAGGCCATCCACGAGAGGAAGAGCGATGAATCTCGAACAGGTCGTAGGCAGCTTGACTGCGAAGGCGAACGCGGCGGGTTTCGTCCAGTCGTCCGAGGAGTTGGTGGGGCGACTATTGCGCCTGCTCGTCGCTCTGCGGCCCGGCGGGCGGTATCTGGAGCTGGGTACCGGGATGGGAGCGGGCTTGGCGTGGTTGCTGGGTGCCCTGGGTGCCGACGGCGAGGTCGTGACTGTTGAACTCGAAGCCGGGGTGCAGGCCGTGGCACGCGAGGAGCTGGGACATGATGAGCGGGTCACCTGGGTGGTGGGGGACGGGTCTGAGTGGCTGCGTGACGCGGTGGCTGATCAGGAGGCGAGGTTTGATGGTGTCTTTGCTGACACCTGGCCGGGCAAGTACCACGACCGGGACCTCGCGATGCGCCTAGTCAAGCCCGGTGGTTGGTACCTGGTCGATGACCTTTATCCGCAGCCCGGTTGGCCTGAGGGGCACCAAGAGAGTGTCGACCGCTTGGTCTCTGAACTTGCCGCGCTGGAGTCATGGACGACTGAGTTTCTGGACGCGGGCTCGGGCGTCATCGTTTGTGTCCGGGGTTAGGTGTCGAGAATGGCTGTGAGCGTGTCGCGGATCTGCCGCAGAGCCACCGGACCGACGTTGCCGATGGGCTTCGTTGCGCGCGTAGTCGCAACCGAGCGAATGTGTTGACACTGGGCGGCCGACGTCACCTTGAGGTTGTTGAGGCGGTCCGCTTCAATGACTACCTCTGAGCCGCTCTGGCGGATGGTGCTGGTGAGCGGAACCACCTGAACGACGTTCGGGCTGCCCTTCAAGACCGCCCAGGCGGTGACTATCACGGCGGGTCGTCGAAGCCCGGTTTCGGAGCCGACCGGGGTGCCGAGGTCGAGGTGGACGACGTCACCCGGCGTCAGCATCGAGCCACGCCAGTTCGTCTTCGCGCAGGGGAGCCTGAAGGTCGAGCCCAATGGCCTCCTGCTTCAGGAGTAGCGCGGCCCGCGCGACGGTCTCGGCCACGGTCTCGCCGCGGCTGGCGGCCAGTTCGTTCAGCGAATCGCGCACCGAGCGGTGAACGCGGATGGTCGTCGTCTCGCTCATGGAACGATTCTAGTACTGTAGACAAAGCTATCTACAGGCTGGTTGAGCCCGCGAGCCGCGCAGCGGGCGTCGAAACCCGGTGATGTCGCGTGTCAGACTTAGTGGCAGGTCACGGTACGAGACTCCGCTCTGTAACCCGGAGGGATCCGGGCCTCGCTACGTCCGGCCGTCCACGCTGCTCGATGGTATAGCGGTTCGGCTTGTCAGCTCTCTTCGTCGAGAGAGGCCGTCGGCCCTGACACGTTAGACTGAACAAGTCGATGACGCAATGGGTCTGTGGAAAAGAGGTGCATCGTGGCTGGTCTCGGACAGCACATCACGGCGATGGTGCGCAGTCACGCCGCGGGTGACGACGCCAGCTTTTATTCGGTCGCCCTTCAAGTAGCCGCGCGTGAAGCCAAGGCGGGGCATCATGTTCTCGCCAACGACATTAAAAAGGCTGTCGATGCATCCCGCGAACGTGAGTCTGTCGGTAAGATCGCGACGCTTACGCAGCCACGCGGTGAGTTCGCTGAACTTGTCGAGGTAACGCACCCGGACGTACGGCTTCGAGAACTCGTCGTGTCTGCCGAGGTTGTCGCGCAGATCAAACAGGTTCTTGCCGAGCAACGCCAGCGCAAGAACCTTTTGGAGCACGGTTTCGCGCCGGCTCACCGGTTGCTTCTAGAAGGACCGCCCGGAACTGGAAAGACGATGACCGCGGCCGTACTCGCAACAGAGCTTGCCGTACCGATGTTCACGGTCAGGCTCGACAGTCTGCTGAGTAAGTTCATGGGTGAGACTGCCAGCAAGCTTCGGCTCGTCTTCGACTCCGTTGCGCACCGTCGCGCTGTGTATCTGTTCGATGAGTTCGACGCCCTCGGGGCTGACCGTTCCGGGAACGATGTCGGAGAGGCTCGCCGGATCCTGAACTCGTTCCTCGTTTTTCTGGAAGAGGCGAGTGCTGAGTCGCTTGTGCTCGCGGCCACGAACCACCGTTCGATCCTCGACAAGGCACTCTTCCGTCGCTTCGACGCGGTCTTGACTTACGCGTTGCCCGATGTGCGCCAGGCGGCAGCCGTCATCAGGGCGCGTCTGGGGACGCTCGTCGGCGGCACCAGCATGGCGAAACTGGGCGACTATACAACTGGCCTGAGCCATGCTGAGTTGGTGAAGGCGGCTGAGACTGCGGCGAAGGCGGTCCTAATGCGCGGTGAGACCAAGGTTCAACGGGACGATCTCATCGCCGCACTGATCTTGCGTCGAACGGCAAGTCTTGGCTGAGTCGCCACGCAACTTAGACCTGTACTCTCGGGCGATGCGGTGCGTTAGGGGAGTCACCTGCAAGTGTGGTGGTCACGGTGACGCTCGGCCCTGACGGTGGCTCAAATTCAGGGTGGTAGGTCGATGGCGTCGGCGATGTGCGCGGCGAGCAGCTTGGCGCTCTCGGCTTCGAGTTTGGCCCGGTGTGCCGTGAGGTCAGCAATCTCCTGGTCGCGGTCGGCCATGCACTTGTCGAACTTCCGCATCCACCCGCTGAGCGAGGTCCTGGTCTAGTCGCTGTACGTCGCGAACGAGTACGTCCACAACGGCACGGCTTGCCAAGGTGGACTCCGATGTCGAGGACGACGCGGGTCGCTCGCATCCGCTCGTCAAGCATGCCGAGCCGGTCGGCGGGATCCTCGAGGAACCCGAGGTCCGCCCTCAGCCGCTCTGCGTACAGCGCCCAGATGTCCTTCGGGTCGTGCCTCGGGACCAGCGACGAACTCCCGGCCCGCTCGGACAAGGCGTGGACTCCATCGAACGTTACGGGAACAGGCAACAGCGGGTCGAGAGGCTCGCTTCCGCTCGCTGCTTCAGCCGGGTGAAACCTCACGGTGCGAGGTTTCGTCCGAGGATCCCGATTGAGCAGTCATCCTTAGTCGCATCGCGAATGGTGGTGCTCATAAGCCGCTGCAGTCGCTTCCTGTAACTGGACTTCTTGCTTTGGCGAGCGGGAGCTGTGCCAACAGCGTTGATCAATTTGGAGCACGCGTTGCCCAACTGCCCTGTACGAGGGTTGAACAGACTCTCACTTGTACCATCACTCATGAGAATGAATCCGGCGACTTCGTCGAGAGACCCACGGAAGAGGCGCATCGAATCAAGTGCCCGTTTAGAGGTCACGAAGGTCGTCTGATTCGCAAACTCTGCGTTGTCGGGGGACGAGATGACTTTTAAATGACCGCTTTTCAGGTAGCCGATGACCCCATCGCCGACATGTGCTCCTAAGAAGCCATCCCCGGATGTGGCTAGGCAAAGGAAAGTCGAGGCTAGGTCGCTGGAGGAAACATGGTGCCGTCCCGCGACAGCGGTCAGCTTGGACAGAAGTCGGGTTAGGAGATCCACCTTCACTCGAGCGCCATCGTTGGATGCTGCGTACTCGGCGAAGTGCTCGACGAGTGCGACACATCCTTCGTCAACGACCGCTTGGGCTCCAAAATGAGAGTGGGATGCAGAGCCTGCTCCATCGGCCAAGCAAAGGACTTGAACGCCGCCAAGAGAAAGGAACTTCGTTCGATCTTGAACCGGTGTGCCGTCGCGTAGATGGCTATGCCCTCTCACCTGGTAATGGAACTCTTTGAACATTAGAGCTCTGCCCAACCAGCGAGTCCGTCGAGATCGAGGCGAACGGTATCACCGGGTGTCGACTGCGACACGCGAGCGACCGATCGGGATAGCCACTCGAAGAACTCTTTGAATTTCAGGCCTGCGAGGCGTAGGGGAGGGCGGTTAGGGCTGAACCGGGCGAGTGTCCCCATGTCTGCGCGGTCTCCAATTCCGATCGGAAACACCGTGAGTTTCTTGGTCTCGACTAGGTTGACTACCCGTCGAACGGCCGTTTCGATGCTGTCAGTTGGTGCCCCGTCAGTCATGAGAACGAGCCAGGGTTGATAGTAAAGGACGCCACTGCTGGAGTAAGTCTCCTTCCTTCTGTCCAGTGTGTCCAGGGCAAGGTTAACGCCGGCACCCATAGAGGTACTTCCGGTCGCGGTCAAGGAGGAGATCTTTTCTAAACGCTCGATGCTTGCGAAATCGTGAATGAGATTCGCTGAGGAGTTGAACTCGACGATGTTGATTTCTGCGGAGTCGTGAGCGTCGCCGTCATCGTTGATAGCGTCGTAGAAGAGATTGACGCCGTGAATGAGTTCCTGGATCGGAGAACCGCTCATTGAGCCACTAGTGTCGAGGCACAATGAGACAGGGACGCGTGGAGTCGGATTGTAGACGAGGTCGTCAATTCCGATGTTGAGTCGTGCCATGGATTTCCTTTCAATCAGTCAGCTAGTTGCTGGTGAGCCACTTCCAAAGACGTGCCCAGAAGCCCAACTGGGGTTTAGTGCTGATAGCTTGTGATACGGGGGGCGTGGCTGAAACGCAGGTGCCTTTGTGAGTTGTAGGGACTGGCTTTCCAGCTTTCTGGTGCCAATCGATGTTGCCATAGGTGATGTATGGTTTTCCGCAACGGGTGCAGAGTCGAGTCGGATCAATTGTTTTTGCGCGAGCTAGGCGTTCCTTTTCCTTCTGTGCGCACGAATCCTTCTGTGCGCACGAAGGACAATGTCCATACTGACTCTGTCCCTTCGGGTGAGTAACGCCGCAGTCTCGGCAGAACGCAGAGACCGGCCTTGGGGTGTTGGGGTAGCTAGACTGTTGATCCCAGCATTTATTGCACCGCGATGGCGTGAAGTACCTCGCCGCGGTCTCATCCCATTTGCCAACGATCGCGTTTCGACGGTGGCAGATCGGGCAGTCAAGAATGGGGGTGTCTCGTTTGAACGCTTTGTACCGAATCGGATACACATCGTTCGACATCGAGTCGAAATTTTTTTGCCGGTCATTCAGGTAGATCTTATAGTTCTTAAAAGCTTCGAGCCACACTGTAGCTGTCGGGCGTTTGTCGTAACATTCGCCTGCGCGATGGAAGGTATGCCAAAAGAGATCCTTGACCGGTTTGTGGATGTGGCTCCACATGTACTTCCAGTCGCCATCAGGTTGGTCCTTATTGCTATGTTTCTCGTACTGGAATGCGAAGTTCCCCTCCTTGATCAGTTGAATGATGTCGCCATCGGTCCCCTTTCGAATATATGGGAACTGTCCGGTCATGATGATCATGAAGAGCATTGTCGCAACGGCGAAGAGTTCATCCTCCATCGTTCGCAAATTGTCGGAATAGCTTTTTCCAAGCATGGCAGGTGATGTGAACATCGGCGTGCCGACAGGGCAAGGGTAACCCTCTAGCTGCCAGGAATCGGCGTCGATGACGAAGACGTTTTTCTTGCTGTCGACCATGAGATTCTTCGGGTTGATATCACCGAGAATCACGTTCATAGAATGTAAATATTCCACCTTCTCTAGGAAGGAGATGCAAATATCGACAAGATCGGCCTTCTTCCACTCGGGGAACTCTCGTTCGAACCTTCGTCTGTTGAAGATGGTGCGTTGAAACTCATGCCCGCTGGCTTTTGGCATTAAGTAGCCGACAAACTCGTCCTGGTTGTTGTAGATGGCCGCGGACGGGAAGCAAATTCCTTTCCTGGATAGCCCACGGTTGACCAAAAGCTCGATCTTTTCCTTGCGGTGGCGAGTGAGATGATCCTTGTCGAAAATCTTTACAACGTTGCCGTGGCTGGTTTCGTAGACTGCGCCCTCTCCGCCTTCGCCAAGCAGGTTTCCTAGCTTGAGTGATCCACTCTTGTCCGCAGATTTCCAGGTGACGCTGTCCCTCTGCTTGGGAAGTGAGGAGAATTCCAAAGGTGTATCGCTCGACTTGATCTTCGTGCGCGCAGAGAACGGTCTGGGTGACGTTGAAATGCCGCTCAGTGTTCTCTTCGAATCTAATTTCAGGTCAAATGTTGTGCTGAAATCGTCCAGAACTGGCTTCAGAACTGCTATCTCAGACTTGTGCTTGAAGCTGCTCTTTCCCTCGGAGATGTATCCCACGTGCTTAGTGTATTTGTTGTTCCCGCGGTTGAAAAGTGATTCGTTGGACTCGATCACAAGATCGCCATTGTCCGCGAGGGTTCCGGCGATAAGGTGCTTAGAAAGCCGATGCGCAAGAAGTCGGATCCTCAGCATGATTGTGATGTCGTAGGTGACTAGGCACATCTCGTAATTACTGGCGAACTTTTCAAAGATTTCCAGGAAGAGATCGTCTGCATAAGGGTTGCTGCTGTCGCCTAGATCTTTGCGTACGAGGCCAGCCTTACTTGCGCTCTCTAGGAAAATAAGTGCGGATCTCGCCTTTGCGATCGATGCGATCCGTTCATTAGTCTTTCCGGATAGGTTGGTCTGGCTCTGTTTTCTGAGTTCATCAATTACTTTTGTTGGCACGATGATAGGGTTATTATTCGCGAGGATTGCTTCTTGGCCTCGCTCAAAGAGGCGCTTTAGACCGCCAGCGCGATGTGCATCGGTGTCCATAAAGACGTTCGTGTCGATGAACAACCGTCGGTTCGGCTGAAGGAATTCGACAGGGTCGAGTCGACCGATGGTCTTGGGCACTTCGCTCTCCGTGTTCTAAGTCTGATCGCTCGCTTCTATGCGGGTGCGACTGCTAAGAACTATAGCATAATTGTTGTCTCGGCCGTGGAGAGGGGGGTAATGAACACAGAAAGTGAGCGAGCGGGTCGAAGGGCTCTTCGCAGATGAGGGTGTAGCGGGCGCTGGCGTGGCGGTCCGGAGGTAGGCGTCGAGGTCTTCCGAAGATGGAGGTTCCTACACGCACCATGGCCGCAAGGGTGACCCTTTCTACTCGGCACGGCGCACCCTGCACACCGGTGCCGACCTACTCACCGACCTCCAGCAGGAGCGGCTCAAAGCGCTGTTCGCCGGTGACGATCGCAGGTCGCGTGCACCTGGGGGAGCAGCGACTCATCACCGCCTATCGACCGGGCCACGGGCCGCACCCAGGCACGATCCGTCATCGCCTCACCTCCAACGTGCCCGCCCGCTGGTCGAGTTACGCAAGCTCGGCCGCACCCTGCCCAAGCGTGCCAATGACGCTCCGCATGGTGAGAGCCGAGGTCGGCTGACCCCGACTCTCACCATGTCGCGAGGATCAGTAGCTGAAGGCTTTATCCACCTCGGCCTTGGTCACGTCCTCCAAGCGGGCATGACGCCACCTCGGCTTGTTGTCCTTGTCCACGAGCAGGGCTCGCACGCCCTCGACGAAGTCGCCGGTGGGGATGACGTGCTCGGCCAGACGCAGATCCTGGTTGAGGATCTCGCTCAACTGGAGGCGTTCGGCGCGGATGAGGGCGCGGAGCGTCACATGCACCGCGAACGGTGAGCGGGCCCGCATCTCGACCGCGGCTTGGCGTGCCGCTTCCTCTGGGTGTGCCTCGAGCGCTCGTACGATCTCCACCACGTTGTCGAACGCATAGCATTCGTGGATCCACGCGGACGAGTCGGCGAACAGCGGCGCCGGAAGCTCTCCGTCGGCAGATTCGTCGGCCAAGTTCAGCAGCAGCGCGTCGCCGCCGGTGAAGGTTGTGCCGGTGAGGGCCACGTGCCGCCCCACCGCGCCTGCCCGTGAGAGCTGCTTGAGGACGCCGACGTCTGGGACGATCCCAATCTTGGTCTCGGGCATGGCCATCACCGTGTCGGCGTAGACGATGCGCCGGTCGGAATGGCCGCCGATGCCTAGCCCGCCGCCCATGGTGATGCCGCGCATGTACGACGTCACAGGCTTGGGGTAGTCGGCGATGGCCATGTCGAGTGCGTACTCGGTCTCGAGGAAGCGCAGCCAAGGGCCGCCGTCGGTGACGAGGCGGGCGAGTGCGCGCACATCTGCACCGGCGCAGAATCCCCGCTCGCCCTTGGCCTGGATCTCGACTGCGGTGACGGAATCGTCGTGCACCCACGCCGACAAGGCCGTGTACATCGAGGTCAGCATGTCCTCGGAGAGCGCGTTGATGGCCTGGGGCCGGTTGAGCGTGATGCGCGCTATTGCGTCGGTCACCTCCGTGAGAATGAAGTCAGACATGCTAGTCAGCCTAGAACCTGCGGGGGCGCCTGTCAGCCAATGTGGGGTCTCCGGCGGGCAAGATTTATGCGCGACGCGCCCAGGAAGGGTCATCCCACCCGCGGGGTGGGCCTCGCTCCGGCTGGGAGTGGACCGGAGCGAGGCGCGGAATGGACCGGCAACGACGATGCTGGAGGAGCTGCCGGAGGTGGGGGTGCCACGAGCCGCAGCGCGAATTGCACCCGCCGTGCCAGGTCTGGGGCGAGGTCTCGGCCGGCTCCGCGGGTGGCTCGAGATAGGCGAAGCAATGCGGAACGCGTCTCCTCGGCGCGGCCAGCCAGGGCCAACGCATGGATCTCGCGCACCGCGAGCACGTCGAATTCCTCGCCCGCCTTGCGGCCCTGGGCAATGGCCCACAGCGCCCGGTCGGGGTCGCTGGCCTTGATGGCCCGGTCCGCCAGTTCGCATGCGGTGTCCACGATCATGGCCATCATGTCGCAGCGCAACTGCTCGGCCCACGCCCATTGGAACCAGTTGGGGCCCAGCGGAGCGCCGCGCACCAGTGACAGAGCCTCGGCTAGAGCGGCGCTGGGGGCCAGGTTGATCCCGCCAGCCAGAAGAGCCCGGAACCGGTCCCAATCCGACTCGACGCGAGGGTCGAGATCGATCCGGCCGCGGTAGGCATCTGGCAGGTATTGCGCGCCGTCGGGTGCCCGGCCCAGCCAGGTGCGAAGCCGACTCATGTTGGAGCGACGGGTGGTCTCCGCCACGAGGAGGTCCTGCAGCATTGCGGTGGGTGTGGCGCCGGGATGCTCGAGCAGCCAGGCGCAGTATTCAAGGCATTGCAGCCGTGCCCGGGCAGGTTTCGGGCCCGCCGCCCCAAGCACCTCGACGTCACCCAGAAGCAGCAGCCTCGGGTGGTGCGGAGGACAGGGCCACGGCGTCATCACGGGTGCCTCCTCGGGGCAATGATCTGCTGGCCGGGAAAGCGGCCGGACGTTTGGCGGAAGGGTGGGCCTCCACCACGGGGCGGGCTCGGTATCGAGGCGCCCGGTGTCGGAGAGCAGTTCAATGAGCGCCCGCCGGGCGGGTTCAGGCAGGCTTTGGGCAACGAAACGGCGGCCCTCGAACTCGGCGAGGGGATCCCCGAGATGTACGACGGCGGCGGATGGGGGAGCCACTGGGGCGGCGAACACCGCGCTGACGCCCACGTCGCCCAGTGCCATGGCCTCCGTCACCGCCGCCGTCTGCTGTGGGCTCAGGAGTTGCTGGAACACGAATACCACCGGCTGCCAGTGTTCGGCGCGGTCCGGATCCGAGCGCACCTGGGCAAGGGATGCGCCACGCAATGCGAGCCGGCGTTCGGCGCACATGCGGGTGAGAGCCGCCAGCCCGGAAGCGCTATCTGGGGTGCTGGTCACGTGAGGCTCATCGATGGCGTCGGCCCAGTCGTGCCCGCCCGGAAGTACCACCTGTGTGGGTTCGTCGCCGCATAGCAGGCCAGTGACGACGGCACCCAGCGCGCCGAGCGCGTTCCGGCCCAGGAAGACCGTCATGCGTGCCCGCTCCAGATCCACCGTGACCGGAGCATCGTCCTGCGTCCACCCCAGCAGCGTGTGTCGCGGGCGTGGGGGTGCGTTCACCGCCGCTTGGGCCAGCCCGGCCAGGAATGGGGCCGGGTCCGGGCCGAGGGGTGGCACCCTCCTGCCGACCGGGCGGGAGAGGAGTTGGGAACGCCGACGAGCCAGGAGCGTGGTGACCACACCAGCGGCGAGAACGGCGCCGAGCGAAGCCACCCACAAGGATGCGGGATTCTCGACCGACGTGGGGGCAGGTGTTTTCTCCTTGTCATCCTCGGGGGGCTCAGCCGCGGGAACCGCGGGACCTGAGGACTGCTGAGTCTGAGAGGGCGTCGCGGGGGGCGCAGGCGTTTCTCCCGGCTCCCCGGGCGTTTCGTGTGTCTCAGGCGGTGTCTGGCTTGGAGGCTCGGGTATCCCGCTTGGTTCCTCGGCCGCCGGCGTCTCCTTCTGCCCTTCTGGTGGTGCCGACGGGCCGGCCTCGCGCTGAAGGGAGTGTGCCTCTGGCGGTAGCTTGATGCGCAGCCCTTCCGTGAGTACGTCCGGGTCTGGCAGCACGTCCTTGTTCAGGTCGCCAATCTCTGGCCAGCGTCGGGGATTGTCCAGTTCCTCTTCGGCTATGGACCACAGCGTGTCCCCGAGTTCCACCTCGATGGTTCCTGGGGGGTCCATTTCCGGCAGCCGCAGCACCATGCCAGGGGTGATCCGGGAGCCGGTGAGGCCGTTGAGGGAGACGATCTCGCGCCACCGCACCCCAGCCCCCAGTTCGCGTTCGGCGATGCTCCACAGTTCGTCTCCGGGGGCCACTGTGTAGGTGCGTGTGTGTGCTGGCCGGTCGCTGGGCGCCGGTGCCGGGGGTGGATCTGAGGATGGAGGAGCGGGAGCCGACGGCACGGGTGATGGGGCCTCGGTGGGGGCCGCCGCCGCCACGGACGGGGCCGCTACGGCGAGCACGAGCGCGGCCACCGCCGGACGCAGCCATCCGGTGCCAGGCAGCGCGAGACGAATGCGCTGCCGCGAGGCCACGGCGATGGACTCGAGCACCACCGTCACGGCGAGCACGAGCCACGCCGCCCATCCCACTAGCGAGAGCAGCGCCAGCCACAGCCGGCTGTCGGCGTGGACGAACAGCGTCGTGCGCCAGTCGATCCGGGCAAGATCGGCCGCATTGCCGACGGCAAGCAACGCCCAAGGAACGCCCAGCAGTACGACGGCAAGGGCAAACAACGCGCCCAATGCGCGCAGCGCCCTCACCCCAGTCCGCTGACCGACGGTGCCCCCAGTCATGTCACTTGGGGAGGTTGTTCGTGACGTAGGTGGTGATGGCTCCGATGATGATCAGCGCGATGGTGGCCGCCCCGGCCAGCAGGATGGCGTTCTCCGTGGACTGGCTGAGCCCACGCTGGCTTGCGCGCCGCGGCGCCACGAGCTGCTGGAGCAACGCGATCAGATGAACGATATGCATTCTTTTCCCTCCTGGTTGTACCTTCGCCGTTTCGGTACCGGCGATTCGGTTGTCCACAGCTACGTGGTGGAACTCGGATTCAGTTGTCCACATTCCCCATTCGTTCTTGACCTCAGCCGAGCAGGCCCAGTAAGGCCGGCGTCACCAACGCCACACCCAGCAACATGGCCGGAATGGTCATCCAGATCGTCATGGCCTCGCTGGCCGCTTGGGCCTGCGTCTTCTGCCTGGTCAAGTGCTCGTCACGCAACTCCTTGACGCGGGCCCGCAGCGCTCCCGTCAGGCCCGTGCCCTGCTCCTCCAACTGCATCACGTCCGCGAAATCCCTCAGTTCCGGGCATTCCCACTCTTCGGCGATGAGCCGCAACTCGTTCCATGGTTGCGTCTGTTCCATGCGTGCTCGCTCCAGCCCGGCGGTGATCCGGCGAAACAGGGGAGCGTCAGAAACAGCGGCGGCGTTCGTCGTGGCCTGAGCCGCCGAGGCATTCGCCAGACGTTCCAGGACCACGAGGTCGAAGAAGGTTCCGATGCCGTCGGCCATGCGCCGACGCGCCTGTTTGGCCCCATTGCGCAGCCTCAGGTCCGCCACGAAATACCCCAGGACGGCTCCCGGAACCGACAGCCCCAGCGGCAGCAGCCCGCCGCCGCGTCCCATGAACGCCATGGCGAGGGACCACACCAGCGGTAGGACCGCGCCGGTGACCATCCACACCAGCTTCTCCACGAAGAAGTCGCCGACGGAACGACCCTGCTGTAGGAGGAACCGCTGCTGGGCGGCCGTCAGCGGCAACCGCAGCCGACGCCGTGCCCGCTCGCCCCAACCCTCCAACCCGGGGACCGGTTCCGGGGCAGCCAGCAAGGTCCGCCGACTCAGGCTTTCCAACGCATCGCCTAGCCGCACGGGCGCCCGGCGAATACCGCGGATCGTCAAGTAGAGCCCTAGGCCCACCAGCATCCCGCACGTCATCGCGAGCAGCGTCGTCATGGCTGTGCCCTCAGGAAGCGGGGCGCCGGCGGCGGGATGCTGCGGCGCCGGATCATGGCCAGGCAGCCCAGGAAGGCGGAAGCCAGACACAGGGCGAGAACCTGCCCCAACGGAGTCGAGTAGGGCTCAAAGAAACGACTGTTGAGCAGCAGCGCCAACCCGAGCACGCCCAGCGTGATCGCCGTCACCTGCCGTGCCACCACGCGTGGTTTTGCCCGCTCGGCGGCCACCTCGCGCAACGCCCGGAGCCTGTCTTGAATGGTGTCCGACAAGGCCTCGAGCGTGTCGCGTGCCCCCTGCCCGCCGCGGGTTCCGGCGATCGCGAGGGCCGCTACCACCGCGTCGGCGTCGGCCGCGTTCAACTCGTCCGCCATGGCGAACAGGGCATCGCGCAGGCTCCAGCGTTGCTCGAGCCGGGCGCAGAGCCGTCCCACCGGCCCGTCGAGCACGTCGGGGACCTGTCGCCTGGTGGCGTAGATGGCATCGCGCACCGACTTGCCCGACGTCAGCGATGTGGCCACCAGCCGCGTCCACCGGTCCAGCCCGGCCAGCACCTCGATCTCCCGGTTGGGTGGCTCCAACAGCAGGAAGGGGACCAGGACGAGCACCGCCGGGACGAGCACCAGCCACGCCAGCCAGCCAGTGGCGGCGGCCAATACCACCCCGGCCGCCACGGCGCCCAGGAGCCACCCCCGCCGTGGCCGCGACAAATTCGTCCACCACCTCGTCACCCTTGTCCACAGGCCTGGGGATAATTCTGTGGATCGTTCCCGGGGCACGTTGCGCATCCCGGCGATGACGAGGAAGACGCCCAGGCCCAACGTCGCGCCCGCCGCCGCGGCCAGCGCCGTCATGGTCCGCCCCCGTCGAACTGGGCCAACTCGGCCGACATTGCGGCCTCAGGCTGAAACAACTCGGGTTCGGTTGCGGTGGCGGCTCGGTAGACCAGATGCGTGCTCGGCCGCGAATTCTCCAACCCGCCGGTGAGCTGACGCACCTCGGAGACGAACCGGGTGCGAACTCCTCCGCGCCAGGTGTCGTCACGCAGCGTCACGTGCACGAGAAAGTTGATGTGGTGGGCAATCTGGCGCATGGCGTCGTCCAGAGTCAGCACCCCGCCCTGCGCCACTCGTGCGGCGAGCCGGTCTATGGTGGACGACGCCGAATGCGAGTGCGTGGTAGACAGGGTTCCCGCGCCCGCCTGCATCGCCTCGAACATCGCCCCGGCTTCCGCGCCGCGGACCTCACCCACCACCAAGCGGGTGAGATTCTGCCGCAGCGCCTCCGGGATGAGATCCGCCACCGAATAGGAACCGATGGGCTGCCCGCCCGTGGCCTCGCCCATGCCGACGCGCGCCTGCAACGCCAGCACGTTGCGCCGCTCCGCGTGCAGATGGGTGAGCAGTTCGTAGTCGGTTTCCAGCGTGCCGAACCGCTCCGACGGGTGAATGGCCGCGATCATGGCGCGCAGGAGCGTGGTCTTCCCGGCGCCCTGGTCCCCGGAGATGACGATGGACTTGCGCGCCAGCACCGCGGCCCGCAGCAGGCGGGCCACCTGGCGCGGCAGCATGCCGTCGCGTGCGAGGTCGGCCAGGGTGATGTCGGTGAGGAGGTGCTGACGGATGACGACGCTGGGGCGAAACGCCAGCCCGAACCCGATGGCGTGGAGGCGGAACCGGTCGCCCAGGGCCAACGTCATCGTCGGGTGGAGATCGTCGAAGGGCCGGGGCGGGGTGGCCGTCTCTCCCAGGAAGCGGATGGCGTCGACGAGTTCCTCGTCGGAGTCCGCAATAGGCGGGCGGACCTCGCGGTGCCCGTCGCCGAACTGGACGGTCACCCTGTCGCAGCCGTTGATCTCGATGTTTTCCGCGTCGGGAATCTCGAACAGCGGCTGGAGCCTCCCGTAGCCGAAGATGGCGCTGTCGACGGCGTCGGCGTACCGGGTCTCCAGGTCGATGGGCCACAGCGCCGTGCCAGCCTCGCCCAGCGCCTCGGCGCGTGCATGGACCACCGCGCGGATGATGGCCCGCCCGTGCATGCGCCGGTCGTCGGGCGGCATGGGTATCCCCTTGGCGGTCTGCCATTCCTGGGTTGCGTGGGAGATGCGTTCGGCGGCTTCGCGGCGCAATTCGACCACGAGGCCCCAGTCCACGTCGGCGCTCACCTGTGGGGCGCTGGCGTTGAGGGTGCCGGGCGGCGGGGCTCCTGGCGGAAGCGGGGATAGGCCAAGCCGGCCCAGGGCTCCGGAGAGCGGGGGAAGCTGGCTGACACTCATGCGCGTCTCCCTGTGCCGACGAGACCGTGGACCGAATGCAGCCGTTCGGTGAGGGCCTTTGCGTCCGCCCGGATGCGACGCATCAGGCCGGTCTCGTGGAATCGCTTGGGCTCATCGGCCCCGTCGCTGAGCACCGCGGCGAGCTTCGGCGCCCAGGGCACCTCTGCCCACACGGGCAGGCTGAACTGCGCGGCGATCTCGGCGGTCCCGTAGGGCTGCCTGGGGCCGACGACGGCCAGGGCCAGCGGGACGGGCGAGGGAAGTGCGGCGAGCTGCTCTGTGATGGTGACCAGGTGGATCCGGGCCGCGGCGAGCGCCCGCAGCGAAGATCTCACCGCGACGATGACCGCGTTGGCGCTGTGTACCAGCCCCAGCGGGAGTCCAGTGGAGGTGATGCGCCCGGCATCGACGAGCACGTCGACCCCGCGATCCTCGAGCGACTCGAACGCCTCACCCAGCGTGGGCCACACGTGCTCGAACAACCGCGACGCGCCGGCGGTGCTGAAGCCGGGCAGGCAGCGACGCTGTGTCGCCTCGTCGACGGTCAACGGCAGGCTCTGGCGCCACAGCTCCGGCGCCAGCGGCGCACCCTCCCGGTGCAGTTGCGCCAGCGTCATGAGGCCGCGCCCGCCGTGGTCCATGCCGCGCAGATAACCGGCCTGGACTGCCTGGGACGGGTCACGATCGCAGTCAGCCAGCAGCACGTGGCGGGGCCACGTGAGGGCTAGGCCCATCGACAAGGATGTGACGCCGGGTGAGCCCGCCGCGGAGCACAGCACGACGACCGCCATCAGGCCTCCTCCACGGCGACGAGGACCAGTTCGTCGAGCGCCATCGCGGCCGCAGCCTTCACCGCGTCGGCCTGCGGTAGCCGAACGTTGAGGGCAAACCCGGCGCCCCCGTCGGAGGGCGCGGGCCTAGTGGTGACCGTGGCCTCGGACGAGAAACCAGCGTTGCTGACCAGACCCACGAGCCTCACCTTGGTGCCGGGTGCGAGATCCGTGGTGGGTAGCCGTCCCAGTGGCAGCAACAGGCCGATCACGGCCTGGCCAGTGGGGATGGGGTCCTCGCCGAAGTGCCGAGGCAGAGGATAGGAGCCCTCCGGCAGGTCGATCGTGGCCCGCTGCCCCACGAGGTCGGAGAGCCGGTCCGACGGGGTGGCCTCCACGTCGAGCGTCACGGGCACCTCGACGACGGCGAGATCGTCTCGGGTCAGCGTCTCTCCCCGGGAGACGTCGCGGGTCACGGTGACGACGGGCTCGTTGGAGCTGCCCAGCGTCACCAGGGCCGCGGCGCCTAAGCCGCCGAGCACGACGAGCAGCACACCGAACGCGATGAGTTTGGGGCTTCGGCGAGCCCGGAGCTGAACCTGCTCTGGACGCGTCCCGCGGGGCTCAGGCGGGTCTGACCTGGAGGATTCGCGCAGCATTGGGCTTCCTTTCCAACCCGTCGGGGACCTCGTCGTCCGCCGGAAACCGTCGAGTTCTCGCCTCGGCACACTAGGCCGGTGCCGGACCATCGACTGCATCATCCACTGCCGGTGTGGATAACCTCGCTGGTTGTCCACAAGGTGCGCCCACAGTGAAGGGCGTGCTTGAAAAGAGATGAAATACCTTGTCAAGAGCCACTTAGCGAGGGTCGCGAGGGCGGCTTCTCCCCGCTGTGGAAATACTTATCCACACGATGTGGACCGGTGGATGAGCAGGCGCGACCCCGGTGCCCAGGCAGGTTGACGACGCGATCCGGTGGCCGCGGGGGCAGGCGACACTAACATGGGGGCGAGCGCCGTGGGGGCGCGATGACAGGAGGGCAATATGTTGGTTCTGATCACCGGCGGCGCGGGCTACATCGGCAGCACCGTCGCGTCGGCCTGCGAGGATGCCGGGCATGAGGTCGTCATCCTCGACGACTTCTCCACCGGCCGCCGTGAGTTCGTCGGCGAACGCACGCTATACGAGGGCGACATCGCCGACGCTGCCCTCCTAGACCGGATCTTCACCGAGCAGGCCATCGACGCCGTGGTGCACTGCGCTGCCAAGATCGTGGTGCCGGAGTCGGTCAGTGACCCCATCGGCTACTACGACAACAACGTCGCCAAGACCCTCGTTCTCCTGCGCGCGCTCCAGCGCAATGGAGTACACCGCTTCCTGTTCAGTTCCTCGGCCTCCATCTACGCGCCCGACGAGAACTTCGTCGTCACCGAGGAGTCGCCGCTTCAGCCAGGCTCTCCCTACGCGCGCACCAAGTACATCGTCGAGATGATCCTGGAAGACTTCACCAAGGCATCCGACGTGAAGGTGCTGTCGCTGCGGTACTTCAACCCCATCGGCACCGACCCGAAGCTGCGTTCCGGGCAGCAGCTCGAGCATCCCACCCACGTGCTGGCCAAGCTGCTCGAGGCGTGGCAGAAGGGGGAGACGTTCACCGTCACCGGCGTCGACTGGCCCACCCGCGACGGCTCCGGCATCCGAGACTTCATCCACGTGTGGGATCTGGCCCGCGCCCATGTCGCGGCCATCGAGGGTTTCGACAAGGCCACGGCCGAGAATCCCTACCAGGTGTTCAACATCGGCACCGGCAGCGGTGTCACGGTCAAGGAGCTGGCCGCGTCCTTCGAGGCCATCACGGGCGATCCGCTCAAGGTGCGCTTCGGAGACCCGCGTCCCGGCGACGTCGCCGGCGTCTACACCGTCTCCAGCAAAGCCACCGATGTGCTGGGTTGGACGCCCACCTACACCGAACTTGACGCAGTGCGTGACGCCATTGCGTGGCTTCCGGTGCGCAAGGACAAACTCGGCTATTGAGTTGAGAGTTGGCCCCGCCACGGCGCGGGGCCAGCCCCGTTGGTCAGTCGGTGGCCTCGGCCCACAACTCGCGGCGGCGAGCCGCCTGACTGCGATCCACGAGGCCTGTGACGGTACCCACCAGGGCCAAGAGCGCCATTACCCAAAAAAGTTTGCGAATCATGTGCCTAAATCTAGGAAAGAGGTGGGGTCAACGGCTACCCGGGCAACCCCCGATCCGACCCGGGTGCACCTTTGGTCAGGCAAGTCGGGCCGCGGGTCTGACCCAGGGGGTCGGAGCTGTCTCCTAGGCTGTGCCCATCATGATGGAGTTGCACTGGTCGCGGACGAGCCGCCAGACCTGGACCGACGTCGGCCTAGCCGCCGCCTTCGTGTCCGGTGCCATCGCCCCCATTTTCATCATCAACGACAAGGACGCCATTGGCTGGGCCATTGGCTGGTCCTTGCTGATGTGCTGCGGTATAGCGTTGCGCCGGGCGGCCCCACTGGTCGCGTTGGCCGCGACGTTCGTTGCCGGGGCCGGTATGGTCGTCACCCTCACCATGCCCCTGCCCGCGCTGCTGACCGTGCCGGTGGTGGCCTACTCCGTGGCTCGTTACCAAGACTGGTCGGCTGCTCCGTTCGTGCTGGTCAGCGCCATCCTTGGGTCCATCGCTGGGCCCTATACCTGGACCCGGGACGTTGCCGTGCCGTACCGCTCGATGGGCGCCGCCGTCGTCATGGCCTTGTGTTTCGCCGTCGTCGCCGTCGCGTACCTGGCCGGGCGGCTGGTGCGCGAATCGCGCGTCAACGAGCAACTGGAGCAGGAAATCGCCACCCAGCGGTTCACCGCGGCGCAGCACGAGTCTCGGCAGGCCTCCCAGATCGCGGTGGGTCGTGCCCGGGCCGAGGTGGCGCAGGAACTTCACGACGTCTTGGCCCATTCGCTGTCCATCATCGTGGTGCAGGCCGAGGGAGCGCGGGCGCTGACCGGTAAGCGGCCGGAGGCGGCCGCGGAGGCGCTCACCGTCATCGCGGACACCGGCCGTCGTTCCATTGGCGAGGTGCGCCGCATCGTCGCGTTGATGCGCGGCGATGACGAGGCGCCCAACTTCGGCCCCAGCCCATCGCTGAGCGATATCGCCGCCCTGGTGGAAGCCTCGGGGGAGCGGGTAAATCTGAGCGTGGACGGCGAAACGCCACTGGTGCCCGAGTCGCTGGGGCTGGTGGTGTTCAGGGTTGTGCAGGAATCGCTGACCAACTTCCTTAAGCACGCGGGCCCCACGGCGATGTGCGACGTGTTGCTGCGGTACTCGGAGGAGGGGATCGAGGTGGTGGTCCGTGATGACGGGATTGGGGCCATGTCGCATTCCGATGGGCACGGCTCGGGTGTGCCGGGAATGCGGGAGAGGGTGCTCAGCATGGGCGGAGAATTCACTGCCGGCCCCCGCCATGGGGGCGGATATCAGGTGCGGGCCCGGCTGCCAATGCCGAACCGGCTCGGCAAGGGATGGTTGAGGGGAGTCTGAGAATGATCAAGGTGCTGTTGGCGGATGACCAGTCGCTGGTGAGAAGCGGCTTCAGGATGCTGATCGACTCGGCCGACGACATGGAAACGGTCGGCGAGGTGGACAACGGTAAGGCAGCCGTGGATGCGGTCCGCAGCCGGGACGTCGACGTGGTACTCATGGACATCCGCATGCCCGTGATGGACGGGACGGAGGCGACGCGGCTGATCAACCAGATGGATACCGGCACGAAGGTTCTGGTGCTGACCACCTTCGACCTCGACGAGTATGTTTTCACCGCTCTGCGCAATGGCGCCAGCGGATTCTTGCTCAAGGACGCCCTGCCGGACCAGCTCCTGGGCGCGATTCGCAGCGTCGCCCGTGGCGACGCCGTGGTGGCGCCGTCGGCCACCCGTCGGCTCATCGACCAGTTCGCGTCGCAGCTTCCCACCGGCCCGGCCAAGCCGGATACCCGTCTCGACGTGTTGACCGACCGCGAACGCGAGGTGCTGGAGGAGGTGGCTCGCGGAGCCAACAACACGGAGATCTCGCAGCGCCTCTACATGGCGGAAGGCACTGTCAAGACCCATATTGGGCGGCTGCTCAGCAAGCTGGGCGCCAGGGACAGGGTGGGCTTGGTGCTGATCGCCTATGAGTGCGGCATCCGCGGCCCAGGGCGCTGAGTTTGGTGCGATTCCAACCTCTTGAGAAGCCGAACGGGTCCCGCTTCCTCGATAGTGTCGTGTCTTCTGGCTAGTTGACGTTTGCCGGTTCTGGGGTGGATGCAAGGACGACGAACTTAGGCGTGCTGGGCCGTAACGTGCACTGAGGCGCCGTATCCAGTGACTCGACTGGCAGAGCTTCCTTCCGTGAAGACGTGGCGGTGCCCGGGAAACCCCTGGAGCTGCCCCCGGAATGGGCGTCCAGCCCACGGCCTCACCGCCTGACGCTCTAGGGCTCGGCTATCTTGGACTCCATGAGTTGGCAGCAGCCTGGGCCCGGCGGCCCAGCCGCTCCGGGATCGGGCGGCTGGTCGTCTCCCCCCGTGCGGCCAGATCAGGCCGGCGACGGATTCGGTGGGGGAGCCACCATCGAATTGGTCACCCCCAATAAACCCCCCATGCTGTGGCTGGCCGCAGGGTTCCTCCTCGCCGTCGCCGCGCTCATCCTCGGGCTCGCCGGGCGTTCCGCCACCACCGGGCTCATCGGATGGGTTCTCGCCGGGCCGCTAGCCATCACCGCCGTCGCGCTGTTCACCACAGCCGACGCCAAACGACGCGAGTCCGGCTGGTACACCCCGTCGGGCTTGGCGGAATGGGGGCGCCGCGCCCTCGTCGTCTTGGCGCTCGTCGCCGTGACGGTGTGCGCCTGGTTCATCGCCAACGACGTCGCCCGCGGGACGTGGACGTGAGGCGGGCCGTCGCGGCGTTGGCCGCTGCCCTCGTTCTTGCGCTCTCCATCACCGGGCTAGTCGCCAGCCCCGCCAACGCGGAGACCCAAAGTCCCATTGGTCGCTTCGGCGCCTGCCTCGCCGGCGGCGGGCAGGGCAACGTGCTCATGCTGTTCGACAAGTCCGGCTCCCTCGAGAACACCGACCCCAGCTCTGGCCGCCTGACCGCCGCCAAGGCCGTGGTGGAGCAATTCGCCGACACCGCCGAGCAGCGCGACGCCACGCTCAAGCTCGCCGTCGCCGGCTTCGACACCAGCTACGAGAAATCCCTCGACTGGACGGATGTGAAGCAGGACGCCGTTTCCGGCATCCAGTCTCACCTCGACACCTACGCCAACAAGAACACCGGCCTCGAGACCGACTACTGGACGGCCCTCGACGGGGCGCGCAAGGAGTTCGCCGCCGTCAAGGGCGAGGGATCCTCCTGCAACCTGATGCTGTGGTTCTCCGACGGCGGTTTCGCCGTCGCCAAACGCGCCGACGACGCCCAAATGCAGGAGTGGGGCGGCCCCAAGGGTTGGGATCCCAACAACCCACTGCGCACCGACGCCGACGTGTCCCGTGCCATCAAGGGGGCAGAGACGGATCTGTGCCGCGACGGCGGCCTCGCCGACCAGCTTCGTTCCATGGGCGTCATCTCCATCGGGCTGGGCCTGGCCGTCGACACCGGCCAAGAGTCGTTCAACCTGATGCGCAACTTCGTCACCGGCGGCGGGGGCTGCGGCAAACTCACGGACCCGGTTCCAGGACAGTTCATCATGTCCACCGACGTCGACTCCCTCATCTACGACTTCATCACCGTCATCGACTCCGGTGGCTCCGAGGAGAACCGTCCCTGCGTCGGGCAGATCTGCGAGGAAGGCACCCGCACCTTCGTGTTGGACGACACGATCAAGTCCGTCGCCGCCACCGCGAAGACCCCCGTCAAGGGAACCAAGGTGTACCTGAAGCCGCGATCGGGCGAGGCGATCGAACTCACCGCCGACGGCGGCGACAAGGGCATCCAGGGGGCCACGCTGAACTGGAAATGGGCCAGCGACCTCGTGCTCACCGTGAACCTCACCCGCGACGGCCAAAGCGACGCGTGGGCCGGGCCGTGGAGCATCGTGTTCGTGGCGGAAAAATCCACCGACGAGCTGGCCAAGTCCACCATCTCCCTCAAGGGCGACATCGCCCCCACCCTGCACAACCCCGACGTCGAACTGCGCGCCAGCGGTAAGGACGCCAGCCTCGAGGTGGGCATCGTGGACAGCCAAGGCAACCGGGTCGACCCCGCCACACTCTCTGAGAAGACCAACCTCGACGTCTCCCTCGTCACATCCTCAGGCACCAAGGAACTCGCCAAGGACCTCACCGGCAAGGCCATGGAGGAGCCCGTCACCGTCTCCCTGGGCGACGTGTCGCCCGGCAACGCCGAACTGGTGCTCACCCTCGACATCACCACCCGGGACTGGACTGGGGGCGGCCAGCGGGTGGAAGGCACCCGGCTCGAGCCGCAGAGTGCCAGCTTCCCCCTCAAGATCGGCACTCCCGCGGACTACCCGTCCGTGCCCAGCGAGATCGACTTCGGCTCCACCGAGACCGACGAGCCGGTTAGCGCGGACCTGCCCATCACCGGCGAGGGATGCGCCTGGCTCGCAGGGGAGACCACATTCACCGGCTACCCATCAGGGCAGGACAACGCGTCGCTCACCTCACCCGCCAGCAATCGCGACAACTGCGCCTCCGGCAAACTCACCCTCACCCTGGACCCGGCCGGCCTCGGCAACGGCTCCTTCACCGGAACCACGAAGGTGATGCTGGCCCCCGCCAACTCTTCCGCGGAACCGGTGGCCGTCGACGTGACATTCACGCTCAGCCAGTCGCGGCCCGCATCACAACCCGTGCTGTGGGGCACCCTCATCGGGGTGACGCTGCTGGGCGTGGCCATCCCGCTGGGCATCCTCTACCTGGCGAAGTACCTCACCGCCAAGATCCCCGGAACCGCGGTGCTCGGCGCCAGCGCCTCCGGCATCGTCGACCAGGCCGCGGCCTTCACAGACTCCGGGGTTCCCATCACGCCCGACATGCTGCGCATGGCGCACCTCACCGACCGTCGCGAGGTGAACGTCGCCGGTAAGACGCTGCGCGCCAAGATGGGGTTGGCGCTCACCGAGCCCGGCTACGTGGTGGTCGACACGCCCGGCCCGTCGGCTGGGGGACGCGGCACCCTGCAGTCCGTGGGCGGCAACGCCAAGCTGCCGCTGGGCGTGCAGGGCACCTGGATGGTGGAGCTCGACCCGGAGCGTCCCGTCTCCGGGCCGGTGACGGTGACCGTCTTCACCGCGCCCGGCGCGGCCGGCATGACCGACCTGTTCGACGACATCCGCTCCGGTATCCGCACCGCGGTGGAGAAGCTGCGTCAAGGCTTGCCGCCCGAGGCCGCAGGCCCCGCCGCCGATCCATGGTCCGGGGGAGGCCCCACCCCACCCGCGGCGGATCCGTGGGCGAACCCGCGCCCAAGTGCGCCCAGCCGCGACCCGTGGGCCGCGCCCCCGCCCACCCAGCCTGGGCCGACGCAACC